>CACYSG010000011.1 GCA_902776955.1 uncultured Bacteroidales bacterium | reverse complement strand
TGGCCACGGCCACAGCAAGCCCATCAGCAAGATTATCGACGAGTACACCGACATCCAGTCCTTCATCATGTACAACCTGGGCGTCAAGTACAAATACAAGAAGTAACAACACGCGTTACAACTAACAGAAAACGGAGGCAGCGGTCAACCCGCAACCTCCGTTTTTTTTGTTTGTTCTGTCCGTTTATCCGTTCTCTCCGTTTTATCCGTCCTATCCGTTCTATCCGTCCTATCCGTCACTTGAACAGCCGTCCCACGACGGGCAGCTTGGCCAGCATGGGCCCCAGGTGCTCCTTGCGGAAGATAAACCCCACAAACAGCAACAGCAGCACCGTGCGGAAGGCCAGCCTGAGCCACGTGTTCTCCACGGGCAGCATCATGCCGGCAAACAGGACGCCAGCCACGACGGTATACAGGCCGATGTCGCGCAGCGGATAGTTCACGGGGAAATACTTCTGCCCGATGAAATAAGACAGCAGCATCGACACGCTATAGGCGATAAGTCCAGCCCAGGCACAAGCCATATAGCTGAACTGCGGTATCAGCAGCAGGTTGATGATGAAGAGCACCACGGCTCCGATTCCCGAGAAATAGGCGCCCCAGATGGTGCGGTCGGTGAGCTTGTACCAGAACGAGAGGTTGAAGAACACGCCGAACACAATCTCGGCAGCCATCACGATGGGCACCACGCGCAGGCCGCTCCAGTAGGTCTCGCCAATCAGGTACTTGAGCAGGTCAATATAGGCCATCACCACAAGGAAGGCCAGCAGCGTGAAGATGATGTAGTATTTCATCGTCTGGGCATAGACCTCCTTGCTGTCCTTGTCCTTCACCTTGCTGAAGACAAAAGGCTCGTAGGCAAAGCGGAATGCCTGGGTAATCATCATCATGATCATGGCAATCTTGATGCAAGCGCCATAGATGCCCAGCTCGCTCATCGCGTTGGCACCTGGGTAAACCTTGGGGAACATGATCTGCGACAGGCTCTGGTTGAGCTGTCCGGCAATTCCCATGACCAGGATGGGCCAGGCGTAGGACCACATCTGGCGGCACATCTTGGTGTCAAAGCCGTGCTTGATGCCCCTGAGCTCCTTGTTCAGGAACACCAGGTTGAACATCGAGCAGAAGAGGTTGATGTAGAACACCCACACCACGTCGTAGTGGAAGGTCTCGCCGTAGATGCCGAACGGGTTGAGGTGAAGCATCGGCAACCCGAAGAAGTAAATCAGGTTGAGCACGATGTTAAGGCCGATGTTGGCAATCTTGAGCGTGGCAAATTTGATGGGCTTGTGCTCGCAGCGCAAGTAGGCAAAGGCAATGGCCGTGAAGGCGTCCAGAGCCACCGTGATATACATCACCACCACATATTCCGGATGATTGCCGTAGCCCAGCAAAGCAGCTATCTGCTGGCAGAAGAGCACCACAATCACCGACGTCACCAGGCCCACCGTGCCCACCATCCTGAGCACCGTGGAATATACCTTCTCCCGGTCCATGCCCTCCTTGTTCATGAACCTGAAGAACGTCGTCTCCATGCCGAAGGTCAGCACCATAATCAATATCGCCACATAGGCATAAACGTTGGTGATGATGCCGTATTCGCCTCCTGTCGAGGCAAATTTCATGGTCTGTATCGGCACAAGCAGGTAGTTGACAAAACGGGCCACGATGCTGCTCAGGCCGTAGATGGCAGTGTCTTTTGCCAGTGATTTTAAATTAGCCATAATCTTTCCCCTATAGTACCTATAGTATCTATAGTCACTATAAAATCTCTTATCTTTTATCTCTTATCTAAAAAATGCTTCCCACCTCGCCGGGGCGCTCGCGTTTCAGGTGGTTGTAGGCCAGCATGGTCGCTTCACGGCCGCGCGGGGTGCGATTGATAAAACCTTCCTTGATGAGGTAAGGCTCATAGACCTCCTCGATGGTGCCCGCGTCCTCGTTCATCGCCGTGGCGATAGTGTTCAGGCCCACGGGGCCGCCGCCAAACTTGTCGATGATGGTCAGCAGAATCTTATTGTCGATTTCGTCGAGGCCGTATTTATCGATGTTCAGCGCCTCGAGGGCATAGCGGGCGATTTCCAGGTCGATGCGGCCGCTGCCCTTCACCTGGGCGAAGTCGCGCACGCGGCGCAGCAGCGAGTTGGCGATACGGGGCGTGCCGCGGCTGCGCAGGGCAATCTCGATGGCCGCCTTGTCGTCGATGGGAACGGCCAGCAGGCGTGCCGAGCGGCGGATGATGCCCTCCAGCACCTTGTGGTCATAGTATTCCAGGTGGCAATTGATGCCAAAGCGTGCCCTGAGCGGCGACGTCAACAGGCCGCTGCGGGTGGTGGCACCGATGAGGGT
Organism: uncultured Bacteroidales bacterium; assembly: GCA_902776955.1. Lineage (GTDB taxonomy): Bacteria > Bacteroidota > Bacteroidia > Bacteroidales > Muribaculaceae > Sodaliphilus. The sequence continues at coordinate 77,223 of CACYSG010000011.1, read as the reverse complement.
AAACGGGGCGAGCGTCAGCTGAACCGAGCGCGCTCCCGGTCCCTTGTCGATCATGATATCGATGCGGTAGTCCTCCATCGCGCTGTAGAGGTACTCCTCCACGATGGGGCTCAGGCGGTGAATCTCGTCGATGAACAGCACATCATTCTCGTCGAGCGACGTCAGCAGGCCCGCCAGGTCGCCCGGCTTGTCCAGCACGGGGCCCGATGTCACCTTGAAGCCCACACCCAGCTCATTGGCGATGATGTTGCTCAACGTCGTCTTGCCCAGGCCCGGAGGACCGTGGAACAGCACGTGGTCAAGCGACTCGCCGCGCAGCTTGGCCGCAGCGACAAACACGCGCAGGTTCTCGATAATCTTCTCCTGCCCGGCAAAGTCCTCAAACCGTACGGGCCTCAACGCCCGCTCAAAATCCTGGTCGGTTTTGAGCTGCTCTCTCCTGATGTCAAATTCCTCTTCCATACCAAATGGCAAAGATACAATAAAGATTTTGTAGAGCCCACATTTTTCCCTAAATTTGCAATCTCAAAGGATTACTAGAGACCCGAAAGTCTTTAAAGACCTTAAGGACCTTAAAGACCTTAAAGTCCTTAAAGACCTTAAAGTCCCTAACGGCCATTAATTAACCGATTATCAACAATTCACTAAAAACTCAACCATCATGGGCGACGAGAAGCTCATCCGTCACAGTGGCAATTACCGCAAACTGCTCTCTTACCAGAAGGCAGAAGTCATCTACGAGATGACCTACTACTTCTGCCACAAATACTTGAGCGGCAAGGACCGCACCATTGATCAGATGGTGCAGGCTGCCCGTTCAGGCAAGCAGAACATCATTGAGGGTTGTGCCGCATCAGCAACGTCGGCCAAGACCGAGATAAAGCTCATCAATGTTGCCAAAGCAAGTCTCCAGGAATTGCTCGAGGACTATATGGACTATCTGCGAACCCGTGGACACAGCCAGTGGCAAGAAGGCTCACCCCAATGGAGTGCGATGAGAACGTTAGGCAAGGAGCACAACGATGCCGATTATTTCATGCAACTGTGCGCCACACGTCCGCCCGAAACCATTGCTAATATGGCCATCGTCCTCATCCACCAAGCCGATTACTTGTTGTTCAGGCAACTTGAACGACTGGAGCAGGATTTCCTTAAAAACGGCGGTTTTGCCGAGAAAATGAGCCGCATGAGAAAAGACAACCGAGGATTCTAACCTCTAACCCTCCCACTCATTTTTCCACTTTTTCCACCTCGTTCACATGCATGCAGGGTTTTCCACCCAGCAGCAGTGAAAAGTGGAAAGTACACGCATGTGTGGAAAGGGTGGAAAATATGGAAAACACCCCAAGCGAACTATGTAGAGGGTGAGTCATAATTCATTTTTTTTGATTTCTCGGCCGTAAGGCCGATTAAAAACCAACGATGTTATCATGACACCCGTCAAGGGCTGGCTGATTGTGCCTCGGTTGTTAGAGGTAGGGGGCGGTGACTGATTGGGGACAGGTGAGCATGTCGCGGGGGGTGCCCTGGTAGATGACGGTGCCGCCCAGGTCGCCCGCACCGGGGCCGAGTTCGATGACATGGTCGGCCGCCTTGATGACATCGGTATTGTGCTCGATGACATAGACCGTGTTGCCCATCTCTACCATCTGCTCGAACAGGTCGATGAGGTGGCGCACGTCTTTGAGGTGGAGGCCGTCGGTGGGCTCGTCGATGACAAACACGCCGCGCTGTCCGCCCTGGTCAAGGGGCATGGTGTACTGCTTGAGGCAGGAGGCCATCTTGAGGCGTTGCAGCTCGCCGCCCGAGAGGGTACTCAGGGCCTGGTTGAGGTGGAGGTAGTGCAGGCCGACGTCCATCATGGGTTTCAATTTTTCCTCGATGCTGGTGCCCTTAAAGAACTCGCTGGCACGGCGCACCGACAGGTCCATGACCTCGGCGATGTTCTTGCCGTCGAGGGTATATTCCAGCGCCTCGCGGCTGTAGCGCAGGCCGTGGCAGGCCTCGCAGGTGGTCTCGATGTTGTCCATAAAGGCCATCTCGGCGATGACCACACCCTTGCCACCGCACACGGGGCAACCGCCCTTGCCGTTAAACGTGAAATACTGCTCCTTGATTTTGTGGGCCCGGGCAAAGCGCTTGCGGATGTCGGGGGCCACGTCCATATAGGTCGCCGGCGTGGAACGCAGGCTCACGCCGATGTTCTTCTGGCTGATATAGACCACGTCGCCATGCTCGCGGCGGAAACACTCCATGAGCGAACTCTTGCCCGAACCCGCCACTCCGGCGATGGCGACAAAAGCGCCCATGGGCAGGTCGATGGAAATGTCCTTGAGGTTGTGCAGACTGGCATGGCGCAGGGGGAATGTCTCGCCCACGGGCCGCGGCTGTGCCTTGAAACTGCCGTGCTGGCTCAGCATCTGACCGGTGCTGGTGCCGCTGTGCAGCAGTTGCTGATAGTTGCCCTCGAAGATGATGCGGCCGCCCTCGCTGCCCGGGCCGGGGCCCAGGTCGACGATGTGGTCGGCAATGCCGATCATCTCGCGGTGGTGCTCGACGAGCAGGACGGTGTTACCCGCGTCACGCAGGCGCCGTACCGAATGCTTCATCTTCTCGATATCGTGGTCGTGCAGACCCGTGCTGGGCTCGTCGAGGATGTAGAGCACATCGGCCAGCGACGAGTTGATGTATTTGGCAATCTTGCAGCGCTGGGCCTCGCCGCCCGACAGGGTACCCACGGCACGTTCCAGGCTCAGGTAGCCCAAGCCGATTTCCTCGAGTGCCGTGAGGCGGGCGCTGATGGCCTGCTTGAGGTCCACGGCCAGCGGTGCCGTGAGCGCTTTTACCCACTCGTTGAGGCGCGTGATGGACATGGCACAGGCGTCGGCAATGTTGATGCCCTCGATTTTGCACGATAGCACGCGGGGGCTCAGGCGCGTGCCACCGCAGTCGGGGCAGGTGCCCATGCGCAGCATGGGGTTGAGCACTGCGGCATGCAGCAAGCCCTCCTCGCTGTTGATGATGCTGCGGTACATGCGCGGGATGAGGCCCTCATATTTTGCCGTCTTGGGCCAGTTGGCGGGAGGATTCTTCAAGCGGATTTGCGGGCTGTTGAGGAACAGGTCGAGTTCCTCGGGGCTGTAGTCCTTGATTTTCTTGTCCAGGTCAAACAGGCCGCTGTGGGCATAGCGAATCCAGCGCCAGCCGCCCTTGCCGAAGGCGATGTAGTGTATCGTGTCCTCGTCGTTGAGGCTCTTGTCAAAATCAACCAGCTTGTGGATGTCCAACTCGCGGATTTCGCCCAGGCCCGAACAGCGCGGACAGCTGCCCTCGGGGTGGTTGAAGCTGAACGACTCGGCATAGCCCACAAAGGGCTGCCCCACGCGCGAAAATAGCAGGCGCAGCAGGGCGGCGATGTCGGTATAGGTCGCCACGGTCGAGCGGGAGTTCTGGGCGGGCTTCTTCTGGTCGATGACGATGGCGATGGGCAGATTCTCGATGGCATCCACGTGGGGACGGCCATACTTGGGCAGGTATTGCTGCACAAACGAGGGGAAGGTGTCGTTCAGCTCCCGACGCGACTTGGCCGCGATGGTGTCGAGCACGAGCGAACTCTTGCCGGAGCCCGAAACGCCTGTGAAAACCGTAATCTGATGCTTGGGTATCTCGAGCGAGACGTCCTTGAGGTTGTTCTCGCGGGCTCCCTTGATGATGATGCTGTCGATGCTCATGGTCACGCCTGATTCAGATGACAACACGCTGGAAGGGAGGAGCCGTGATGTCGCAAAATTCCTTGTCCAGGTACTTGAAATGGCCCGCAATGGCAATCATCGCCGCGTTGTCGGTCGTGAAAACGCGCTTGGGGATAAATGCCTTGAGGTGGCGACGGCGGGCATAGTCCTCGACTGCGGCACGCATGCCGCTATTGGCCGACACACCGCCACCGATGGCGATGGTCTTGATACCCGTATCCTTGATGGCCTTGCCGAACTTGTCCATCAGGATCTCAATGATGGTGCGCTGCAGCGAGGCGGCCAGGTCGGCACGGTTCTGCTCGATAAAGTCGGGGTTCTCCTTGAGCGCGTCGCGCAGGGTATAGAGGAACGACGTCTTCAGGCCGCTGAAGCTGTAATTATAGCCGTCAACATGGGGCTTGGCAAACTTGAAAGCCTTATCATTGCCCTCGGCGGCCAGGCGGTCGATGTACGGGCCACCGGGATAAGGCAGTCCCATAACCTTGGCGCACTTGTCAAAGGCCTCGCCGGCAGCATCGTCGATGGTCTGTCCCAGCACCTCCATATCCCTGGGGGAGTTGACCTTGATAATCTGGGAGTTACCGCCGCTGATGAGCAGGCACAGGTAGGGGAAGTCGGGCACCTGGGCATCCGGTTCCTCCTTGACGAAGTGGGACAGGACGTGGCCGTGCAGGTGGTTCACGTCAACCAGGGGAATGTCGAGCGCCAGGGAAAGCCCCTTGGCAAACGAGGTGCCCACATGGAGCGACCCCGGCAGACCCGGGCCACGAGTGAAAGCGATGGCATCAATATCGTGGGACGTGATTCCCGCCTGACGGATGGCCTCGCTGACGACGGGGACGATGTTTTGCTGATGGGCGCGCGAGGCCAGCTCGGGCACCACGCCGCCATAGGCCTCATGGACCTTTTGGCTGGCAATGACATTACTCAGCAGCACGGTGTCACGCAACACCGCTGCCGACGTGTCGTCACACGACGACTCAATACCTAAAATCGTTACACTCATTGTTCTTTACATTTTCCCATGAAACCAATTAGTCCAATTTGACTAATTTGTCTAATTAGTCCAATTTGTCCAATCAGCCCCATTTGCGGCTGCAAAGTTACTCATTTTTCTAGAAACGGAAGCCGGCGGTGAGGTCGAAGTTGCTGTAGCTGTTGTAGAAGCTGTGCATGGTGCTTTGATACCAGTGCCCCTCATGGTTGAAATTGAAGGCGTAGAAAAAGTTGCCGGCGGTGCGCACCAGCGCCAAGCCACCGTTCAGATTGGTGGACAACAGGGACTTCTTGCCCTCGATGGAATTGGGGAAACTGTGACGGTAGCCTATGCTCGGCACCACCGTGACATTGAAGAGCCAGCCATGATGGAACACCCAGCTATAGCCATAGCCAATCATGAATCCGAAGTCACGGTAGCGGAAACGGTAGTCGGTCTTCCTGCCGGGGAGCTGCCTCTGGAGGGCGGAACGGAGGATACTCATATCCATGACCACATCCTGGTGACTCAGGTAAATACCCGCCAACAGCGAGCCGGAACTGCGCTTCTGATACTTGGAAAAACAATAGGCCGCCGCCTGGCTGTAATGCGTGTGGTTGAAAATGTAGTAGGCATCCAGGCCATAGCCCTCACGCATAAGGCCCGAGAAAATCTCATCGCCCATCCATCGGCCCAGCCTGTGCAGATGAACCGTGCTCTGGTCGTTCTTGCGGTAGTAGCCCTCGATAAAGATGCGTGATGTGGTGAACGAGAACTGCAGCCTGCGGTTGCGGATGAACTTGCCGGCAATCAGGTCACGCGCATTGATCATATAGGTGAAACTGAGTCCCATGCCACTGATGTGGAAACCGAACAACGATGTGATGTCACTGTTAAGCTGCAAGGGTGTTCCCCATTTGCCCAGGTGGCCCGAGTAGAAGTCCAGCCAGTTGCTGTTCTTGATCATGACCTTAAACTTCTTTTTCCCCTTGCCGGGATTGACGACATAGGCCGTGTCATAGTAGTTGAGGGCATGGTTGAGCCAGCGATAGACCTTGGCGCCGAAGTCGAGCACTGGCGGATAGACGATGGTCGTGTCGTTGATGCTCCATCCACGCCTTAATACAACGCGCTTCCAATGGTCCTTGTCACCGAGACTATCCTGCTGCCCGAGGCTACCCAGCTGCAGCGAGAGGCCGTCCAACCGCTGGGCAACACTGTCCAGCCTCAGTGCAACCCTATCCAGCTGCACGGCGACGCTGTCCAGCTGCACGGCGACACTGTCCAACCGCACGGCAACCGCATCGCCCAGGCGCGCCGAGTCGTCCGGCACATCAACCGGAGCCGCTGCAAGCCGCATGCGCCCGACGAACACAGCCATCAGGATGGTGAACAGGACGATGCAGCTTCTTCTCATCATTTTTCGGTTGTACGATTTGAGGGTTCGACAGAGCGGAGGGTGACCATGGGAACCGGCTGACGGACGCTGCTGTCACGGGGTGACTGCGGCGGCATTTCCCGCTTGGGGATGGAATCCTGCTGTGACGTGGGGCTCAACGAGGCCTTGGAGGACCGCGGCTTGCTGAAGTCGTGTTTCCAGACGATGCCCACGCCCTGGGTGGTGAGACCCTTGCGCAGGTTGTAGTAGCTCTGGTCGTTGAAGTGGTTGTAGGCTTTCAGGCTGAAGGTGCCCTTGCTGTTGAGCAGGTACTCCAGGTCAAAGTCTCCGATGAAGTTGGAGTTGGTCGTGCTGTAGGTATTGTCCCTGTATCCGAAGTTACCGTTGAGCAGCAATCGGTTGTTGAGCAGCTGGCTCGAGAGCGCCACGTCGACCTCGACATCGCTGAAGCCGCGGTCGGTACGCACGTTAGGAGCAATGGAGAAGTTCTCGCTCATCTTGCCCAGGATATTGCTGAGCTGTCCCGCAATGGTCGACGACGCTACCGAGGTGAGGAATTCATTCTGGCCCGACGATGCGCCAATCATATATTCGGGCGTGTAGAATCGGTTGAGGGCCAGCAGATAGATAATCTGACGGTTCATCATCTCGTCAGTGCTGATGATGCTCTTCACCCTGTGGTAGGCATCGGTGTTGAGCGACGGGAATTCCAGGTCAAACGAGATTTCCGGCTGGCTGATGATGCCCCTGGCACGCAAGAGCGCATGGACCGGAACCGTGGAATTGGGGCGGTTCAGGTCGCCGTCATGGCTGAACGAGTCGTCAAGATCGCGCAAGCTGGCATTGAGCGAATAGACCGCCTCAAGGTCCAGAACCGCGGCATAGGGGTCACCCTGGAAGCTGATGCTGCTGCCGTCGCGGATGGTGAAGTCCTTGATAATCACATCCTGCAAAGTGAAATTATAGGTTCCCTTGTCAAGGGTGTAGCGGCCATAGGTCTCGAGTTCGCCGTTGTTGTTATAGGTCAAGCGCATGTGTCCGCTACCCGTCGCCTTGATGCGGTCACCGCCGACGGGGTCCATGATGACCGTGAGCGCCAGGTCGGGCGTAATGTCACCCTGCAGGTCGATGTTATAGGCGCTGGGCTCGGAGTTCTCCTCCTGCTTGATTTTCTTGAATTGGCTCAATACCAGGTCGATGGAATCCACTTCCTGCGGAACTACCGGGGCTGCCAACACCTCGCGGTCGCGGAAGGTGATGAAGTCGTAATTGGTGGCCTGCTCGGTGTCGCTCATCACAAGCGTGAACTTGCTGTGGGGCGCCGAGGACATGTTGACGCGGATGTTGACGATGCCCGGACCTCCGTCGACAAAGCAGGCGCCGTTGCCGTAGATGGTGCCGTACCAGTCGGGGTTGATCGTCGGGTTGGTGTCATAGGCAAGGAAGTTGTGGGCATCGGTGATGGCGAAGCTGAACTCGGGACTGTGGAAAGCATCATGCTTGAGCCACCCGCCCAGTTTGGCCGTATGTCCCTCGCGGTCGTGGATGGGAATGTTGCTGAACTCGATATAGTCCGGGACGATGTGAATGGGGACGTTGGATGCCGTGTAATAGCAATTCACATAGTCGATCAGGAAGCGTATGGAATCGGCCACGATATCGCCCTCGAGGTTGATGGTGTGGAAATTGCCGAACAGGATCGCCTTTCCCGACATCTCGCCCTCGACATTGCTGGTGAACGCCTCCATGTAGGGCTTGAGGAAGGACACATTGGCGTGATCGGTGTCAAACTCGATGTAAAGCGAATCGTTGGCCACGTAGATGCCTCCGTCTATGCCGCTGCGGCGACCGTTAGGCTGGGCGATATCTCCCTTGACGAGAATGCCCTGCGACTCGTTGTCAAACTCGACACTGATGTCCAGGTCTCCCATCTTTGCACCGTTATAGGATATATCCTTGATGAACAGGCTCGGGCTATACAGGCGCGGAGCACCCGAGAGCAGGTCGCTGGCAAAGACCTTGCTGGTGGCACGTCCGCCAAAGTCCACATGGTCTATCGCGAGCGTCTCGAACACATAGTCCAGATTCATGTCGTTCATCTCCAGGCACAACTGGTCATCAGGGTCATGTGAAACCACGCCATTGATGCGGATAAACTGGTTGCCCCTGCCTCCTGAGATATTGTCGACCGTGACAACGCCGTTGTCGATGGCCACATGGCCCTTATCCACCTGCCAGATGGTATCGTTGAACACCAGCTGCGAGGGGTGGAGGTCAATATCGGCCCTCAGCCCTCCGGCCGAGCCTCGGTCAATCAGTCCCGACACGTTCAGGTTGCCGTGGAAGTCATGGGCCTGAGGCATGCGCCACGACAGATTGGCGTCAAGACGGTTATCCTGGCCGCTGACGTCCATATTGAGGTCAACCATGCCGTTCTTGACAGGATAGCGGGACTGGGCATTGAGCAGGACCTTGTTGGTGACGCTGTCAAGCTCGACCAGCAAACGCGTCTGCTCGATCACCTTGTTAGTGCCCTGGACAATCAGGGGAGCGTCAACCACGAGGTTAAACGTCGTGTCCACCTCGCTCAGGTTGCCCTCGATAATCGTGCGATAGGCCAACTTGAAGGGCAGATTGAGCATCTCGTGCAAGGCATCGTCGGGATTGATGACGAGGTCAAGTTTGACATCGTTGGGCTCGCCCTCATGGCTATAGTCGGCAAAATCCCCGAAATACTGCGGGAATGCCCTTGAGAGCATGTGTTTTACTGTGGGAACGATCGTCTTGAAGTCATACTGTCCCGAGACAAAACCGCTGATGTGGTCGCTGTCAATGCTGATGACCTTGTCGATGCCGTTGTTGTCGGCGTTGAGCTGGAGGCTGTTGAACGCTAAGCCCTTGCCGTTGGCGTCGGTAAAGGTGAAGTCCCGCACCTCGAGATGACCCGAGACATTGTCCATCGAATTTCCCCAAAACGAAGCGCTGGCTGTTGCCGTGAGGCGTTGGTCGGGATTTTTGGTCGAAATGCCCAGGCCGGCGAGGTTCACATTTTGCGTCTTGAGGTTTACGTCATAGTTGGAATTGGCCCCATCCAGCACCGCCTTGCCGTCGAGGTCGATAACCCCGTTGTGGTCGCGCATGGCCAGCTGTCCCATGAACACATTGCCCTGCTTGTCGACATCGGCCTTGATGTCGTGATACCTCGTGCCCTTGAAGTCCACAAACGGGATGTTTCCCTGGAGGTGGCCCGAGACGTCATTGCCCTTGATGGCCGCGTCAATCTGGGCATCGAGCGCCACCTCGCCAAGCTGCCCTTGCTGGTCAAGCAAGGTGCCCAGCTGCAGGCCATCGGTCTTGACGTGACCGGTGAAGCGGTTCGTTCCCGCCTGTTGGGCCAGAGTGCCGTTAAGGTCGGCGACACCCAGCGACGTTCCCAGCCTGCCGTTGAAGCTGGTGCGGCTGGGCGAGTTGTGCAACTCGCCGTTCACCTTGATATTGCCGCAACGTGTAATCAGGTTACGGGCCTGGGGCGACATCGCCGGAACCAAGTCCAGATACTGAGCCAGCCGTGCCGAAGTCACGTCCAGGTCCACGCGGTCCAGATCCAGGGCATGGTAGCCGCCAGCGTTGGGCAACGTCATGCCGCCGCGAGCGTTCAGCGAGAGGGTCCCGTCGGTAGTTCTCACATTCAACAACGGCACCTCGATACGGCCGTCATCACGCACGACGGTGGCCGAGATGCGCATGGGGTCGTCAAAATTATTGAGGCGGGGGTCAAATGCCGCCAGGTCAGACAAGGTGACGGTACTGCCCGGAGTGCTCACGCTCAGCGGCATGGTCTTGAGCTCGCTCCCCAGGTTCTTGAGGGAGGAGTATTCCAGATGCAAATCGTCCAAGCGGATGTCGCTGCGGGGCAACTGCACCTTGATATCCTTGACATCCAGGGCATTGTCGGTGATGTGGACATCGGTGGACAGACGGCTCAACGAGAATCCGCTCGCCTCGTCAAACGACAAGCGCTTGACACGGATGTCGAAGTCGTTGTTCTTGAGTTGAGGCAACGAGAGGTCGGCCTTCAAGTTGGTCACGGCCAGATGGTTCGGGTCCAGGCGACCGGGCCTGCGGGGCTGGTCCAGCACGTCATAGGTCAGCGAGGAATGGCGCACCACCACCGTCTTGACTTCCACGTCAAAGGGTTTGGGCGGCTTATCGTCCTTGGGCTTGAAGGCGTCGATGATGAACTGCACGTTGGTGGGGCTGTCCTTGTCGGGGCGCGTCACGTGTCCCGAGAGGCCGATGATTTCGCCGTAGGTGACGACAATCCGACGATCGGCAATCAGGTCCTTGAGGCTGATACCGGCCCCGAGTTTACCGATGGTAAGCAAGGAGTCACCCTGCTGATCGTTGACCAGCACGTCCATGAGTTCCAGCTGGTTGAATGGCGAAACCGAGACCGACCCGATGTTGACCTCGGTGTTCAGGTATTCACCCAGGGCCTTTTCTCCCTCGTGGCACAGGCGCTCCTGCACGGGCGGGAGCAAGAGCAGCAGATAGGTCAGGGCAAACAAGGCAACAACCGTCACCAGCGCGGTAACCACCACGCTGCGCAACACGTTATATACACCTTTAGAAATGTTCATTTCAAGACATTTATCAAGCCCCAGTGCAAATCCAGTGCCACCACTGCCATTCGTTAGCTTAAAAGATGTTATTTCTCCCTGGTCACGCCCTGCGAATCGAGGCCAACTCTGAATTTCGCACGGGTGACATCAGCTTCTTGCAGGTTGATTTATTCTTCGTTGAAATAATCGTAAGCGGGAATCTGTACTATCTCAAGTTTGAACAGGTTCTGCACATGACGGCGTTGGATGTTGTCCTGTATCTCCTGGGACGGCATCGCATAGCCACGGATGAAATCATCCAGCGTCTTGTAAGTGAACCCGAACTTCTCCTCATCGGGCGAGGAGTTGGGCAGGCCATCGTCTGGCGTCTTATGGGTCCAGCGAGCAGGCAGGCCCATATAATCGCCGATAGCGATGACCTCGGTGGCGGTGAACATCCTCACGGGAGCAAAGCTGCCGGCACAATCGCCGAACAACGTGCTGTAGCCGATGTAATCCTCACTGTAGTTGCAGGTGTTAACCACCACGCCCCTGAGCGATTGGCCGATGGCATAAAGCGTCGTCATGCGCAGGCGGGGCGGGATATTCATCTCGGTCTGGGCCGACATGGTAAGACCGATGGACTCGAAGATGTCCTTGTAGGCTTCTTCAAGAACACCTATCGGGAAGCGATAGAATTCAATGCCGAGATATTCAGCAATCTTGTCGGCGTCATGCAGGTCTTGCCCTTTACCGGGAATGCCCACTCCGATGACGTTCTCGGGGCCAAGAGCCCTGGCACACAGAGCGGCCACAATGGTCGAATCCTTGCCTCCGCTGAGTCCTACGACGACCTTGTGACCCGGGCAGCACGTGTCAATCCAGTTGCGAATCCACTTGATGCAACCCTCGGTTGCTGCTTCTACGTTAAACTGTTTCATGTTGATATTTTCGGATTATTGAATGGAACAACTTGCAAAGTTAATGATTTTTGATGAATGTAATCCCGTTTGACGGGCACATTTTTTGATAACCGACTTTCATGCGGCAAAAAGCGGTAAAAAGGCGGGGCGAGAGCCGTAACCGATGTTGTTGATTTTTAACGTGGAATAGTTGGCAAATCCATTTTCTCTGTTTAACTTTGCGACATCTATCTTTCAAACGAATAATAACCAAAAACATAGTTATTTATGGCCTATCCCGAACGACAACATACATCATTCTCACGCCTGCTGCTCATCGCGGTGATGCTCGTCTTGCCGCTGGTCGCCTTGACGTCGTGTGAGAAGGATGAGCCCGACTGGCTCGTGGGTTACTACATGACCATCAATTCCCAGGTGAAACTCACGTTGACCGAAGAGTACGAGACCGAGGGCTCCACAGCGTTGCCCGAGGCCGACGTGCTGTCGAACACGATCGTGAAGATGAGAACAGCGCTGCTCCTCGCCTATCCCCAGAAAAACCGCTACGGCAACGACGGGGCCGTGATAGCAGCCCTCGACGACATCTTCATGGAGTACAAGTCGATGTATCATGCGTCCGAGAAAAATGCGGTGTGTATCGTCAAGCTGTACCGTGCCTCGATGGACGGTGATATCGTCAAGAAGAGCAATGCGTTGAAGACCTACCGCTTCGGAGCACGTCCGGTGACCGAGGAAGGGTATTAGACGTTAGACTTTAGACTTTAGACGTTATTGAGGATAGGGGCTGAAAAGTTTTTTAGATGCAGTGTTGCAAATTCCAAAAATTTGAAGTACCTTTGCAATAGAGTATTCATCATCAAACAATATAAAGCAAACGACTATGAAGAGAATCTTTACACTACTGTTTTGTGCCTTGGCATTAGGCTTTGCCGCTAATGCTAACGACAATGCGCTCATTAACAGGTGCATCGATACGGTCCTCGGTAATATTCCGGCCGAGATGACGCTCACCGCACCCAACATTGACGCTAACAACGATGGCGAGATCAACATCACCGATGTGACGACGCTTATCAACGAGAGCCTGCAGTCCGTGCCTCAGGCCAATCGCGCTCCCTTCCGCAATGCTAACGTGGAGCTGCTGATTGAGAAGACGCTGAACAACGAGGCCCAGGATCCCAACATCAGCTCTGTGACCAAAGCGATTGGCGAGGATCAAGTGAAGTAAGGCAACTTATTGGGAATTAGTAATTAATTGTTGGTTACCGCCATCAATGCTTAAACCTATCGCCTAAAAAAGAAGAATGCGAGAGAAATATCATCTGCTCTGTTCGTGGAAGTCACTCATGCTGATGGTGGCTCTCACAGTCATGTCGCTCAGTTTTACGGCTTGTGGTGACGATGAGCCCGACGGAGCCACCATCGACTACTACCTGGAAATCGAGGAGGAATTCCTCGTGAACGGCCTTGAGGACCACACCGACCGCTACTACAGCCCCATCACGCTGATGAAAGAGGCCATCCGCGAAGTCTACCCCACTCCCACCGTCAACGGTGATGATGCTACTGTGATACGGGCATGTGACGAGTTATATGTGCGCTACCTGGAGATGTACACCAACAGGACCGAGGAACACTTGACTTGTCTCATTCACCTCGTGCGCGCAAACAAGCAGGGCAGCATCGTCAAGCAGACCGAACGGTTGAGGACCTACAGTTTTGACATCAACCCCTTTGATCAGGACAGCTGACCTCGCGTCAAGACGCCAACCCTTTCAGGCGAGAGAAACAACAACGATTAACAACCTGAGCAACAACCCTAATTTCTGTTGCAACGGTTGTTAATCGTTTTTTACGTGAGTAAATCGTGTTATTTGGTCTGTAGAGACGCAAAATTTTGCGTCTCCCGTTAGGCGGCACAATCTGCCTTTCCAAGGAGCCGCAAAATTTTGCGGCTCTACAATGCGGGTAACCTGTGCATCAACACTTTAAGTATAAATCTGGATGGGTTTATTGGGGGACTAGCGCCAGAAGTTTCTCGACAAGGCGAGGCACGGCGTAGTCCGTGAGGTCGCATTCGCTGATCCAGCGGTAACCTTCGGGCAACGGCGGACGCGAGGACGGCTCGGCGAGATAGAAGTCGGCGAGCAGGACGCGATGTGTAAGCACATGCTTGACATTGCTGGCAAGCAGCGTGAGCGGGCAACCCAGGTCGGGCAGAGGGGCATCCTCCACCATCAGGGGCTCCCACAGTCCCTGCCAGATGTCTCCTGCCGGACGGCGGCGCAAGGGGGTCATGCCCTCGTGACGGATGTAAATATAGGAAAAGCGGCGCTCGCGCACCGTGAGTTTTTTCTCCTTGACGGGCAACTGATCAATGCGGCCCGAGCGTAGCGCCTCACAGGTCTCGGCAAACGGGCAATCGGCACATCGCGGCGACCGCGGTGTGCACCATGTGGCCCCGAAGTCCATCATCGCCTGGTTGAAGGCCGAAGCCTTATCCTCAGGTAGCAGTTCGTGCGCCAAGACCTCAAACGTGCGCTTGCCGCGTGTCGTGTTGATGGGCACATCGATGCCGAAGTGCCGTGCCAGCACCCTGAAGACGTTTCCGTCAACAGCGGCGGCAGGCAACCCGAAAGCCATTGACCCCACAGCGGCGGCGGTATAGTCCCCCACCCCGCGCAAGGCGCGCAGCCCCTCGATGGTGCGCGGGAAACCAGCCTGCTCAACGATTTGGCGAGCGGCAGCGTGCATGTTGCGGGCGCGGCTGTAATAGCCCAGGCCCTGCCATTGGCGCAAGACCTCATCCTCGCTGGCGGCGGCGAGGGCTTCAACCGTGGGGAAGCGCTCCATGAAGCGCAGCCAGTAGTCACGGCCCTGCTCGATGCGCGTCTGCTGCAGGATGACCTCACTCACCCAGATGCCGTAGGGATCGCCGATGCCACGCCAGGGCAGTTCACGACCATAGGTCTTGAACCACTTCAATAACTGCGTTGCAAAGGCCGATTGCTCTGCCATGGGCTAGTTCAGGGGATAGACTTCCTTGAAGTCCTTCCAGCCCTTGGAATTATGGTAGACATTGACCGATTGAGCCGGGACGTACAACGGGATTTTTTTGTCGGACACCTTGTCAAGCGTGGGCGGCGCGACGGCGTGACACTCGATGCGGGTCAGGCTCTTGCACTTCTCGGCGACTTTCTTACCCACCTCGGTAATGGTCCCGGGGAGGATGAGTGTGGAGATGGCGGTCTCGCGCAGGGCGTTATCACCCAGGTAACGCAAACCCTGGCCTAAGTCTATCTCAACGAGCGACGTGCACTCGCGGAAGGCTTCTTTTTCTATTGTCGCGCACACGTCGGGTACCTGTACGCTCGTCAAGCCCTTGCAGTTCTTGAAAGCCCGCTCGCCGATGGTTACCAAGCTACCGGGCAACTCTAGCGATGTCAAGGGGCAGTTTTCAAAAGCCTCCTTGCTGATGGTCGTCAGCATTTCCGGCAAATCGATATGAGTCAGAGCCTTGCAATTCTTGAAGGCATGCTCGCCAATGGTGTTGATTTCGGACGAGAGTTCTACCGAGGTCAGTGTCGAACAGCTCTCGAAGGCCGATTGCGGCACGATGCTCAAATGTTCGGCAATCACCGACTCCAGCGACTTGCAATCCTGAAATGCTCTTTTGCCCAACGTGCGGACATTGGCCAGGTCTACCCGCTGCAGGCGGTTGCAGCCGTAGAAGGCCGATTCGCCGATCGTCTTGACGCTCGCGGGAATACTTATGGTCTTGAGTTGCGGACTCTCATAGAAAGCGGCGGCGGCAATACGCGTCACGCCATCGGGGATGCTGACGTCCGACAGTTGTGAGTAGGAGAAAGCGCTCCAGGCAATCTCTTCTACCCCATCGGGGACCATGAAGCCACCGGTGCGGGCGGCAGGACACCGCAACAACACGCTGCCCGTGTTGTCATAGAGCACTCCGTCCTCGTAGGTATAGTAGCGGCTGCCCCGCTCCACGGTGATTTCCTCAAGTTTCTTCATCCGTCCCAGGTTGTTATCAACAATCTGGGTCGAAGCGGGCAGGTAGAGTTGGGTGATCGACGTATCATCAAAGGCCTCTGCTCCGAGGACCTCCAGCCCCGAGGGCAATGTCACGCGCTTCAAACCGGTGCCCTTGAACGCTCTCTTGCCAATCTCGACGAGCGAGTACGGCAGGTTGATGCTTTTCAACTTGGAGCAGCCGTCAAAACACTCCTCACCGATGGTTTCAATCCCGTCGGGGAGGGTGATGTATTCCAGCCTGTAGCAGCCGTCAAAGGCATTATCACCCAGCTCCCTCACGCTCGGCGGCATGATGACCTCCTCCAGATCACTGCAACCGCGCAAAGCACCGTCGGCGATGCGCCTGATGCGGTCAGGCAACACGATGGAGCGCAGGTGGCCGCAGTGAGCCAGGGCATCCCCCATCACGTCACGCTCGCCATTGCTACCGAGCAAGCTTCTGGAACCAGCGCTCATGATGCGTGCTCGCTCCAACTCCAAGTCCAAATAATTGTCTATCTTGCGGTCATTGCCATCGACACATCGCGAGCGCTTGCACAATTTCTTGATGAACTCAAAGTCCTTGGAGTCCATGGGACCCTCGATGCGCAACAGACGCACACGGTCCACCATGTCATCGGGCATTTTCTCCTCGAGCGTGCCTGCGCTGGTGAGACGCAGTTCCACCACGTCGCCGTAGGTGTTGGCACGGCTGTAACGATCATTATAGCGCTTGTCGCCACGACGGCCATACTGCGCACTGGCGGGCATCACTGACCCCGCTACCAGCAGCAAGGCCAATGCCCATTTCAGGAATTGTCTGGATTTCATATTCTACTACTATTGGTTTATCGACTGCAAATATAGAAATTCTCGCCGACAGGTGCAAATCATCGTTCGTTCCTTTTAACGAATAACCCGCTCGGCTAACAAGGAATCCATCCCGTGACTATAAAAACAGCCCCCGTTGCATGGACTGAACGGGGGCTGTTATGGTTATCTGGTCATGTTACTTGACGAGAATCTTGCGGCCATCGCTGGTCACATAGATGCCACGGGTCAACTTGGTGGCATCGACACGGCGACCCATCAAATCGTAGTACTCGATGGCACGGTTATCATCGGCAGTGATTGCCGTCACACTCGTGGGATCCTCATCGGTGTAATACCAGCTAATCTCGGAATAGTTGGTCTCGCCACCGCCCTCATAGACGCTGCGCACACCGATGTTCACGAGATCTTCACCGATGTAGTACACAATCAGCAACTCACCACCCTTGAGGATATTCATATCGTCGTTGTAGGTATAGGGTACGGTGGTCCAGTCATCATCAAAGCCGTAGATGTCACTCCAGAAGATGTAGGGCTCGGGGCCATTTCCATAGTCACAGAAGATCTCATAACCCAGCAGGTCCTGCAGGATGGGCTCGCCATTGACATCAACCACGGGAACATCGAGCATGACGTATCCCATGCCGTCCTCGGGATAATTCTCAAAGAACAGCACACTAGGCGTTGCGGGGGTTGTCGCCACGTCGGGGATGGGCTTGAGCACGACATTGCCCAGCAGGTCATACCAGTAAACATCCTCGGCACTGGAACTGATGGCATACCACTGTTGAGCAACCAGCGCACCTGTCTCGGGATCCAAGGTCAACACAAACTGCTCGGCATCGTTGGTCTCGGGCGTGCAGCCCATGAAGTAGAGGGGATAAGCATCGCCGAGATAGATAAAGGTGCCGAAGTACTGACCGTTGTCAAACACATAGCTGTCACCCTCGCGATGACCCTTCACCCATACCGTGGGCAGGTAGGAGCACAAGCCCTGCACATAGATGTCATCACCATCGAAGCCCACCTTGGCGGCACCAATCAGGGGATCACCCTCAAACCAGTTGCCATCATCGTCATAGCCCATGTAGACGCCAGTGAGCATATAGTACT
Organism: uncultured Bacteroidales bacterium; assembly: GCA_902776955.1. Taxonomy (GTDB): domain Bacteria; phylum Bacteroidota; class Bacteroidia; order Bacteroidales; family Muribaculaceae; genus Sodaliphilus. Next base: position 59,593 of record CACYSG010000011.1, on the reverse strand, counting down.
GGGTCTCCAGGCCCTCGGGGACAACAACGGTTTCCCCTGCGGGGGCAATCGTGATTTCACTGTCGTACTGGATGTACCATCCGAGTTCGTCCTCATAGGCATTCTCCATGATGTAGCACACGACATCCTGCGAGAGCACAAGGGTGCCGACCTCCTCGTTGTAGTTGAAGACGGCATCAATAATCTCATAGCCTTCTTCACCCACGGGGGTGACGGGGAAGAAATAGAGGTCCTCGCCATAGGCATTTCCATAGTACTGCATCGGGAAAGTCACTGTCGCGTCATCGACACTGTAGGTGCCCTTGATCCAAGCCTCGGGCATATAGACGCTGAAACCCTGCAGATACACATCCTCGCCGTCAAAGCCTATCGTGAGCGAGCGGTTCTCGAGCTCCCAGCTCGAGCCGTCAAACATGTAGGCATTCATGACATACTTCTCGGTCTCCAGTCCCTCGGGGGGAGTAACAACCGCACCTGCCATTCTGGGAGCGTTCCTTTTGGCCGACACCGAAAAATCGACATGAGGTGCATTGACAACGTGACGGGTTTTTCCCAACATTTCCTTTTTATCCATTTGGGGCAATGGATTGTTTTTCTTCATTTGCACAGGCTGGGCGCTAACTGCCATCGACACCACGGCAGAGAGCAAAAAGAATAACATTTTCTTCATAATAGTTTTGTTTAATGGTAGTAAAATACACGTATCAACCACAAATTTAATCACATACATCGATATCAGCAAATTTTAATCTCCTCATTTTGCCAATAATTACCTTTTTTTGATACTACCTAATCGTTTCCCGTCATGTAGCCCCCAAAAAACGGCTGAATCGACCCTTATTAAGCACCGCAATCGGGAAAAAATGGCTGTGAACGAGAAAAAAAAGCAATAAAAAAGCACAAAAACCGTAGTTTTGAATGCTCTTCTGAAAGAAAAAAACTATATTTGCAAAAAAACAATCATTAACCTCTAAAAAGACAAGATTTAACATGAAGAAACGACTACTCATGACCCTGATGGGATCGATGCTGGTACTCGCAGCTTGGGGTGCCGGTGAAGATGGCAATAACGCGATTTTCACCAAGCCCAAGTTCAGCGGATTTGCCATGGCGTCCTATCAGGCAACATTCCAGGATGGAGGTAACAGCAACTCGTTTGACCTGAGGCTCGTCAGGGCATCGATCGAGGGCCGCATCCTCAACGATTTTTACTACAAGATCCAAGGCCAAATCAACGGCAACACCACAACCTTGGGCAGCAGCCCCAGGCTGGTGGACTACTTCATGGAGTGGCAGAAGCTGGACTTCTTCCGCGTGAAGTTGGGTCAGTTCAAGCGTCCGTTCACCTACGAGAACCCGATGAACCCCATCGACCAGGGCTTCATGAGCTACTCCCAGCCCGTGAGCAAGTTGGCTGGCTTTAGCGACCGCGACGGCATGCACGCGAGCAACGGCCGCGACATTGGTCTGCAGTTCCAGGGTGACTTCCTCAAGACCGGCAGCGGCCGCAACCTGCTGCACTACCAGGTGGGCGTGTTCAACGGCCAGGGTATCAACGTCAAGGACGTGGATGAGCGCAAAGACATCATCGGCGGCGCTTGGGTTATGCCCATCCCGGGGATGCGCCTCGGTGCCTTCGGCTGGGAAGGCTCCTTCGCCCGCAAGAGCGGCGGCCAGACGGTGAGCCTGCGCCAGCACCGCTACGCCTTCAGTGCCGAGTACAAGAAGGGTGACCTGCAGCTGCGCACCGAGTACATCCATTCGACGGGCCGCGGCTTTGCCACCACCTACCAGAAGCCCGGTGATGCCAACGACCTTACCATCAAGACCTATACCGACAAGGACGGCAACGAGGTGGCTAACGACAAGAGCGACGGTATCTATGCCCTCGCCATCGTCCCCGTGGTCAAGGACAAACTGATGGCCAAGGCGCGCTATGACCTCTACCGCCCCACCGCCTCGAGCGTGGCCGCCAAGACCAACTATGAGGTGGGTCTGAACTACCGCTTCTGCAAGTACCTCGAGGTGCAGACCGAATACTGTTTCACCCACGACCGTGCCCTTGCCAAACCCGACTACAGCACCGTGTTCGTGCAAGTTTCCATCAGGTATTAACTAGATTTTCTAGATGATCTAGAATGTCTAGAAGATCTAGAGCATCTGACAACCGACAACAATCAACTAAAAACTAAATATTATGTCACTAATCATGATCATTCAACTCTGTATCGTGCTGGGCGCTTTGTGGCTCGGCTCGCGATACGGCAGTCTGGCCCTAGGTGCCATTTCGGGCATCGGCTTGGCCATTCTGGTATTCGGTTTCGGCATGAAGCCCGGAACGCCTCCCACCGATGTCATTTACATCATCATCGCCGCCGTAACTTGTGCCGGCATCATGCAGGCATCGGGTGGTATGGACTGGCTAATCCAGCTGGCCGAGAAGATGTTGCGCAAGCATCCTGACCGCATCACCTTCCTCGCCCCGCTGTGCACCTTCTTCCTGACGGTGCTCGTCGGAACGGGCCACGTGGTTTACACGTTGATGCCCATCATCTGCGACCAGATCGGTATCACCTGCTCGCCCATCGCGGCGGCCGTGGTGGCTTTCATCACCATCAGCGGTGCCAATGGCTACAACGTCACCATCCCGCAGGTGCTCATGGTAACCATCCCCGCCTGTCTGCTGGGTATCCTGGTTGCTTCCATCGCCTCTTACAAGCGTGGTAAAGATCTGGACAAGGACCCCGAGTTCCAGAAGAAGATTGCCGACCCCGCACAGCGCGAGTACATCTACGGCAGCAACGCTACCACCCTCGACAAGAAGATTGCTCCCGAGAGCAAGCGTGCCGTGTATATCTTCTTCGGCGCCCTGCTGGTGATCGTCTTCTTCGCTATCTTCCAGGACCTGCTGCCGGCCTATGACACCATCAAGGCCATCGACGGTGACGCTACCGTCGAACTCATCGGTTCGAGCGTGACCATCACTGCCGACCAGTTGGCCAAGTTGGGTATTGCCGTCGAAGGCTTAACCAAAACCCACCCCACCCCGCTCAAGATGAACCTCGTTATCCAGATTGTGATGATTACCGCCGCTGCGCTGATGATCATCTTCTGCAAGGCGTCGCCCAAGAAGGCCATCTCCGGTCCCGTTTGGCAGAGCGGTATGGTGGCCGTTGTCGCCATCTACGGTATCGCCTGGCTGGCCGACACCTACTTCGCCAACTACCTGGGCGAAATCCAGGACATGCTGGCCGGATTGGTTGAACAGTACCCGTGGTCGATTGCCTTTGCCTTCTTCCTCGTGTCGGTGCTCGTCAACTCCCAAGGCGCCGTGGTCGTTTCCATGCTGCCGCTGGCCTATGGACTGGGCATTGACGGCTGGATCCTGCTGGGTGTGCTGCCCTCGGTTTACGGTTACTTCTTTATCCCCAACTATCCCTCGGATATCGCCACCGTGAACTTCGACCGCACAGGCACCACCGTCATCGGCAAGTACCTGTTGAACCACTCGTTCATGATGCCCGGTCTGGTACACACCGCGGTCGCCTGCATCGCCGGCTACCTCATCGCCTTCCTCTACCACTCCATGGGCTGGATCTAATTCAGAACATCTTACTCACTTGAGATAACCGAATGCACGGGCCGTAAAGGTTCCCGTGCATTCTTCTTTACCACAATTATATGTCTCAAAAAAATGTCTGTAAAAATTTGCACAAATGATATGATACAATTACTTTTGCATGATGATAATCTGAATTATCACTTAGAATTATCATGATAATCCGCAGTAATGCTGCCGATTATCACAAGATAAATTATACTGTATCACCTGTAAATCAGCAACTTAAATTTCGTAAACAAACTGCAATATGATACTTAACAGAATTCTAACAATTCCTGAGCTGGAAGAGGATAGCGTCTTCTTGTGGGGAGCGAGGCAAACGGGTAAAAGCACTTTGCTAAAGAGCATTTACCCCGAGGCACATTATTATGACCTGCTCCTGCCCGATGTTTACAGCAGGTTACAACGCAAACCCGAACTCCTCATTCAAGAGTTGCAACATCTGGATCACAACGAACTCGTGGTCATTGACGAAGTGCAGATGCTGCCAAATCTGCTCAATGCGGTCCATTGGCTGATTGTTAATCGGGATATACGGTTTTTATTATGTGGCTCTAGCGCACGAAAACTTAAACGTCTAGGTGCCAATATGCTTGGCGGAAGAGCTGTAAGGCGCCAGCTTTTCCCCCTTGTGAGCCGCGAGATTCCCGATTTTGATGTGGTTAAAGCTGTGAATAACGGCATGTTACCCAGGCATTATCTCATCAACGACCCGTGGAATCGTCTTGAAGGATATATCGGGAATTATCTGCAGCAAGAAATCGAAGCCGAAGCCCTGTCAAGAAACCTGAGCACGTTTTCTCGTTTTCTCGAAGTAGCAGCCTTGACTGATGGGGAAATGGTGAATTATCAAAGTATTGCAACAGACTGTGGAGTAAGCGCCAATACCATCAAGGCCTACTTCGACATCCTGCAAGAAACGATGATTGGGTACTATATTCCGGCATTCCGTAACGTTCAAAAACGCAGATTAATCAAAGCCCCGAGATTCTATTTCTTTGATATCGGTATCGTCAATTACCTGTGTAACAGACGCAAGATGGAACCGGGATCTACAGATTTCGGACATGGTTTTGAACACCTGATTGTCCAAGAGTTGATGGCATACCTATCATATACCCATTCTCGCAAAACGATATCATACTGGAGAACCACTTCGGGTTATGAGGTGGACATCATATATGGAGACGCCGAGGTGGCTATTGAGGTCAAATCATCAACCGAGGTACAATCGAGGCACCTGAAAGGGCTGAAAGCATTCAGCGAAGAGCATCCAACTGCTCGCACCATCATCGTCTCACTAGATACAGCCTATCGAAAAATGAACCAAGTGGAAGTCTGGCCCGTCACTCAATTTTTAAATGCCCTCTGGAACGGCGATATCCTGGATTAACAGCAGTTCTTACATCGCCTTCCTCTACCACGCCATGGGCTGGATCTAATTCAGTACAACTTACTCACTTAAGATAACCGAATGCACGGGCCGACACCCCATCGACCCGTGCTATTAGTTATTATAGCTGTCCAGTAAAAAGCATCAAATATGTAAAGCTCCAACACGTAGGGCCTCGCCTTGGCGTGGCCGCAGAGCGACAGATGTCAACACTCTTAGTCATTATCCATAAATGCAGCAAAAAGGCACCCGACGACACAAAAAAAAGGAAGCGCACGCTTCCCGCTAAATCATACACCGATGGATTTCAATTCGTCGGCAATGGTCGCTATTCTCCTTAAGGTGAGGCAAGTAAGCTACACCTCAACGACTGAGGAGTAATAATAGAAATCGTTGAGCACCGTCGTGAGAAAGGCATCGGCATACACGTTGCCCGCTACCTGTACGCCAAGGTATTGCTGCACCTGCACTGCCAGCTTATACACCAGTTCGTTGCGACGACTGTAGTCCGAACTGTAGAGCGTGCGTGTGATGACATCTACCTGCTTGGTGGACAGATTGGCTGCCTCGGGATAGGTGGGCTCATAGCCCTGCTTCACATAGTTGTAATCGTTCACCGTGAAGAAATCATACTGTGTCGACGCCGTTTTAATGACAATGGTGCCTGCAGCGAGGTCACCCAAGCGTTGCCGATACTTGCCGAAAGTGATGAATACGACCCCCAGAAAACCGGTTAGAAAGGTATCAATCGGGTAGAGAAGCCATCGCAACAGGCAACTGCCCACCGAGGGAGAATTGCCATCAATGGTCACTACACGCGTTTTCATCACCTTTTTACCCAAACTTTGCCCTCTGGCTAAAATTTCGCATGCAGGAAAATATAGAATGACCGGGAAAAAGATGAGGACATAGATAAGAATAAGGATCACGTCGCTGGTTGCGTAACCAAATGGGTCAAGAATCCCGCCGAAAGTCAACCCAGCAGCCACGGAATAGACGACGAGGACGGCAAGGTCTATGATAGCCGCAATCAGCCTATCACCCACACTGGCAGGGGTTTGGGTGAGTTCTACATATTGCCCTGTGATAATTGACGATTGCGCCATCTCTTTTTGCAAATTGGATTTTAATAGATTATGTTGCAAAAGTACAAAAAAAAGTCTATTTTTGCAACATAAAAAATGCAACAGTTTATCCAATGTCATGAGAGAGCCCGTATTTATCAAACAAAACATCACTCGCTGGCGAGATTATCAAAGGCGTCTTGAGAATCCGTCGGGAGAATCCCCGGACACTCTCGCACAGATGTATACGGAACTGACATCGGATCTGGCCTTCTCACGCACACATTTTCCCGATGCCACCATTACCTCGATGCTTAACGCCATGACGCTCAAGCTGCACAACGAGATTTATAGTGGTCATTACGAGAAGAGCTCCCGCCTGTTGACGTTCTGGACCAGAGAGGTGCCACAGGCTGTCTATGACAACCGCAAAGCCATGCTCTCGGCGCTGGCGGTGTTTGTATTCTTCATGTGCGTGGGCATTGCTTCGCTGTTCAACGATGCTGACTTTGCCAGGCTCATCTTGGGAGATAGCTATGTGGACATGACCATCGCGAACATCAAAAACGGCGTGCCCACCGATGTCTATAACTCTTATGGAGAAGCCGAGTCTTTCTTCGCCATCATGCTCAATAACTTGAGGGTTGACGTTATCTGCTTTGCGATGGGCATTTTCACACCATTTGTCACAGCTCTGATCATGATGTACAATGCCATCATGGTCGGTGCATTCACTTTTTTCTTTTTTCAATATGGCGTGTTTGGTGAAGCGTTTTTGGCGATTATGCAACACGGAACGCTCGAGATTTCCACGATGGTGCTCTCGGGAGGAGCCGGTTTTGTGTTGGGGTCAGGATGGTTGTTTCCTGGCACCTATAGCCGCATGCAGGCTTTTCGCCGCAAGGCCAAGGAAGCCCTCAAGATTGCCTTGAGTGTGTTTCCCGTGACCATCGTAGCCGCATTCATTGAGGGATATCTCACGCGACACACCGACTTCCCCCTGGCTTTTAGGGTCATGGTGATTGTCTTGTCGGCTGCGTTTATTATTTTTTACTATATTGTCTTACCTTGGTTAGTGGGGCGCAAACGCCACAACAGATTAGCGACCGATGAACAGCAATCGACTCTATAAGAATCGCACACTCACCGACAATGTGAACATGGTGTTTGACTTTGTAGGTGAAAATTGGAGAAAGTGGTTCAAAATGATGGCCTACTTCCTCATGCCGTTCAGTGTGTTGCTGGGCACCATGCTCGCCAACTTTGACATCGAAACGCCCTCATTCGGCATGACCTTAGTGGCTTCCGGCATTTTGTTCTTTGTGGGATGCGCTGTGGTCAATGCGTTGCAAATTCTGCTTCTCAAGTGGCATGAGACCCATAATGGCACACTTGACGGGTGTGACATGGGCGCCATGTGGCGCATGTTACCTCGAGCAACACTTAAATGTCTGGTTGTCATCCTCATAGGGACACCAGCGATTGTGGTGGCAAATCTATTTAACATCATTCCTTTTGCTGGATTGGTAGCGGTTTTTGCGTTGCTTCCTGTGTTCCTTATATGCCCCATCATGCTGCTGGAGCCCAACGATTCGTTAATGAACAATATAAAGCGTGCTTTTAAACTGGGTCACAAGAAGTGGGGACGACTCATCCTCATCACGCTGATTATGGGCGTCGTGTCGTTTCTCATCAACAATGCCATTACTTTTCCCAGGGGCATTTACACGATATTGGATTCCATTTTTCAGTTCTCAACGACCGACTCTGTATTCTGGTCATTCCTGATAGATTTATTAAATTATGTGCTCAGTGTGGCTCAATGCTTCATGATTTTTGTGGAGATGGGGCTGTTTGTCCTCGCGATGACCTATTATTACGGCAGTGTTGCAACTGAGGTCGAGGACATCGGCCTGGAGAGTGATATAGATAATTTTGCTCAACTGAAATAATCTGATGATGACATTGCCCCGTGACACAATAGTTGCCAATGATTCGGTACTGGAAGCCTTCCAGCACTCAAGGGACTATGACTATGCGCAAGAGCTGGTGCCCGACCATGAAACCCACTATTTTGACCGTTTCCGGGACAGGCTCATGGATTTATTTGACTTCGATACAACGATTGACATCCCCGATTGGCTCTGGTGGAGCATGGGGACCCTCGCGGTGATGGCCGTATGCTATTTCATCTGGAGAAATAGGACTAGATTGTTCGCCCCCCGGGATGTTAGCCTCAAGGCACAGGATATTACCGAGGACGACATCAACGAGGTGGACTTTGACCAACTCATTGCCGAGGCCGAGAACAGTGGCGACTACCTGGCGCTGTGCCGTTTGCGCTATCTGCAGACCTTGAAAGCTGCCAGTGACGCGTCATTGGTGAGTTGGCGACGATACAAGACACCTACGCAATATGCCCAGGAGTGGCAAGACAGTGACTTCGGCATCATGACCAATCACTTCTTGCGCATCCGTTATGGTCATTACACAGCCGACGCAGCGCTTGCCCAGGAGATGCGTTCGCTCCAGCAAGCAGTGCAAGCACGCATTGCTAATAGCAACAACCAGCAAGAGCTAACCGACAGTAAGCAGGAAGGAGGTGAGCAGTCATGAAGGCCAGCCGCATATTTATTGTGGTAATCATTGCGCTCATGGCGGTGATGCTGCTCTTTCAGGTGAACGCACCAACTCGTTTCAAGTGGGATGACGTTTCGCAAAGCTACAAGAGCAAGCAACCCTTCGGCTGCTATGTGATGGACAGCGTGCTACACGCCTCGCTGCCGCAAGGCTACGAGGTGCTTGGGGACGGCATCAAGAAGTACATCGGCAAGAAATACAAAGGGGGCAAACACACGTTCCTTTTTACCAACAATTACTCTGACATCTTCAATTCAGTTGATGTTGATATTCTCGAGTTGATAAAGGACGGTAACAACGTTGTCCTTGCCTCTGACGACTTTTCATATTATTATTTCCATGATATTAAGGAAAAATTGGGATTCAGCTTCCGTAGCGCCAACTATGTCTACGTCTACCAGGATAATTTAAAGAAAGAATTGAGTGACAGCACTGAGTATGACACGGTCAGGTGGCAAGCCGGCGGCCGATTCACTGCTGCGAACTATCTGGTGAATGGGATATTCTTCATGGGAAACTTTGAGTTGGATCCTCCTTTCCGCACCCTGGCGAAAGTCAGCCGTTTAAATGGTTTATACTATAATAACAGGACTGTGGCAGGTATTCGTGATTACGGCAAGGGCAAGGTCGTCGTAACAAGCATGCCCTGGTTATTTACCAATTACGGCATTCTTGACGACAACATCCGCCCGCTGGCGTTGCGGCTGCTGAGCGAATGTGGCGACTTGCCTGTCGTGCGCTATGATTCGACACTCATCGACAAGGTTGATGACAAAGAACAGGAGTCCGAATCGCCGCTACGTTATCTGCTGGCCAACCGCCCGTTGCGATGGGCGCTTTATCTTGCCCTGGCCACACTGGTGGCATTTGTGGCGTTCTCGGCTAGGCGCCGTCAACGCATCATACCGGTCATCAAGCCACCGGTGAATCACATGATGGACTTCGTTAAGCGAATCGGCGGCATCTACTTCAAGCGGCACGACAATGTGGATCTGCTCAACAAGAAATATGTCACGTTCAGCAACGACTTGCGAGTAAAGGCAATGATTGATATTGACAACGAGGACAACATCGACGATGAACTGTTGGCGCTGTCTAATCGCACGGGCATTCCCCTCAACCAACTGCAACAGCAAGTCAGCGATGTGAAGGATGCTGTCAAGTCTAGCTGGATAAGTGACCGGCTACTGCAACAACACATCGACGTGATGAATGATATCATGCACCGAATCAACATCTAAAACAAAATATAAGACAATGGAACAAACAACAGCCCCCCGCCTCGACCTGGCACAGTTTTCGGCCCAAGTGAGGCAGATAAAAGAAGAAATTGCCCGTGTAGTGGTAGGACACAATCAGGTTGTGGACCTCCTGATTGCTGCCATCCTTGCCGACGGCCATGTGCTGCTCGAGGGTGTGCCTGGAGTGGCAAAAACGCTCCTGGCACGACTCACGGCCCGCCTGATTGACGCTCGCTTCAGCCGCATTCAGTTCACCCCCGACCTGATGCCCAGCGACGTGCTCGGCACAACGGTGTTTAATATGAAGACGAGCGAATTTGACTTCCATGAGGGCCCGATTTTTGCCAACATGGTACTCGTTGACGAGATCAATCGTGCGCCGGCTAAGACACAGTCTGCGCTCTTTGAAGTGATGGAGGAGCGCCAGGTAAGCATCGATGGAATCACCCACCACATGGAAGAGCCCTACACCATCATCGCCACACAAAACCCTGTGGAACAAGAAGGTACCTACAAGCTGCCCGAGGCACAGCTCGACCGCTTCATGTTCAAGATCGTGATGGGATACCCCACCATCGATGAGGAGAAAATCATCCTGCAACGGCACCAGGCCAATGCACGCCTGGCAAAGCTTGAGGACATCAAGCCCATTATCTCCAAAAACTCGCTGCTGGCATTGCGAGACACCATGGGGGCTGTGCTGATTGACGACTCGCTGCTGAGCTATATCGCGCAGATTGTGCATCAGACGCGCACGAGCAAGGCTGTCCTCCTAGGAGCCTCGCCACGAGCTGCCGTAGCCATGTTGCAGGCATCAAAGGCCATCGCGCTCATCTATGGCCGTGACTATGTCACCCCCGATGACATCAAGATGGTAGCGCCTGCCGTACTTGATCACCGCATCCTCATTTCGGCCGAAGCCGAGATGCAAGGTTACACGCCTTCCAAGATTGTGGCCACGCTGGTCAATAATGTCGAGGTGCCCAAGTGATGCATTAATCAGCCGCTGCTATGTTTCTGCCCGTTCGTTTCTACTATACTGCGATAGTGGTGATCGTTGTCCTGGCGTTGGGACAACTGTGGCCGCCGTTGTTCTACGTGGGAGCTGCGTTGCTGGTGTTATTTGCATTGATGCTGGTTGCCGACATCGCCCTGCTGTGGACACGCCGCGGTATCACGGCAAGCCGGCACTGCAGCTCGCGTTTCTCCAATGGCGATGAAAACCCGGTGAGCCTGCAGGTGGAAAACAACTACCCCTTCGCGGTCAGGCTCAACATCATCGATGAGATTCCGCACATCTTCCAGCGCCGAGACGTGAACTTCCCGTTGCGCCTGAAGGCCCGAGAGAACGGAACGGTGGACTACACCCTGCGGCCCACCAAGCGTGGCGTGTACGGATTCGGGCATATCCGAGCCTTTGCCTCTTCCCCCATCGGCCTCGTGCAGCGCCGCTTCACCTGCGATGAGCCCACCGATGTGGCCGTCTATCCCAGCTACCTCATGCTCAACCAGTATGAGTTCCTGGCCATCAGCAACAACTTGACCGAGATGGGCATCAAGCGCATCCGCCGCGTGGGCAACAACACCGAGTTTGAGCAGATCAAATCCTATGTGCAAGGTGACGACTACCGCCATATCAACTGGAAAGCCAGTGCACGAACCCACCACCTCATGGTCAATGTGTACACCGACGAACGGTCGCAGCAGATTATCAACGTCATCGACAAGGGACGCATCATGCAACAGGCATTCGAGGGGATGACCCTCCTCGACAATGCCATCAATGCGTCGCTGGTGCTCTCCTACGTCGCCCTGCATCGCGACGACAAAGCCGGTGTCATCACTTTTGCTGATAAGTTTAGCGACTTCATCAAGCCCGATCGCGGCCCGGCACAGATGAACGACATTCTTGAATGCCTCTATCACCAGACCACCAACTTTGCCGAGAGTGACTATTCGTCATTAGTTGTCAATACAAACCATTTGGTCGGGCGAAGAAGCCTTCTCATTCTCTATACCAACTTCTTTGACTACAACGGCATGCTCCGGCAGTTGCCCTATCTGCGGCAACTGAATAGCCGGCACCGACTGTTAGTCGTCTTTTTCATCGATGAAGAACGCCGAGACTTCATCAACCAACAGCCACGCAGCATCAGGGACTATTACGAGCATTCCATTGCCGCCAAAATCGACCACGAGCAAACGCTCATCATCAACACCCTGCGCGAGTTTGGCATCAACAGCCTGCTCACCTCGCCCCAAAACCTCTCGGTCAATGTCATCAACCGCTACCTCGAAATGAAGTCCCGCGGCATGTTCTAACCGACATCACATGCTGCACCCCACCCCATTGGTCCAACAACATCATTTTTTACTTAAAGCTCAAGAGTCCGCATTTTCTTTTGCCGTTTTCAACCATTTCATTAATTTTGCGAACATACTTAATACGAACAACACATGGAAAAGATAAGTCGTTTATTCTATTTTACGGTGGCGATAAGCCTTGTTTGTATGATATTGACTTCCTGCACCAAGCCGGGACATTATAAAAATAACGGAAAACAGGTGACCTGGCAAGGAAGGGATATCTGGGCTGGGCCTTGGTCCAAGGTTGTTGATGCAGACCCTGCTACTTTTGAGGATTTGGGTAACGGGTACGCCAGAGATGACCAAAAGGCATTTCTTGAGGGGAAGATCATCAAGGGAGCTGACGGAAAAACATTCAAATGCCTGGAGAAACCGTATGCTGTCGATGCCAGCCATGTATTTCATAAATATACCATGATGACAGGTGCCGATCCCAAGTCATTCATGATACATGGCCAGTACCTGACAGAGGATGAGAATGACTATTTTTGGTGCGGGAAACCCATACATGTGTCAGACAAAAAAACATTTGTCATCATAGGAGATAAGGATAATGAATTTACACATTGGGCGAAAGACAAATACAACGCATATTATATGGGAGAACAACCCGTCCCACTTGCAGACTACGACAGTTTTCATTTGATAAAAGAGACCAACAGCATGGGTGTACAAGGAAAATATGCCGCCGACAAATATCGGGTGTATTATAAAGACCATATTGTTGAGGATGCCGACCCAGAGACATTCACTGAAATAATCGATTGGGTGGGACAGGACAAACATAGGGTTTATTACCAATGGAAAGCCACGGACATTAAGGATTACAACCAATTATCACATATTGGAGGTTTTTATTCTGATGGTTCGCACATCTACACCTTTGAATTTGAAGTGTTTGAAGATGCAGACCCCCTTACTTTCAGACAGCTTAAAGGCAGCAGCCTTTGGTATGTGGATAAAGACCATGTATGGTGGCGGGGAAAGGAAATGAAGGAAGTGAAGGAAGCAGATGCCGCCACCTTCCAACTTGTGGATGGATACGCATACTTCAATGGAACAACTTTTTGGACTCGATATGCCAAAGATAAAAACCATGTATTCTTTGATGATGCCGTCATCCCTCCTGACCCTGAAACATTCGAGATCGTTCAATTTACTGAAGGAGGAGCGACTACTATCTTTGATAAGAACCACATCTATCAAGGCGAAAACTCGAAAGAGTTGCAGAAGTATTTGAAAGACAAATATGGAAAATAACAATAACACTGAAAAAGGGACGGTTCTTTTGATGTAAAAACCAACAACAATCATGTACTCAGTCTCATTTCAAGGCCCAAAACCAACGCATACAAACCCGCTGTTGTTTTTGAACCCTCCAAAAACCTTAAAAAACCTCTAAAAACTGATAACCAGTCATTTGAACGCCTATAGAAAATGCCAATTAGGTGTTGAAAGGTGTTGAACGGCGCAAAAAAGGGGGAGCGCACGCACTCCCAAAATCACACCTTTTCAGTGCTTGTTCAAGTGAATTACCCATTAATGACCTTTTTATTATGTAAATACCTATATATCAGCCGTTTTAAACCCATGAAATGACCTTTGAATGTTAGCCTTTTTTAGTAGCTATTTCAATAATCGGTTGTAATTTTGCAGGCGAGAGTTAACCCGTTTTTATCAACCTAAAAAATATGACTGATATGAAACGATTTTGGAAATTTGGCGCAATGCTTGCCATGGTGCTGATGAGTGGCCTATTAACGTTCGGCCAGGTCAGCGCACCGACTTCACTTCAAGGCAAGATGGCTGATAACAACAATGATTTTGCCTGCAAGCTGTTCCGCACCATCAACGAGCAGAAAAAGGGGAGTACCATCGTGTCGCCCATCAGTGTGAGCTATGTGCTGGGCATGCTCAACGAGGGAGCTGACGGCGAGACACGCCAGCAGATAACCGATGTACTTGGACTGGGCGGCTCGGTGCGTGAGATTAACAAATATTTCAAAAAGATGATGGATGAAGCCCAATCAGTTGACCCAAGCGTGACATTAAAAACTGCCAACTGCATCTACTTCAAATTGGGAATGAGCATCAACCCGAAGTTTAAAGCTGACATGCAAAACTATTATAACGCGCATGTTGAAGCGATTAACTTCAACTCAAGCAGCATTGTGAACAAAATCAACAATTGGTGCAAGACACATACCGACGGCATGATACCAGAACTCTTGAAAAAAGGTGAACTTAACCCCAATCGCCTGATGTATCTGTTGAACGCCGTCTATTTCAAGACTTCGTGGACCGATCAATTTGACCCCAGGAGCACTCGAGACTTGGACTTTATAACACTTGACGGCAAAACCGTCAAGCGGCCGATGATGCAACACCATGGTATGGCCGACTACGGCAAGAACGACCTGTGCAAAATGCTGTGCCTGCCCTACGGCAACAAAGCCTACAGCATGGTTGTGTTGCTTCCCAACGAGGGCAAGACGACCGACGATATCATCCGGAACCTCTCGGCACAAAAACTGAAGGAGTGGCAGTCACAGATGAGGACAGAGGAAGTCGATGTCCTAATGCCCCGCTTTACTACCGAAAGCGAGACACGTCTTGAGGATATACTTTCGTCGATGGGCATGCAACGAGCATTCAATAATGCAGCTGAATTTCCCAATATGCTCAAGGGTTATCATGACGAATTGTATGTGTCGATGATGAAGCAGAAGGCCAAAATCGAGGTCAACGAAGAGGGAACAAAAGCCGCTGCCACAACGGTAGCTGAAATGGCAGATCTAGGAGTGGTCTTTTATAAGTACTTCTACGCCACGCGGCCATTTGTATATTACATCATGGAAAAAAATACTGGCACCATCTACTTTATGGGCACCTATTGTTTCGACGATACTGGTGAACCGGTGACCATAAAAGAACCACTTGAGGAGCGTGAAATAGAATTTGGTCGATATGATCCTGTAGTTGAAATGCCTAAGCGAGATGAAAATGAAATCTTCAAGTCAGTAGAGCAGATGCCTCAATTTCCCGGTGGTGAGGCCGCTCTGATGAAGTATATCGACAGTCACATCCAGTATCCTCCCGAAGCTGCCAAAAATAATATTCAGGGACGTGTCATCTTGCAGTTTGTTGTTGACAAAACCGGTGAAATTGGTGAAGTAAAGGTTGTCCGCTCGGTGGACAAAGAACTTGACGAGGAGGCCGTTCGCATCATCAAGACGCTACCCAAGTTCATTCCAGGTCGCCTGAATGGCCAAGCTGTTGCCGTGTGGTATACCCTACCCGTCACATTCAAATTACCTCAAAAAGGCAATAAAGGATTAAACAATTAAACCGATGGTAAACACATCAAAGAAATCGTTTTGATGTAATGCATTTCAATAGGTTCAGTTACATTTAAAGGGCCTAAAATAACGCATAAAACCCGCTGAATTCCAGTTGTTTTTGAACCCTCCAAAAACCTTAAAAAACCTCTAAAAACTGATAACCAGTCATTTGAACGCCTATAGAAAATGCCAATTAGGTGTTGAAAGGTGATGAACGACACAAAACGGGGGAGCGTACGCACCCCAAAATCACACCTTTTCAGTGCTTGTTCAAGTGAATTACCCATTAATGACCTTTTTATTATTTAAATACCTGTATATCAACTAATTTAATCCCATGAAATGACCTTTGAATGTTGGCCTTTTCTAGTAGTTATTTCATTTATCAGTTATAACTTTGCAAGCGAGAGTTAACCCGTTTTATCAACCTAAAAAGAATGACTGATATGAAACGAAACTGGATATTTAGCACATTGGCTGCAGTAGTGCTGCTCACCACACTCGTTGTCTTTATTAAAGATGACAACTTCCTCTCGGCCAAAGAGCAGCCCGTGAACGAAGACATCACCTCAACTCAACCCGAGGTGAGTGACATTAACAATGATTACCCCAAGGACATCAGATTGACCGAATCCCAACGCAAGATGTGTGACAACAACAATGATTTTGCCTGCAATCTGTTACGCACTATTTACAAGCAGAAAAAGGATAATCGCAGCATCATCATGTCGCCCATCAGCGTGAGCTATGTGCTGGGCATGCTCAACGAGGGAGCCGACGGCGAGACGCGCCAGCAGATTACTGACGTGCTTGGGCTTGACGCTTCGGTTGAGGAGATCAACGAGTACTTCAAGAAGATGGTTGATGAAGTCTCCAAAGTCGACAAAACGGTGACGATAAAAACCGCCAACTACATCGGTGTCAAATCAGGCATTAGTCTCATCCCGCAGTACAAGGCCGACATGCAGCAATACTATGATGCCCAAATCGATGCATTGAGCCTCGGCAAAATCAACAACTGGTGCGACACACACACCGACGGCATGATACCACAAATCATAGAGGAACTTGACCCTAATACCGTTATGTGCCTGTTGAACGCCATCTGTTTCAAGGCCTCGTGGACCCATAATTTTGACCCTGAGAAAACCCGTAATATAAACTTCACAAAAAGGAATGGAAAAACCGTCAAGCGCAAGATGATGCACCGCCAGTTACATGCCGCATACGGCAAGAACAATCTGTGCAAGATGTTGCGCCTGCCTTACGGCTGTAATAGCTATTCCATGTATGTGCTGCTTCCCAACAAGGGTAAGACTGTCGATGACATCATCCGGAACCTCTCGGCAGAAAAACTGGAGCAACAGCGTAAGCGCGATATGTCTTTTCATGAAGTCGATATCCTTTTGCCGCGTTTCACTACTGAAAGCAAGATTGGACTTGAGGATGTACTCTCGGCAATGGGTATGCCACTGGCATTCGGACGTACTGCTGAGTTCCCCAATATGGCTCAGGGGCACAAAGGCGACCTTTATGTGTCGATGATGATGCAGAAAGCTAAAATCGAAGTTGAAGAAGAGGGAACCAAGGCCGCTGCTGTAACAATTGCTTTGATGGCTACAAAATCAGCTGTATTAATCGAGGAAGAACCAAAAATTGTGGAGTTCCACGCCAAGCGCCCCTTCGTATATTACATCATTGAGAACAACACAGGCACGATCTTCTTCATGGGAACCTATTGCGGTGACTAACTCACCCCATCACATATCAAAAGGACGGCTCCACCTTGATACATGTGACTGACTACAATATTTTCAGTTTCATTTGATAACCCTGATTAACGTATAAAACCCGCTGGCAATTCAGCGGGTTTTTGTTTTTCTGTGCGCCTGATAGGAGTTGGGCCTTGTAAGGGAGTTTAATGCTTTTAGGTGGTTGGGGTGGCATGATTTTTGCCAGTTTATGATAGATAGTAACCCGATAATAACGAATAACAATGAAACGATTAGTGTATTTATGCCTTGTGGCTGTAGTGGCGATGACGTTCACGGGCTGTAAGGAGAATTACTCGGTGGGCGAGAAGGTGGGTAACTTGATTGAGTTTACCAAGAAAGGGGTCATTTGGGATTCCTGGGAAGGCCGTATGAACCTCACCCAAACGGGAATGAACACCAGCGGCGCTCCCTTCCAGTTCTCGTTTGACAACGACCGCAACGACCAGGACTCGCTCGTGCAGTTACTCTACCAGGCCCAAATCGAGGGTTGGAAAGTCAAACTGAAATACCACGAGGTGTGGGGCTTCAAGAACGTCTTCAGCAACCGTGGCGAGACCGACTATTTTGTTGACGACGTGGAGGTGCTCGACAAGGACTTCGCCAATCCCCTGCGCAACATGGGCGGCGGGCAAGGCCGCGTGGTGGACACCGTCTGGGTGGTCGTCGACAAGGCCGAGATGCTCAAGCACATGAACAAGTAGGAACCATCAATCGCAATAACGACGGCGGTTCGCCTGATGTGTGTAAATCCACATCAAGCGAACCGCCTCTTTTTCTAATTAATGTAAAGAAAATAGACACTTTTTACAAATAATCGGCTGGATGGCTGCTTTTTAGTTAAAATTACTTGGTGGATTCAGGCGACAGGCTGTATTTTTGTGATGAAGTAATTCAATGATAAATTGTACTCATCATCATTTAAATACTTAATGACAATGGAAAAAAGAATTCTTTTAACTTTACTGATGCTGGTTGTCGCCGCATCGGCCATGATGGCTCAAGACGAGTTGGAACAAACCGCGAAGCCGAATATTAGCGGCGTTATTGCATGGGGTGATGAGGTGGACCCTCAGCCCGACTCACTGCTGGTCACCATCGAGAATCATGCAGCAAATCCCGATGCCGCAATTTACTATCGACTGAACAGCTATTCTGATGAAGACCCTGAAAACCAGCAATGGACATTATATACCGGGCCTTTCACGATCGGACTTTGGGACACGGTGAGTGCCTATGCGATAGCCGACGGCAAGAGCGAGAGCGACCAAGCGGGATTCGCTATCCCTACGGGCTACGGTTATGAGTTCACGACCGGCAAAATCCACTATGCTTACAATTATTATGACGATGCAACGGTGCTGGTCACCAGCATTGCAGGCATGTACGGGATGAACAGCGGCTATTTGGAGTGTTACGCGGGAGATGTCGTGATTCCCGAGACTGTAGTGAAAAATGGCAACACCTATACTGTAATAGGTATTGAGAGCCACGCATTTGATGACCAGATCAACTTGAAAAGCGTGACAATTCCTAAAACGGTTCAGGTGATTCACGAGAATGCATTTGACGGCTGCACAGGACTTGAGCGGGTGAATATCACCGACATTGCCGCTTGGTGCAATATTGAGTACGACTCTTTTTTCCCGATGAGCAGTCCCCTGTTCTATGCCAGGCATCTGTTCATGGATGGCGAGGAAATCAAGAACTTGACGATACCCGACGGCGTTACCGATATCAAGAAGTGGGCTTTCATTGAAACGCTGAGCTTTACCAGTGTTGATATTGCCGGGACGGTGACGGCAATCGGTGACGGGGCTTTCGGAGGATGCAGTAATTTGACGTCCGTCATCAGCAGGGCGCTTACTCCGCCGAATGGGACAAATGTGTTTATGTTTGCCGACGGCAGCGGTGATATCATCTATCAGCAAGCCACGCTGTTTGTGCCCGCCGAGTCGGTCGAGGCCTATCGCGCCCATGATGAGTGGGGCAAATTCGCGAGGATTGCGCCGTTTATCGGCATCGGCCCCGGCGACATGAACGGTGACGGTTCAATCACAGTCACCGATGTCACGCAACTGGTCGGCATGCTCCTCAGCGACGACGACATGCCCGCCTACACCGACGTGACAGGCGACGGCACAGCCAACATCACCGACGTCATCAACCTCATCAACCTCCTCCTCAACGCCGAATAATTTTTTTTGAGGCATCCGCGACGCTGAGTTTAAAGACAACTCAAACAACTATAAGCAACATGGTCAGAAAAGAGTTTTCTGAGTTGTTTTTGGGGTTTGGGTTGTCTTTAATTAACGTAAGTTTGACAAAAATATACATTAAATGCCAATGGGTTAACCATCAGTGACCTGTAGAGACGCAAAATTTGTGCAAACTGAATACCATGATGCTTGCATCAATGGTTGAAGTGCCGCCAAATTTATCCAAAATTTTGCGTCTCTACAGACTAGAAGTATTGAGCATCAGTACTTTTATTTCGTCGAACTCATGTTAAATTAGATGCAGGAGCGAGAAAACTCGCCTCCGTTTGGATAAACCTTGCTATGCCTGAGCTGTCACTGAGGGTTAGTCGTCGACGATGACGCGGGTGACGATGGGTTTTCCGTCGGCGTCGATCAAGGGGGTCAAGCCGCCGCTATAGCCCGCTGCCACGAAAAGGTAGTTAACGCCGGTTTCGGTATCAACAATGATTCTGGTTTCCTTGATAAAGCCTTCTGATTCTCGCCAAACAAATCGTTTCATTTCCTTACCTATATTTGATTAATTAATGTCACTTGATGCTGCAAAGATAAGCATTTTTGCCAAAGAATGGTTACCTTTGTTGGTATGAATGGATTAACAAGCATATGATATGGAATTGAAGGAATTTATCGAGAGTTATCGTGAGGCGTTCGGCGACAATGCCCAGTTGCCGTTGCTGTTCGGGTACAGCGACACGGCGGTGGCCGACACGGCGAAGATCGGCGGTTGCTTTTTCAAGGGCTTGCAGACGGCGCGTGAGGGAACTCCTGTGGCTTTGAGCGCCGAGGTGATCGGCTGCGGGGGTGGTAAACTGTACACGGGTTTCAGCGACATGCCCGAGCGGGTGCCAAACTTCGTCTCGCTCACCGAGAAGTATAAACGCACGCCCGAGATGGTCGCTCATTACGTCAAGAGTCTGGAAATGCCTCGCGCCACGAAGCCTTACCTGAATTTCGTCAGGATGGATCAGGCGGAGTCCTTTGAGGGATTTGAGGGCGTGATGTTCTATGCCACGCCCGATGTGCTCTCGGGCCTGTGCGGCTGGGCTTTCTATGACAGCAACGAGCCCGACGCGGTGGTGGCTCGGTTCGGGTCGGGATGCAGCACGGTGGTGTCGATGACCGTGGTCGAGAATACCCGTGGCGGGCACCGCTGTTTCATGGGGCTGTTTGACCCCTCGGTGCGACCCTGGGTCGGCAAGGACGAGTTGAGTTTCACCGTTCCGATGAGCCGTTTCACGGTGATGATGGACACGATGCGGGAGTGCTTCCTGTTCGGTTCCCATGCGTGGGAGCGCATCAAGGCACGCCTGTAGAAGCACCTGCAGGGACTCAGTATCTGGGCTTGAACGAGGGATCCGGCTTATATTTATCGTAGTCGGTATTGCCCAAGACGATTCTGGGCTTTGAGGGTTGATACTGGTCGTTGATGAAGCTTAACTCAGGGCAGTAGTACTTGGTATCGATGCCGGCCACCTCAAACAGGAAATGAGGCAAATCGTCGGTGATGATGGGTTTGTGGCTGGAATCGGCAATGCGACGGGTCACATCGGGATACTGCTCACGGAATTTCTCGGATGTCCAAATCATGAAGGGGACCCGCAGCTGGTACTGGATGGTGGGCCTTTTCTTGGCATTGCCATGCCCCATGAAGTCGTCAATCTCGTAGATTTCCTCGCCGTGATCAGACATATAGACGATGATGCAGTTCTTATCCTTGAATTTGCTGATGATGCTGTCCACAACGTAGTCGTTGTAGAGTGTCGCGTTATCGTAGTGGGCGACCACCTCGCGCTCGGACTGTGACAGGTTGTTGCTGTAATCGGCCTCGGTGAAGTGCTTGAACTCGGGGGTATAACGGTCGGAATAGGTGAAGTGCTGTCCGAACAAGTGAATCATGATGAGTTGCGGATCGGGGAAGGCCGGGATCGAGTCGAGCAACGTCATGTCAAGCCCCGCTTTCTTCTTGTTGCGGTAGTCGAACATGATGCCGGACAAGGTGCCGTCGGTCAACCAAGAGAAGCCATCACGCACAAAATACTGGTTATCCACCAGGGCCGTTTTATAGCCAGCCTTGCGGAAGCACGTGGGGAACTGCACCTGGCTGCTATGGGGCTCATCAGAGCCGGCAACCGAGAGCACGGATTTCATCACATTGCCCGTGTGGTCGCTGGATGAAACAGCGTTATCAAAGAGTATCAATGACCCGTCGGCAACCCTCTGCGCCAAGCGGGGATTGGTCGGCTTGGAATAGCCGTAAAGTGAAGAATGGTACAGACTGAAACTCTCGCCGATAACGAAAACCACCGTGGGGGGCTCTTCAAGGCTCTGCGAAGCCTCGACTTGACGATTGACATCCCTCAAGACCTGGATGTTGGCGTAGGTCCCCCTGAACGAGAGGAACGAATAGCCCAAACGCGTGAACGAGTGGAGTTGAGACAAGGAATTTCCGCCCTCGCCAGCTGTCGCATGGTTGTAAGCCATCTGTGCATAGGCAAACACCCCGACCAAGGTCAACAGCAACGAAGCCAGGGCCACAGGCAGTTTCTTTGCCAATTTGCGGGCCAGCCACATCACAGCCCAGACTCCGATGCAGACCGCCGCTACAATCAGCAAAACATTCCCGAAACCGAGATAGGTCGAGAGGAAAGCCTGCGACTCCTCAGCCGTAGTCTCTGAGATAATGCCAATGGAATCGGCCGTGAATATCATCTTGAAGTTGGCGATGAGGAAGAAGTCGATGATTATCATGAACAGATGCAGCGCGAGGAACAGATACAACACGCAGCGACGCAGCAACCTGCCGCTGAAGAGATGGCAAATGAACGATTCGACGGTGGCCGACAGAGCCGAGATACCCAAGATGTACAAGATGGACACAGCGTCGGGATAGGACACCACCGCAGTGCCATTGGAGATGATATTGAATATCAAGAGAATCAGGAAAATCCTGTTTCCCCACACCCGTTTCACGAAGTCTACAAACCTCTGTTTCATATCCAGCGCACAGTTAAATATATAAGGGTTTAATGTATAAGGGGCTATGACATGCCCCGTCATGCACGGCAAAGGTACAATTAAAATCCGATAAAAATTATATGCAGATGCCAATTAGTTTAATTAGCTTAATTCGTAGTTTTTTTCAAACGTGAAGTGATGCCTTAAAAACTCAGCGCCTTTGCGTGAGGTTACAGCGTGAGGTTATGGCGTCATCCCGCATAGCATTTTTCCATATTTTTTTGTTTTTTTGTAAAAAGATTTTTATCTTTGCAGGGCGTGTGTCCGTTTGGGCGGCGCGCACGACATTTTTCCATACGAGACTGAAAGCGCCTTGTTTCGGCCATATCATTAATGTGCTGGCAAGCCAAGTCCCTACGCTTTCCTTTTTACCCGCATAATAACTGCCGAATTCGGGGGACACAATAGGCACAAATAACTTAATGCTTATGAAAAAGTTATTGACTTTTGGCTTGATGTTACTACTGTCCTCCCTGGCGGCCGTAGCGGCCAATTATGAAATCAACGTGGGCGGCGTGGAAGTGACGACCAGCAACTACAACAACGTCACCGGCGGCGACATTGAGAGCGGCTCGGTCTCTTACGACCCGTCCTCCAACACCCTGACGCTGCAAAACGTCACCATCCGCCGCACCAGTGGCAGCGGTAATTTTGCACTCCATAACAGAAATGCTGGCACACTCAAGGTAATTCTGCTGGGTGACAATTATCTGTATTCCAAGGATGGCCCTGCCATCAAGCTCAACAGTGGTACTGGTATGTATTTGACGGCACGTGGTGGCGAGAACACCATCTATAGCCTCAACAACGATGCCATTTTTGTCCAATCTAATTCTAATTATCTATTAGTAATAAGAGGATACGGTCATTTTGATATCAAATCAGGCAAGACCTATGGACTGAGAAGTGATAGTAATTGTATTTGCGATTTAGGCAATATGAGTGCCACTAATCCTTCTAACCCGCTATATCTGGATATCTATGGACCCAAAGGAGCTATCAACTGGCAACATCAAGTGGTCTTTAATTATGATACTTATGTCACACTGAAAAAAACCGGCAACTCTTCCTATCCGATTACCAGTTGGGGCTCAGTGACACTTAGGAACAGCAATACTATCTTGGCGCCAGCGGGTGCCTCGTTCGGCACCTACACCATCCTCAAGAATGGGTCGGCGGTCTATAATGAGGATGTCATCATCTCTTCAGGCAATCTTAATATTGCTCTGCTGATCAACTCGTCTAACTTCCCCGACTCAAACTTCCGCAACTACATGCTTTCGCTCTACCCCAAGGGCTACCTCACCACAAGCGAGCTTCAGAACCTGACCTCGCTCAATGTGGCCAGCAAGGGCATCAGCAACATGACCGGTATCGAGAAACTCACCTACCTCAAGGAGCTGTACTGCTACAGCAACGCGTTCACCACGCTCAACCTGAACAGTAACACGGCGCTCACTTATCTCGACTGCGCGCCCAACTACAGCCTGACCTCGTTGAGCATCAGCAACTGCACCAACCTCGAGACGCTTGTCTGCTATTACACGCTCATCTCCTCGCTCAACCTGAGCAACCTGTCCAAACTCAAAACACTCAGTTGCTATAACACCAACCTCACGAGCTTGACTTTAACCAACAAGCCGCAGCTCTCCACGGTCAATGCATACAACAACACCTCAATGACGTCGGCCTCGATTACCGGCAACAGTGCAATGACCACGCTTAACATCCAAGGCTGCACGGCGCTCACTAACCTCAACTGCTACAGCAACAATCTGTCCACGCTCAATATCACGGGCAACACGGCGTTGAAGGACCTGCGCTGCTACTACAATGCCAACCTGGCTACCATCACAGGCCTGGCCGACTGCAAGGCCATCACCTACCTGGACTGCGAGGACTGCAGGATCAGTGACCTGAGCGCCGTCAACTCGATGAGCAATATCGCGTCGCTGTACGCCCGCAACAACAAGCTCACGACGTTTAATCTGACCAACAAGTCCCAGCTGACCTATGCCCGACTCACCGGCAACACGTCGATGACGACGGCCACAATCACGGGCAACAGCAAGCTGGCGACGCTCAACATCAACAACTGCACGGCGCTGACCACCCTCCAGTGCTACAACAACGCGTTGACCACGCTTGACGTCTCGGGCTGCACCGCGCTCAAGGACCTGCGCTGCTACGGCAATGCGCTCACCTCGCTTAACCTGAACACCAACACTGCGCTCACCATTCTGGACTGCGCGCCCAACACGTCGCTGACCTCGCTGAACATCGGCAGCTGCACCAACCTGGAGACCCTGTACTGCTACAACACGGGTATCACCGAGCTGAGCCTAGGCAACCTGTCCAAACTCAAATACCTCAGCTGCTATAACACTAAGCTCACGAGCCTGATAGTGACCAACAAGCCGCAGCTCACCACGGTCAATGCCAACGACAACCCCAACCTGACCGAGGCCAGCATCAACAGCAACAGCGTGCTATCGACCCTCAACATCACCAACTGCCCGGCGATGACCTGGCTGGAATGCTACAGCAACAACCTGAGTTCGCTCAACCTGACCGGTAGCACGGCCTTGAAGTACCTGCATTGCCAATACAACGCCAACCTGTCGTCGATCACGAACCTGGCCCAGTGCACGGCCATCATCGAGTTGTACTGCTACGATTGCCAGATCACCGACCTGAGCGCCTGCAACTCGATGACCAAACTGCAGACACTGTACGGTGGAGGCAATAAAATCACGTCGTTCACGCTGAATAATAAGTCCTACTTGACCCTTGTTAATTTGAATTTATCCACGTCGCTGACGACGGCCACAATCACGGGCAACAGCAAGCTGTCAACGCTTCAACTCGAGGGTTGCACGGCAATGACAGAGCTCATGTGCTACAACAATGCCATTTCTACGCTCCACGTGGTGGACGACAGCGCCCTGAAGGAATTGTGGTGCTACGGCAATAAAATGACCATCCTCAACCTCACGGGCACTCATGCAATAACCTTTATAGAATGCTCCAACAACAGCAACCTGACAACCATCTACGATTTGGCTGGCTGCACCGACCTGGAGAGCCTGTACTGCTACAACACGGGCATCACCGAGCTGAGGCTGAACAACATGAGCAAGCTCAAAATCCTCAGCTGCCATAACACCAAGCTCACGAGCCTGACAGTGACCAACAAGCCGCAGCTCACCACGGTCAGTGCCTACGACAACCCGAACCTGACCGAGGCCAGCATCAGCAGCAACAGCGTGCTATCGACCCTCAACATCACCAACTGCCCGGCGATGACCTGGCTGGAATGCTCCAGCAACAACCTGAGTTCGCTCAACCTGAGCGGCAACACGGCACTGACGACCCTCAACTGCTACAGCAACAAGTTAACCTCGCTCAATGTGTCGGCCTTAACCAACCTGACTAATCTTAACTGTGCTAACAACCAGCTCACCTCGCTTAGTGTGACCAACAACACCAAGTTGAGAGAGCTCAATTGCTACAGTAACAAGTTGACCTCGCTGAATGTGTCAGGCAAGACGACGTTGCAGCACCTCTATTGCTATAACAACCAGCTGACATCGTTAAACGTGCAGGGCTGCAGCGCACTGACCGAAATCCGTTGCCACAATAACAAGTTGACCTCGCTGAATGTGCAGGGCTGCAACGCACTCAATAACCTCACCTGCTACCAGAACCAGAT
The DNA here is from genome assembly GCA_902776955.1 of uncultured Bacteroidales bacterium. Lineage (GTDB taxonomy): Bacteria > Bacteroidota > Bacteroidia > Bacteroidales > Muribaculaceae > Sodaliphilus. The sequence continues at coordinate 33,165 of CACYSG010000011.1, read as the reverse complement.
GACCGAAGCTGGCATGTCCACGCTGGTGAACAGCCTGCCCACACGCTCCAGTTCCAGCAAGGGTTACCTGTACACATTGTACAACACTGGCGAGAGCAACGTGTTCACCAATGCCCACCGCGCTACCGCTGCTGCCAAGTACTGGAACCCCTACCGATGGAACGGCTCGAACTGGGTACCCATCGAGGCCAACCTGCCTGGTGACGTGAACGGTGACGGCGTGCTCAACTTGACCGACGTGACCACGCTGCTCACGCTGATACTTAACGAGAGTCCCTCGGTATCCAGTTGTCCCGCAGGCGACTACAACGGCGACGGTGTGATCAACTTGACCGACGTGACGACGCTGCTCACCTACATCCTGAACAGTTGATCAGATTTTAGAAACTACGAATTACAATAATTGAACTGATTGGCATCAGTTCGCTGGTGCTCGCAGTTTAAAGTTTAAAGTTTAGAGTTTAAAGGGGGCATCCGCGCTCCTTCAATCAAACAACTGAAATATCTGAATTTTCTGAGTGGTATCGGGGGGACGGTTCTTCAGTCCGAAAATGCAAGCATTTTTCATCCAGAAGAGCCGTCCCCTTTTCCTTGCGTACGGCCACGCCAAGGCGAGGCCCTACAGTGCGGAAGCCGTCTAACGTCTAAAGTCTAATGTCTAATAATAATTGTTGTTCACCGTTGTTTTTCGTTGTTCAAGTTGTTTGAAAAAATCTTAGCGCCTTTGCGTCTTGGCGTGGGGCGGGTAGATGAGGCCACGCCAAGGCGAGGCCCTACAGTGCGGATGCCGTCTAACGTCTAAAGTCTAATAATAATTGTTGTCTTGGTTGTTTATCGTTGTTCAAGTTGTTTGAAAAAAATCTTAGCGTGGGGCCGAGAGTGAAGTGGCTCCAAAATGTTGGGCGAATCGTTTTGCGTTGCGGCGTTTTTTTGTACATTTGCAAAAACTTTTTGACCAAATTCATTTATCAGCATTATGAGACGACATTTTATTCTGTTTATCGCTATTATAGCTGCATTCACGATGGGTGCCCAGCAGGGATTCATGGCTCCTCCTGTCCACAGCCCGGACATTGCCAAGGACGGATCTGTCACCTTCAAGGTCAAAGCTCCCAATGCCGACACCGTGCGCCTGATCATTGATTCGCGACTGGACACGTTGATGAAGCACACGGGTAACGAGACCTGGAGCATCACCCTGCGTGACCTGGAGCCCGACTTGTATATGTACTATTTCATCATCGATGGCGTGAAGGCAATCGACAACGAGAACGCCCAGGTGCTGCGCGACGTGAGAACCGTGATGAACACCTTTGTGCTCGACCCCAACGGCGATTGCCCTGTAGCGGTCCACGATGTGCCGCACGGCACGGTCGAGGCGGTATGGTACGACTCCCCCACCCTGAATGCCAAACGTCGCATGATGATCTACCTGCCTCCCGGCTACGAGCAGGGCAGACAGCGATATCCCGTCTTTTATCTGTTGCATGGCACAGGCGGCGATGAGACCGTCTGGTTGGAGCAGGGCCATGCCGCCCAGGTGCTGGACAACCTCATCGCCACAGGCAAAGCCGAGCCCATGATCGTCGTGATGCCCAACGGACACACCGACACGCCCGCCGCACCGGGCATGGGCCCCAACAACAACGAGCAACCCTCATTTGCCCACAAACAGTGGATGGAGGGCACGTTTGAGCAAAGCTTCAACGATATCGTGAACTGGGTAGACAACAACTACCGCACCCGTGCCGCCAAGCGCTACCGTGCTATTGCCGGCCTGTCGATGGGTGGTTACCATACACTTTACATCAGCGCCAACCAACCCGATGACTTTGCCTATGTGGGGCTGTTCTCGGCTGCCATCAGCCGCATGGACCAGGGCAAGAGCAAAATCTATGATGACCTGGAGGCCAAGTTGGCAACCCAGTTCAAGCAACGTCCCCGCTTGTACTGGATAGGCATCGGCAAGGATGACTTCCTCTATAAGGACAATGCCGAGTTCAGGAAATTGTTGGACAAGAACCGCCTGCGCTACACCTATCATGAGAGTGGTGCCGGCCACGAGTGGGCCAACTGGCGCGACTATCTGATCATCTTCACACAACAGTTGTTCAAATAAAAGAACTAAGGACTAAGGTCTAAAGTCTAATGTCTAAAGTCTAATATCTAAGGACTAAAAACTAATATGCTCGACACTCTTATCCAATTCTTCACCCAGTGGGGCTACTTTGGACTGTTTCTGGGGTCGTTCCTAGCCGGCAGCATCGTCCCATTTAGCAGCGAGGCGCTGGTCATCGCCTGTGTCGGGCCGTTGCACATGGACCCCGTCACCAGCCTGTTTGTGGCGCTGGCAGGTAACGTGAGCGGCGGCATGACTTGCTACTACCTGGGCCACTTGGGAAAAATTGAATGGATTGAGAAATATGCCCATGTGAGCGAGGAAAAACTCAACCGGGCACTGCATTTCATGCACAACCGCGGCGCGTGGATGGGTTTCTTTGCCTTTGTCCCGATGCTTGGCACTGCCATCAGCGTTGCCTTGGGCTACGTGCGCTCCAACGTGTGGATTGTCCTCCTGACCATGACCATCGGCAAACTGCTACGCTATGCCGCCATCATCTGGGGCTCCCTTAAAATCATCGATCTCTTTTAAGATTCATCAACTCTATACTCTAAACTCTAAACTCTAAACTAAATTTATATGACACCTATCGAAATCCATAACGAACTGCTCGCCGGGCGCATCATCAAGCACCTGGAGCGCCGCAACTTCAATGCACACTACTGTGCCACAGCCGACGAGGCCATCCAGCTCGTCAAGTCACTCATGCCCGCTGGCAGCAGCGTCACCTGGGGCGGTTCACAGACCATCCGCGAGATGGGTTTGACCCAAAGCCTGATTGACAGCGGCGATTACAAGGTCATTGACCGCGACAAGGCCGTCACCGACCAGGAGAAGCGCCAGTGCTACCTCGACGCGATGGACGTGGACTACTTCCTCACCAGCGCCAACGCCATCACCCAGGACGGCGTCATCGTCAACATCGACGGCCGCGGCAACCGCGTCGCAGCCATCACTTGGGGACCGCACAACGTGATTCACGTCATCGGGCTGAACAAGGTCGCTCCCACCATCGAGGCCGCCCTGGCCCGCGCCCGCAACGTCGCCGCGCCCATCAACACGGCACGCCTGGGTTGCGACACCCCCTGCCGACTCGACGGCGTGTGCCACAACTGCAACAGCCCGCAATGCATCTGCAACTACATCCACTTCACCCGCAACAGCTTCCCTGCCCACCGCCACACCGTCATCCTCCTCGGCGAGAACTGGGGCTACTAAGAAATAGAAAAGAAAACAATAAGTACAATAAACACAAACTGTTTCGGGTTTAAAAGAGCTTGAACAATAGTGTTATTGCTTTTTTAAGTTAATATGGGAAATTCTATTTCTATATTAGACAAAGACTACATCCAATGGGTGAAAGACCTTGTCGCGCGATATCGACATAGCCAAATCAAGGCTGCCGTCAAGGTTAATTCAGAACAACTTATATTTAACTGGATGCTGGGGCGAGACATCGTGGAGATGAAAGTCGAGGAGAGATGGGGAGAATCTGTCATTGAACAATTAAGTAAGGATCTAAAGAAAGAAATGCCTCATGTAGAAGGATTATCTGTAACAAACTTGAGGTATTGCAGACGATTCTATCTCCTTTATTCTCAGGGTGCTACAATTCACCCTCAAGTTGAGGGCGAAAGTATTGATGATGCTTCTTCCAAAATTCACCCCCAAGTTGGGGGCGAATTAAGTTTAGCCGAAACATCAGCTGAGTTAGCCGACATTTTCAAAGTGCCTTGGGGACATCACAAACTCATCTTAGACAAGGTAAAAGGTGATATAAATAAAGCGATGTTTTTCATCCGTCAAACGTTGGGAAATGGATGGAGCAGAGCCATGCTGCTCAATTGGATTGATACAGGGCTATATGAGCGGCAAGGCAAGGCTCTGACCAATTTCACAAGAACCCTTCCCGAAGAGACGAGCGACTTGGCTCAAGAACTGACCAAAGATCCTTACGATTTTGCCTTTACAGGAATAACCGGAAGGTATAACGAGCGACTGCTCAAAGACAGCCTGCTGAATAACATCACACAGTTCCTCGTGGAACCCGGCACAGGCTTTGCCTATGTGGGCAAAGAATATAGGATACAAGTTGGCACAACAGAGAACTTCATTGATTTGCTGTTTTACAATCTCAACCTGTCTTGCTATGTGGTCATTGAGGTAAAAATCGGCAAGTTTGAATTTGCAGACGTGGGGCAACTAGGAGGCTATGTTGTCGCTTGTAACCATCAACTGCGTAAAGAGGGTCGCGACAATCCCACTATTGGTTTGCTCATCTGCAAGGAAAAAGACCGTATTCAGGCCCAATATGCACTGGAATCAAGCAGTCAACCCATCGGTATTTCGGAATATGAACTTGAGAAATTCTATCCCGAGAAGGTCGAGGGAACAATACCGACTATCAAGGAGATCGAAGCCAGATTGAACGAAAAAGAACACAATATAAAGAATTAAGATATATGAGCGAGAAATTGAGTTTTATTGGGATTATTCCGGCGAGGTTTGCCTCGACAAGGTTTCCCGGCAAGCCGCTTGCTATGCTGGGCGGCATGACAATGATAGAAAGGGTTTACCGCCAGGTGAGCAAGGCACTTGACCGCGTGGTGGTTGCTACCGATGACGACCGAATCATGGCTGCAGTGGAGGCCTTCGGCGGACGGGCGGTGATGACAAGTACCGAGCACCGCAGCGGCACCGACCGTTGTCAGGAAGCTTACTTGAAGAATGGCGGCCATGAGGATGTCATCATCAACATCCAGGGCGATGAGCCGTTCATCCAACCCGATCAACTGCAAGCCATCATGGCCTGCTTTGACGACGAGGGAACCGACATTGCCACACTGGTGCGCCCCTTTGACGCCAATCGCCCTTACAGCGAATTGGAAAATCCCAATTCGCCCAAGGTGGTGCTGGACAGCCAGATGCGTGCCCGCTATTTCTCGCGCTCGGTCATTCCTTTCATACGGGGCAAAGAGCGCGAAGAATGGCCAAAAATGACACAATACTACACCCACGTGGGAATGTATGCCTACCGCGCCAGCGTATTGGCCGAAATCACGCGCTTGCCGCAGTCGCCTCTGGAACTAGCCGAGTCGCTGGAACAGCTGCGCTGGCTCGAGAACGGCTACACCATCAAGGCGGGCGTGACCACCACGGCCACCATCGGCATCGACACGCCTGAAGATCTCGCCCGTGCCGAGGAATACCTGCGCAACTCACATTAACCCGGCCACGCCTAGGCGAGGCCCTACAAATCACAAACTATGAAGTCTTCAATTCTCACTATAATCTGCCTGATGATGGCGATGGGTGCAGTAGCCCAACCCCAACTGAATGGGGAACCATGGATGGACCTGCAAGTGAACGAAATCAACCGCTTGCCGGTTCACACGTCATTCTTTGCCCAAGACGAGGATTTAACTATGAGCCGCTACTTGTCGCTTGACGGTGACTGGAAGTTCCACTGGGTTGCCAACCTCAACGAGCGCCCAACCGACTTTTACCGCACCGACCTTGACGATAGCGGCTGGGCAACGATGCCCGTGCCGGGAATGTGGGAATTGAACGGCTATGGCGATCCGGTGTATGTCAACATCGGCTTCCCGTGGCGCGACAATTGGCAGAATGACCCGCCCCGTGTGCCGGTGCAGGACAACCACGTGGGTACCTACCGCCGCCACATCACCCTGCCTGCCGAATGGAAGGGCAAACAGGTCATCGCCCACTTCGGCAGCGTGACCAGCAACATCAACCTCTGGGTTAACGGCCAGTTTGTGGGCTATGCCGAGGACAGCAAGACGGCAGCCGAGTTTGATATCACGCCCTATGCCCACGAAGGAGACAACCTAATAGCGTTTCAGGTGATGCGTTGGTGTGACGGCACCTACAGCGAGGACCAGGACTTCTGGCGCCTGTCGGGTGTGGCACGGTCGAGTTTCCTCTACTGCCGCGATAAGAACAACCACATCGATGACCTGCGCGTGACAGCCGGCTTGACTGATGATTTCAAAGACGGCACGCTCATGATAGCCCCTGTTATCACAGGTAAAGGCACGCTGACCTACCGTCTGCTTGACGAACAAGGTAAGATAGTGGCCATGACTCCCGCTGGCGAAAACCGTTGGACGATCCCCAATGTCAAGCAATGGACTGCCGAGACGCCCAACCTCTACAGCCTCACAGCCACGCTCAAGCCAGCAGACAAAAAAGCGAAGGGCGAGACGACCACGATAAAAATCGGTTTCCGCCGCGTGGAGATAAAGAATGGCCAGTTACTGGTCAATGGCAAGGCTGTCTACATCAAGGGCGCCAACCGCCACGAGATGGACCCCGACGGCGGCTATGTCGTGTCGCGTGAGCGCATGATTGCCGACATCAAGGAGATGAAACGCATGAACATCAACGCCGTACGCACCTGCCATTACCCCGACGACCCGATGTGGTATGACCTGTGCGACGAGTATGGCCTGTATGTCTTTGCCGAGGCCAACCAAGAAGGTCACGGCTTCCACTACGACCCCAATACCGCACCGACCTACAAGCCCATGTTTGCCAAGCCCATCCTGGAGCGCAACCAGCACAACGTGAGTGTGCAATTCAACCACCCCAGCGTCATCGTGTGGTCGCTGGGCAACGAGACCTGCGATGGCCCCAACTTCACGGCTGCACGTGACTGGATCCGCTCTGTTGATCCCTCACGCCCCATCCACTGGGAGCGTGCCCAAGGTGGTGAGAACACCGACCTGATGTGTCCGATGTATGCCTCGCCCGAGTGGTGCGAGCGTTATGCCAGCAAGCCTGAGAGCACCAAGCCGCTCATCCTGTGCGAGTACAACCATGCAATGGGCAACTCGGGTGGCGGCTTGATGGAGTATTGGGATGCCGTTCGCCGCTTGCCCAAGTTCCAGGGTGGATTCGTGTGGGACTTCGTTGATCAGGGCCTGCGCGTGAAGACTGCCGACGGCAAGGAATACTTCTCCTATGGCGGTGACTACAACACCCACGACCCCAGCGACAACAACTTCAACTGCAACGGCCTTGTTAGTCCCGACCGCGTGTGGAATCCGCACGCCTATGAGACAGCCTATTACTACCAGAACGTCTGGGCCGAGGACGTAAACGTGCAACAAGGCGACATAGCCGTGAGGAACGAGTTCTTCTTCCGCGACCTGAGCAATGTGAAGATGCGCTGGCAACTGCTCGTCGACGGCGAGTCGGTACTCAACGGCGAAGAACTGAACCTGAACGTGGTTCCCCAAGGCCGCCAGATGCTGCATCTGCCCATTGCAAACACCCTTGCCGCGCTTGAGCCCAACCACGAGGTGATGCTCAACATCGATTTCATGCTCAAAGAGAAAGAGCCATTGATGGAAGCAGGCCAACGCATCGCCTATGCCCAACTGCCCATTATCGAAATGGCACCCCAAGCGGCCGAATTGCCTCACGACAAGACGAAATTCAGCGTCAAGCAAGCCAAACAAGGCCCACTCGCGGTCATTTGCGATGGTGTGGAAATCGCGTTCGACAGCCAAACGGGTTTCATGAACAAATATGTGGTCAACGGCATACCCATGCTGGACGAAGGGGGCACATTGCGGCCCAACTTCTGGCGCGCCGTGACCGACAACGACATGGGTGCATGGCTGCAGCAAAAACTCAAGATATGGCGTAATCCCGTGATGAACCTGACCTCGCTAGGCGTGGACAAGAAAGCATCCAACAAGACGCAGACAACTATCGTGGCCTGCTACGACATGCCCGAGGTGCATGCAAGTCTCACGCTGACCTACGAAATACACGCTGGCGGTGCATTGTGTGTCACACAGGGCATTGCCTTTGATGACAGTTTCACCGAAATTCCCGAGATGCTACGCTTCGGCATGGTGATGGAAATGCCCTATTCGATGGAGAGCAGCCGTTTCTACGGCCGCGGTCCCGTCGAGAACTATGCCGACCGACGCTACAGCCAGCGCCTGGGCATCTACCGCCAGAGTGCCGACGAGCAGTTCTATCCCTACATCCGTCCGCAGGAAACAGGCACCAAGGGCGACATCCGCTGGTGGAGCCAGACCGACAGCAAGGGCATCGGCATCAAAGTGACTGCCGACAAGCCTTTCTATGCCAGCGCACTGCACTACGACATCCCCATGCTTGACGAGGGCGACGAGAAGCATCAGCGCCATCCCTCGCAGTTGAGCAAGTCGGCCTACACCGTCCTCACCCTCGACGGCGAACATTGCGGCGTGGGCGGCATCGACAGCTGGGGCGCACGTCCGCTGGAGCAATACCGTCTCCCTGCCCGGGACCGCACCTGCTCCTTCACCATCACCCCGACGGCTGCCAACTGACGACTGGAACTGCTTTTAACAACTGAACCATCTGAATGCTCTGAGAATTAACTCAGATTTTTCAGATGGTTCAGTTTTTGCAGCATTTTAATGGAATGCGGATGCTTCTCTAAACTCTAACCACTAAACTCTAAACTGCGAGCCTAGCGAGCAATGGAATGCGGATGCTACTCTAAACTCTAACCACTAAACTCTAAACTGCGAGCCTAGCGAGCATCACATCACTCGCTATAGTTGTGGTCGATGACGATGGAGACCTTGTCGTCGGGGACGAGGGGCTGGAGTTCGGCTTTCAGTTCCTCAATGAAAGCGGCATCGTCATGGATGGTGATGTCGGGCACCACATCGATGGAAACGCGGTGCTCGTCCTCAAAGTAGTAGAAACCGTGCACCTGCTCGACGTGCTCATGGGCGGCAGCGGCCTGCATGAGGGTGTGCTGCAACTGGGCGCGCTTGTTCTCGCCTGTGGCAACGGCATAGACCCCGATGGTCATGATGATACCATGGCGGTCAAACATCTCCTCACTGATGCGACGCGTGAGACCATGAATCTGGTGGGCATCCATCGTGTCCTTGACATTGATGTGCAGGGAACCGATTTGAACGTCGGGACCGTAATTGTGGACGATGATGTCAAACACGCCGTACACACCATCAAAGTCGTTGACTTCTTTCTTGATTTGCGAGAGCAGTTCGGGCGAAATCTTGGCACCGAGCAGTTCGTTGACAGGCGAAGCGAGCATCTCGATACCGGCCTTGATGATAACCAGCGAGATGAGGGCGCCCAGGATGCCGTCGAGCGAGACATTCCACAACAGCATCACGCCTGCCGAGATGAGCGTCGCCAGCGTGATGATGGCGTCGAACAGGGCATCGGAACCCGACGCGATGAGCGCGTCGCTCTTGAGTTTCTCGCCCTGTGACTTGACATACCGGCCAAGCACAAGTTTCACGACAATCGCCACGATGATGACGATGAGCGTGACGGTGGTGTAGGTGGGAGTGGTCGGCTCAATGATTTTTTTGATGGATTCGATAAGCGAGGTCACACCTGCCGAGAGCACGATCACCGCAATGATGATGGCGCTGAAGTACTCGATGCGGCCGAACCCGAAGGGGTGTTTCCTGTCGGCAGGGCGCTGCGAGAGTTTGGTGCCCACGATGGTAATGACACTCGAGAGCGCGTCGCTCAGGTTGTTCACGGCATCCATGATGATAGCCACCGAACTGGCCAACAGGCCCACACCAGCCTTAAATGCGGCCAACAACACGTTGGCAATGATGCCAATCCAACTGGTTCTGATAATCTGTGAAGAACGATCCATTGTATAGTTTATAGTTTAAAGGTTACAGGTTAAAGTTTAAAGAATAGACCCCATTGCGAAAAATTTCGTTGCGAAAAATTTCGCAATGGGTAATTTACTGATTTATAATCTAATAAAGGAAGCCAAATAGCCATAAAGGAATACGGTTACCGTTACCAATCTCGATGTCATCTACAGCAAGGTAGCTGTCATCCAAACCCTTTATCTGCTCAAACGACTTGCGATGACCGCCGACCTCTATGGTATGGGCGTTGTCAACCAAGAAGTCGCCATTGCCACTGAATGCAAGTTCATGAGCATTAGACAACTGGTTGGCGAAAAACGTCTCACGGATATTTCCGGTATTAATCTCGCTCGCCAATGCAAACATCAGATTAGTGTTTTCAAGATACACTTTCTCGGGTTTGACCAGTTGCTGCATATTGTTTTTCCCTTTATACAACATATTGATGAGTGATGCCCGATGCATGGTGCCTAATAATTTGTATACCGCTTGGCGGTCACATTCAAGCGTATTGGCGATTCTGCTCACATTGACCGTAAAGGGGGACACGCGGGCAATCAGCGCTATCAACCTCTTCATGCGATTGATTGTGTTCATTTCCACTGATTCGGCTTGTGGAATGTCTTGCTCAATGACATTGGCAACCATCTGGCGCAAGGCCATCTTGTAACCATCGGCCAACTCGTGGTAGAAAGGATAATATCCATGACGCAAGTAATCTCCAAAATATTGCAGCACATGCACTTGTCGGGTAATCTCCATGGCAAGTGCCACATGACTGGTCAGTATCTGTTCAAGTTCAACGGAGCCAAACTGGGCAATGCCATTAAACTCAAGGTATTCTCTGAATGACAATCCCTGCATGGTGAAAAATAAACATCGCCTGGACAAGTCGGCCTGTGATTGGTCTATTTTTAGAATAGATGATCCGGTGAATACCACATGGAAGCCAGGATAACGGTCATAGATATTTTTAATTTCCTGCGCCCAACTCTTCTGGGGGTAACGGTGCACCTCGTCTAGAAACAAATGGGTTCCGCCGTGGGCATAGTGATAGTCCGCTAAATCTATCAAGCGGTTCTCATTAAACCAGAGTTCGTCAAGCGAGACGTATAGTGCTTGATTACTGTTAGCAGGTAATTCCTCGGCCATGCGCTGCAACAACAGGGTCGTCTTGCCGATACCACGTGCCCCACGTATACACAACATCCTTGCATCCCATGGCAACTGGTGATATAAGTACCTTTTTGTCTTCGTACTTACTTGAGAAACAAGCCTGTAACTATTGCTATATAGTTCTTGAATATCCATAAATAAGATTTTTTGATGGTGCAAAATTACAAATTTTGTTGTTTTCAACCAACAAAATTGAAGAAAAATTGTAGTTTATAACCAACAAAAAACAGCAAAAACTGTTGATTGGAGTCAACAATTTCGCCATTTATATAACCTCAACATGGTCTACTGGGTCAAACTGGGTGATGAGCGGTTTATTCTTTGGGTTGCCACAAGTGGAGGCCCGCGGCGGATGCAAGTCGTTGAACGAGGTCCAGCAGGTCGGGCGACGGGTTGTAGAGCGTCAGGCAGATATCGCCGCCGCTGGCGGTAATCAATGACTCGCCATCGTCAATCATGAGGCACAAGTGCCCGTTTTGCAGACTCTCAGTCAGCCACTTTTCCAGCATTTTGGGGTCAGGATAAAGCCATTCGTCACCACCATCGCGACTCACCAGCAGGTCGTGGTAGCAGTTCAGTTTCAACACCACATCAACAAATTGACGGCACAAACGTTCGTGCTGAGGCTCCTGAAGATAGTACTGCTCGATAGCAAAGAATTGTCCCTTGCTGCCCTGCGGCACCTGCATCGGCAGGAAGTCAATCACCCAATAGGGCGCATCCAGCAACCGCTCAACTTTTTCGTTATAATCATTCTCCATAATTACCCGCAAAAATAGCGTTTTTTCGAGATATCGAAAAAAACGGAGCGGCAAATTTGTACTACCACCGAAAAATAGTATCTTTGCAGGTTGTAACCCATTCAATAGACTTACCGTGAGCAATAATAATGAAAAAAACAAGGGCGGATTTGACCGCTTTCGCGACCGCCACCCCATCCTGGTGAACTCAACCCTGATGGCACTGGCGCTTGTTGCGCTGGGCTATATTGCCCTGCTGTTTATCGACGTATTTACCTCCCATGGCCAGCAGGTGCAGGTGCCCGACGTGCGCAACCTGCCGCTCGAGAAGGCCATCGACATCCTGGAGGATGCCGGCCTGCGTTGGGAAATCAGCGACTCGACCACTTTCTATGAGAACTACAAGCCGGGGACTGTCATCGACCAGGATCCCAAGGCTAAATCCTATATCAAGAAGATACGTATCATCTACCTGAACGTGAATGCGATGCACGCGCCCATCATCCAACTGCCCAAGCTGGTTGACCTGCCTGGACGTCAAGGTGCCGCCACCCTGAAGGCGATGGGCTACAAGCACGTGACCATCGACAGCATTCCCAGCCCGATGGACGGTCTGATCCTGCGAGTGACCGTTGACGGCCACAACGTGGCACCCGGTACTCCCGTGAGCGTGAACAGCCAGATCAAGATCACCGTGGGCGACGGCTCCATCGTGGACATCGCCCCCGAGCAGGTGATTGACCCGGCCCTGATGGACTCAATCGACGAGGAGAACTATCAGGAGGCCCAGAAGAACTACGAGGAGGAGATGAAGGCCGCCCAGGCTCGTGCCGAGCAAGAGCGCAAGGAACAGGCTTCTCAAGAGAAGAAAGACAAGGACAAAGACAAGAAAAAAGACCAGGACAAGAAGTCTGACAAAGACAAGAAATCCGACAAGGATAAAGACAAAAAGAAGAGCAATTAAGCTTTACACTTGTTTTTGCACAGAACAACCAGGGACAAGAAACCAAAAAACATGGCGCTGGACGACGAATTGCTTGACGAGGGTCTGGAAACAGGCGGCCACGAGATTCAGTATGACTATAGTGAGCCCGACTTCACCGAGGACGGGCGGGACTACTGGGAGCACTACCACTATGTGGTGGAGCCTGGCCAAGTCTTGCTGCGCATCGACAAGTACCTCGTGGAGCGCATCAAGGGCACCAGCCGCAACCGAGTCCAGAACGCCGCCGAGGCGCAGTGCATCCGCGTGAACGGGCGCCCCGTCAAGAGCAACTACCGCGTCCACCCCGGCGACGAAATCAGCGTGGTGATGGACCGTCCGCGCTACGAGTGCGAAATCGTCGCCCAGGATATCCCGCTGGACATCGTCTATGAGGACGCGAGCCTGATGGTCGTCAACAAGCCCGCCGGCATGGTCGTCCACCCCGGGCACGGCAACTTTGACGGCACACTGGTCAACGCCCTCGCATGGCACTTCAAGGACAATCCCGACTATGACGTGACCGACCCGCGTCTGGGCCTCGTGCACCGCATCGACAAGGACACCAGCGGCCTGCTGGTCATCGCCAAGACCCCCAACGCCAAGACCTCGCTGGGCGCCCAATTCTTCAAGAAATCGACCAAGCGCCAATATATCGCCGTGGTTTGGGGCGAAATGAAAGAGCTGGACGGCACCGTCATCGGCAACATCGGGCGCGACCCGCGCGACCGCGTGTTGATGAAAGTCTTCCCGGACGGCGACCAGGGCAAGCATGCCGTCACCCACTGGCACACCCTCGAGAACCTGGCCCACGTGGCCGTCGTGCAGTGCCAGCTCGAGACCGGCCGCACCCACCAGATACGCGTACACATGAAACACATCGGCCACCCGCTGTTCAACGACGCCCGCTACGGCGGCGACCAAATCCTGCGCGGCAACCGCTCATCCAGCTACGCCCAGTTCATCCACAACTGCTTCGCCCTGTGTCCCCGCCAGGCCCTGCACGCCAAGACCCTCGGCTTCGTCCACCCCGAGACTGGCCAACAAATGGACTTCGACAGCGCCCTCCCCGCCGACATGTCCGCCCTCATCACCAAGTGGCAAGACTACGCCCACAACCTCGCCACCAAGTAAGCCCACTATACTCTCCTCATCCTATTTCTTCTGATCAATATCCTTGATTTTATTATCCTCTACAGTAATGGTAAACCCATTACCAAGCGTATATTTACCATCATCAGAAGATGATACTAATGTCTTTGATATATTATCAAATGAAAGCTTGAGTTTTTTACAATTTATATCCATTATTTCAAGGTGGACCGTATCCTTTTCTTTAGACATTCTATAATAATAATCTTTTAAATCACCCACAATGCTGCTTAAAGCATTGCTAACTATTACACGGAGTGCATCTTCCTCTAATCGATTCTTTATTATCCCATCCAATTCACCTTTAACTTTTCTAATTATATCTTTTTTAAAATCATCACTTGAACTCTTTTTAATATCGTTATAAACAAGAAATAGAAATATACCAACAACAACGAGTACAAATATACTATAAAAGAATAGCACAATAGATGCAGTAATCAAACTCTTGTTACTGATGTTATAACTATAAATCAGCAAAATGATTGGGACAATCACAAACACGCATAACAAGACAAAGCACAGCAGAATGTAATAAGTTGTACTGGACAAGTCTCTCTTTTGTTGTAAAAGTTTCATAATCTTTATTTTTTATGGTTTAACGTAATGATCAATATGCAATAATGTGTTTTTGTTGATGGCATAAGATTTGAGTTTGAATAACCTATCTTGAATGACTCCATGGTTAATCAGGAAGCGCTCAATAGCGAGATGCATGTAGTTGGAGTCATTATGGAAATCATCTTCAAGAAAGAAGAGCGTGGTCATCATTTCTTGATAAGCCTTGCCCGAAGTGTGCATCTCGACCGCTTTATTGAGCCTGTCAACAGCTGATTCCTGCAAGTAGCTACTGGTCAAGAAATTGCTTTCTCCAGAACTAATCTTTTGGTATATGCTATCTATTCTTGAGATATCTTTAGGACAATAATCCGTCCAAGATTGCAAGGAATTCAAATACTTGGCCGACTTATCAAACAATGTCTCAATTTCTGAAAAGTTTATACTCTCACGAGTTGACGAATACCTGTTTCTTAGACTCATCTTGAAGGCATACTTATCTTCGGCTTCGGCATAACTAAACAGTTCCCTGATGGAAATCAAGATATGGTTCCAATAGAAGGATTTCCTATATAATTCACCAATATAAGAATCATTATACAGTGTTGAGCTATACAATGGTTCTAATAACCCTGTTATCGTTGTAAGGCAATAAAGGCTATCTTTCAAGAGATAATCAAGCAGAATAAACTTTTTCTCATTGATATTAAAGTCATCTTGAACAAGGCCCCACTCTATCTTTTTCAGCAAATTATCCACCAATTGAGATGATGTAAGACTCGTATAGTAATTTGTTATCCAAGAAATTGTTTTTCCAATATTCAGATCTAGTTGATTGAATGAGTCTCCCATCTCAGGGATAATCCTAGACAGAATGATTTCATTAACCGTTACCTTTAAGCTAAGATTCTGAACAAGCTGCATTAAGTTCGAGGTTAGCTTATAAGAACTGAACTGACGCGAATTGATGAGTTTCTTTAATACCGAGTCTTGCTCTTGGATATCTCCCATGAGGCAGATGCGATAATACTTGTCAATAGCAACTTCAACTTCAGGAAACACTGTGAGCGAATGGAAATTGATATATTCAGTTTGAGTTTTGCCAAATTCATATTTTTGGGTATCCACC
Organism: uncultured Bacteroidales bacterium; assembly: GCA_902776955.1. GTDB lineage: Bacteria > Bacteroidota > Bacteroidia > Bacteroidales > Muribaculaceae > Sodaliphilus. Next base: position 17,627 of record CACYSG010000011.1, on the reverse strand, counting down.
TCGGCACAACTGATGCTATCGTAATGTAGATATGCAAAGTGAATCGCCTTTTCTGTTATGTATCGACAGAACTCTAGCACTTGTTTAGGAATACCGCTTTTGTTATAAATTCTATAGTAAATCGAGACCGCATCAAGTATCTGAATATAGATACCATACGCTGATCTGTAGTCGGTCAACATCTTATAGGCTTCGGCTGCAGCAAGATAATACAGAAATGATTTGGTATAAGGGCACAGCAAACCTTGGTCCATCGTATTCAAAGCGTCAGACGTATCTTTGTCTGTATCCAAATCAAGGCACGCTTCATGTAGGGACTTAAAGAACAACGCGCAATCCATAGTATTAATCTTAGCGCAACCTAAAAGAGTATTAGCTAATCCAACAAGGGTGTTAGACATCGCTTGAATAAAATGATTGCCTTTCTTCTGAATCTCTATATACGATTCACGATTACAAAATTGTTCCAAGAAGAAAATAGCCTTGCTCTTTTTCTCATAATCAGCTATATTTCCCTTAAGCTCTTCAAAGCAAGTCGTGATACTTTTATTATAGCACTGGCATGCTAAGCAAGGTGTAAGTAACCAACCTTTAGATGATGAAGATAGCTTAACAGGTATTTTTGTGCACTCATCATATTTACTGTTATCAGTGCCTGTCGTTAGTCCGAGGTGAATTCTAAAGGCGGGAAGCTCGTTGTTGCTTGAATTGTTCTTGTAATAAAGAATAATTCCAAGTTTGGTATAGAAATCAATAATAGCTACTGGTCTGATTTCATCATCCAAATAGCCTCGTATGAATTCAAATTCCTTGACAAGTCTCCATAAATCCCTATCATTGATACCGCCAATGTCCATTTTCTCAACAACAGCGATCTTGGCGAGAATGCCGAGGTATGCGATTCTAATATTGGAGAAAATGGACGACTTGCCATCCATGTAATGCTTTGAGTTGAACGGTGCTGTACTCTTATCGGACGAAGGTAAGGCCAAATACAGGGCATGTGAAGCTAAGCCCAAAACGGACCTTACTATATTCTCATAAGTGACATAGGCTGTATCAAACGTTTTTCTCTTTTCGTAGGCCAAACCCAGTTTCAGATTTACACGCATCCTAAACAATACATTGCTTGAATCCTTGATTTTTTCTGGGTCGTCTTCCTCTTGCTTTTTGATAGAATTAAGAGCCTCTCCAAATTCAAAAATAGCTTGCTCATAATTCTCTTCCAGCATATAGATATCACCTAGCAAGTGGTGTAAACTTGCCAGGGCGGGAGATTCCAATCTATTATCTTTTTTGTAATGATCTAGCTGTTTGTTATATAACGTTTTAATGGACAAGAGCTCATCATGGGAGAAATTAAAAAGATGAGAAACTTCTTCAGACATCTTTGAGAAGAACGTGATTTCCTCTGAAAGGCGTTGCGGAAATTTAAATTTGTACAGATTGGAGACCGCTTCATCGATGTGCGTTTGATTCAGAAACTGTAAAATACCACCAATGAAATCACGCAATTCTGGAGTTTTATTGATATCCAAAAGTTCTGGCATATATTCCAGATTGCGCCAGGAAAAACCCGATTTATGGAATTTGTACAAGTTTGAAATCATGAACGATGTCGAGACCAACAACTTGTCGTTATAGATACTTGACTTGGCAATCAAGTTCTTGAGCATCGGATAAATGAGGTAACTGATAAATTCTACTTTTTGTATACTGCGTTCGTCAAAATATAAGAACCATTCACATTTGTCCCAATAAGGTTTAATGCCTAATGAAATCTCGTCATATTCAGCCCAACGTTCATCGTTTGGCTTGTCCTCATATAGGCGCTCAATGCGCATCTTGCTTCTCACATACTTTTCTAGGTAAATAGCCAGTTTCTTGGGGGAGCCATTGCTCATGTAGAATAAATAGGTAAGAAAGTGACGCAAGAAAATGATGCGTCTTTCAAGAAGCATCTCAAAATTTTTGGTCTCCTCTTGCGTTCGAGGACCATTATTCTGCCATTCCGCACGGCAAAAATTAGCATAATCACGCAAGTCTTCCCGCTTGCTATCTTTTGCTCGTAGCAGCATGTGGCAGAAGTATTCCTCAATCATAGAATCTGAGCCGGAACTCTTTCCGGTTTTTCTCAAGAAACTATTGACATTGATGTACCCGTTAAAGATACTGTGGATATTGAATTCACGGTTTGAAATGTCGGCCAACGTAGCCTCATACATGTCATATCCCGTGATAAAGATAAATTTAGCCTCTGAACTGGAAATGAAATACTTCATATTGGCAAGCAATCCGGCTAATGCCTTTTGACGGCTACGATAGGACGAATTGCCTTTAACCGCATTGGTGTACTCATATTCAGGGATGATTTCTTTCTCATTATCCTCTGGTGACACTTTGTCCAATTCATCGATAATAAAAATGAAACGGAACTTTACAAGCCACAGGCGCTTGATGAGCCGCAGTTGATAAACCAATAGATCCTGAATCTCTGAAGTCTGGGCAATACGGTAAACATTTTTTTTACCTCTAATGAATCTTAGTCCAGGAACAGACTCATGCGGTGCTGAATTCTCGCTTGAATCAATTCCATACTCCGAAGATTTAGTCATCTCACTATCAATACGTTCATTGAGGTGCTTGAATGTTCTTTTTATCTGCCATGTAGTAATAAAGAAATCCCAATCTGTCATTCTCCATAACAGATAATACAAGTAGCGTGCTAAGTAGCAGAATAGAATTGTACTCACAACGATACAAATCGAGAACCAGCTATGGGAAGACAGAGGAACTACACTTTGAAGAAGCTTATTAAATACTGCAAGGATAGATTCAAGAGGTTGGTAAAACCATGTAATAGTGTGGGCTTTAATAAAATCCATATAATGTGCGCCGTATCCCACATAAAGCAAATATACAGCTCCCAAGATTATGAGTAACCTACAGATTAATAGATTCAATCGGCTACGTTTATTATGACCGATGCGTGTCTTTTCATCAAACGAGACCGAGAGCAACTTGCAGATGATATAAAGTAATTCTTTGCTCGTCAACAAGTCGTTACCTACATTGATAGAGATGGGCACATAATGGCATGTGGTGAATCTATGCTTTTTGGCTTTTTTCTTAATATCGAGGATGGCTTTATAGACAAATGAGCTCTTTCCCATTCCCCTGAAGCCAGTAATCAGATAAGCGCCAGAATACTTTTTCGATTTCTTGGCCTCACGATCTTCTAACCAAGCATATAGTTTGTCCAGGATGCTTTCTCGGCCGATAAAGTCTTCAAAGTCATCCTTGGACTCATGATTGCTGGCGTGGTGGAAGCCTTTGAAGCCCATCAGGGGGATGATGATGTTGTGCATCTTGGAGTCGTATCTGCTGTCGTACATAGTTTTTTAAGATTTGCGGGCAGGATGAGTTATCCAACTGCATCCTGCGTGGTTTATGTTAAAAAATCCCTGTCAATGATGGGATAATTTTTTATTTATTTTGCAAATATAAAGGCATTTTTTGAATAATGCAACGCAAATTGTGATATTTCTTAATCAAAAAGGCCAAAATCGGTATATTATATAAAAAAGGGGCGGCGAGAGGTTTCGGTTTTTGAAAAAAATGTTCTAACTTTGTGGTTTGAGAGAAAGAGAACCTGAAACCGGGAGGCGCCTGTAGGCTCCTCCACAACACTTAACCAACTATGATAGAGAACGAGAACATACCCATTCCAGTAGAATATCAGGATATCTGCCCGATTCCTGACAAGGATTTCCAGACGGCGATGACCATCCTGGTCCAGGAGCCCGGCTTCCAGAAGATTGTGGCCCTGGCGTTGCCCAACTACAAGTACAGCGAGCTGAAGCATGTGCTGCTGGGCATCAACTCGAAGCATGAGTTCCAGGTGAAGGTGATGAAGCCCTTCATCGAGGGGCTGATGGCCAAGACGGGGACAACGCTCACCGTCAGCGGCAGTGAGAATCTGGACAAGGAGATGCCCTACACGTTCGTCACCAACCATCGCGACATCGTCCTCGACTCGGCCCAGCTGAGCTACCTGCTCATCAGGGGTGGCCGCGACGCGTGCGAAATCGCCATCGGCAACAACCTGTTGATCTATGACTGGATCACCAAGCTGGTGCGCATGAACAAGAGTTTCATCGTCAAGCGCAACCTGGGCCGCATCCAGACGCTGACCGCCGCCATGCAACTGTCGGGCTACATGCACTTTGCCCTGCAGCAGAAGCATGCCTCGCTGTGGATTGCCCAGCGCGAGGGCCGCTGCAAGGACAGCAACGACCGCACCCAGGAGAGCCTGATCAAGATGCTGGCCTATGGCAACCGCGACAAGCCGTTTATCGAGAGCCTCAAGGAGCTGAACATCGCTCCCATCTCGATCAGCTATGAGTATGACCCGAACGACTACCTCAAGGCCAAGGAGTTCCTGTGCAAGAGCAAGAATCCCAACTGGCGCAAAGCCCCCGAGGACGACCTGATCAGCATGCAGACGGGCATCACCGGCCACAAGGGCGAGGTACACTATGCCTTCACCCCGTGCATCAACGAGGAGCTCGACAGGATTCCCGAGGGATTGGACAAGTTCCTGGAGGTGGACCGCGTGTGCGCCATCATCGACCGCCACATCCACCAGAACTACAAAATCTTCAAGAACAACTACATCGCCCACGACATCCTGTTTGACGACAAGCACTTCGCCGACCAGTACACCCAGGAGGAACGCGAAGCGTTCGAGAAGTACCTCTCGAGCCAGATCGACAAGACCGAGGGCATGAAGCTGAGCGAGGCCGACCGCTTCTACATGTACAACAAGATGTTGCAGATGTACAGCAACCCGCTCTCCAACTATCTGGAGGCCACTAAGTAGTCAGGGGCTTAAGGCTCTAAGGACTCTACAGTCCCTAAGAACCTTTAAGACCTTAAGGACCTAAAAGTTTGAAACTGAAACGCTAAAAAATGAAGATTAGCTGGGCCGGACTCATCATCATGGCGGTGCTGTGCATCGCCATAGATGTTTACATCTGCCGTCGTCTGAAGCGCAACGGCTACCGCAAGACGATGTTCTTCAACCTCCTGCTGGCATTGATGGCAACCGTGCTGGTCATCGCCATCGGCGTGTTGCCGATGTCAAGCGCCGCGATGCCCAACAGCACCTTTGTCACCTGCCAGTATATGCTCTACACCTTCTTTGCCATCCTGGTGCCCAAGGCGTTGGGCATGCTGGTCTATGGCCTTGGCCGATGGCTCAAGCGACGTTGGGCCGCCGGGCTGTCCTTTGCGGTGGCGACACTGGTGTTCGGCGTGATGTGGTGGGGCGCCATCGTCACACCCGGCAAAATCGAAGTGAAGGAGGTGGAAATGGCATTTGATAACCTGCCGGACGCCTTCGACGGCTACCGCATCGTGCAGTGGAGCGACGCCCACTTGGGGACCTATAACGGGCACAAGGCCATCGTTGAGCGGCAAGTACAGGCCATCAACGACCTGCACCCCGACATGATCTGCTTCACCGGCGACCTGGTGAGCCGCAATACCAGCGAGGCTATCCCCTATCGCAACATTCTGTCGAGACTTCACGCGCCCGACGGCGTCTTCTCGGTGCTGGGCAACCATGACTATGACAACTACGTGACCTGGGACGACGAACGGGCGAAGATGGCCGACCGCAAGGCCCTGTGCGACCTGCAAAGGGGCCTCGGCTGGCGACTGCTCAACGACGAGCATGCCATCATCAAGCGTGGCAATGAGCAGATCGTGCTCATCGGCACCGAGAACTTCGGTGACCGTGTGGGCGAGAAGCGAGGCAACCTCGCCAAGGCCTACAGCGGACTGAAGGATGCCAACTTCAAGATACAACTGCAGCACAACCCCTATGCCTGGCGCGCCAACACACTGACCAACAGCAACATCGACCTGATGTTGGCGGGTCACACCCATGCTTTCCAGATGATGCTCACGCTGGGCAAGTGGCGCATTTCGCCCGCAAGGCTGCGCTACCGCGAGTGGGGCGGCGCCTACAACGAGGGCAAACGCTGGCTCTATGTCAACATCGGCACCGGCATGGTTGGCCCTCCCATGCGCATCGGCGCACCCCCCGAAATCACCGTCATCACGCTGAAGAAGAGTCATTAGTTTCTAGTTTCTAGTCCCTAGTTTCTAGTCCTTAGTCCTTAGTCCCTAGTCCTTAGTGATAATGAAAAAGTATTAGAATAATTCGTGTAATTCGTAGTATAGAATCATGGCAGATAAACTCTCGACGCTCATTTCCCAAGAGCTCAATATTCCCATCAACCAAGTGGCCGGTACTGTCAACCTGCTGGACGACGGCGCCACCATCCCGTTCATCAGCCGTTACCGCAAGGAGGCGACCGGCAACCTCGACGAACTCTCCATCCAGTCCATCGACCAGCGGCTGCGCTACTACCGCGAGCTGGAGAAACGCCGTGCCACCATCCTCAAGACCATCGAGGCGCAGGACAAACTCACTCCCGAACTGGCCGACCGCATCAACAACTGCTGGGACGCCACCACGCTCGAGGACATCTACCTGCCCTACAAGCCCAAGCGCAAAACCCGCGCCGAGGCTGCACGTCAGCTGGGTCTGGAGCCGCTGGCCAAGATCATCATGTCGCAGCGCGGCGATGACATCGAGAGCAGGGCACGCCAGTTTGTTGACGGGGACAAGGTGCCCGATACCGATGCCGCCATCACGGGAGCCCAGGACATCATTGCCGAGTGGGTGAGCGAGAACGAGGCCGTGCGCAACGCCGTCAGACGCGGTTTCAAGTACGACGCGCGGCTCGTGTCCCACTTCGTCAAGGGCAAGGAGATCGAGGGCCGCAACTACGAGAACTACTACGAGTACTCGATGCCGCTCAAGCGAGTCTCGTCCCACCAGTTGCTCGCCATCCGCCGTGGCGAGAAGGAAGGATTCCTCAAGGTGGGCATCGAGATCAACGACGACCGCACGCTCGACAACATCGCGCGCATTGTGGTCAAGGGCCGCAGCGAGGCATCACAGCTCGTCGAGGAGGCTGCCGAGGACAGCTTCAAGCGCCTGGTGAAGCCCTCGATAGAGACCGAATTTGCCTCCGCCGCCAAGGAGAAGGCCGACGACGAGGCCATCGAGACGTTTGCCCAAAACGTGCGGCAACTGCTGTTCGCTCCCCCCTTGGGTCGCAAGCGCGTACTGGCGGTTGACCCGGGCTTCCGCACGGGCTGCAAGGTCGTGTGCCTTGACGAACAGGGCAACCTGCTTCACCACGACGTCATCTACCCCACTCCGCCCCAGAACGACATCGCCGGAGCAACCAAAAAGATACAGACACTCACCGAGGCCTACAAGATCGACGCCATCGCCCTGGGCAACGGCACGGCAAGCCGCGAGACCGAGCGGTTCCTGAAGAAGATTCGCTACCGCCGCCCCGTCGACGTGTATGTCGTGAGCGAGAACGGCGCGTCCATCTACAGCGCCAGCAAGATTGCGCGCGACGAGTTCCCCGACAAGGACGTGACCGTACGCGGCGCCGTTTCCATCGGACGCCGACTGCTCGACCCGCTCGCCGAACTGGTCAAGATCGACCCCAAGAGCATCGGCGTGGGCCAGTACCAGCACGATGTGGACCAGACGCGGCTCAAGGAGGCGCTCGACTTCACCGTGCAGAGCTGCGTGAACAGCGTGGGCGTGAATGTGAACACGGCATCCAAGGAGTTGCTCACCTATATCGCCGGCCTAGGCCCTACCCTCGCCCAAAACATCGTGGATTACCGAGCCACCAACGGCCATTTCACCTCGCGACAGCAGTTGCTCAAGGTGCCCAAACTGGGTCCAAAGACCTTTGAGCAGGCGGCAGGTTTCTTGCGCGTCCCCGAGAGCGACAATCCGCTGGACAACAGCGCCGTCCACCCCGAGCGTTACGCCCTGGTGGCACGCATGGCCAAGGACTGCGGTTGCAGCATCGCCGACCTGATCAAGGATAAGGCCCAGCGCGACAAGATAGACCCGCGTCGTTACCTCGGTGGCGACGTCGGCGAACCCACCCTGCACGACATCATGAGCGAGCTGGAGAAGCCCGGACGAGACCCGCGCTCCACCGTTCAGGTGTGGGAGTTTGACGAGAACGTCAACGACATCAAGGACCTGCGCGAGGGCATGGAACTCAACGGCATCGTCACCAACGTGACCCAGTTCGGCGCCTTTGTCGACCTGGGCATCCACAAGGACGGCCTCGTCCACGTCTCCCAGATGCCGCAACGCGGCCTCCCCCCCGCCCGCCAGGTCCACGTCCACCAGCACGTCCGCGTCGTCGTCACCAGCATCGACCACGACCGCGGCCGCATCGCCCTCTCGATGCGCAACATCGACCAACCCAAATAGCCTATAACCACCGCCGCCACCGGTTTCAACGATGGCGCTGACAACGGCGCCTGCGAGGACAGCTACGACCCCCAAACTAAACTCAGTGGCAAGGCAAGACAGCAATACCTCGAAGGATACCAACAAGGCTACGACGAGGGCTTCATCGACGGACAAAGCGACCACAACGGCTCCTAAATGATGTAACTATTTTTTTCCAAAAATTCGGTAATGTACCACGATACGGTGCAATACCGCTTTTATTTTGCAGCGTCAAATCATTAACTCCACCCTGGAATTAGACCCAAAGGTCATCTTGCAGGATGAAAAAAATTGCTACTTTTTAAAAAGAATAATCATGGCAAAATATCAAGACATAGCAGAACAATATGCTTTGAAAGAAGGTATGCACCTCGTCTACTATATCAAAACTGAGAACGACGTTGAAGTGTACTTCTTACACGATGAGTCATTGCAAGGAAGAAAGACCGGTTGGCCTACATTCATACGAATCGGCAAGGATAAAAATGTCATACCCGTGACGGACATTCCAGAGATCCATAGATATATAGCCTATTGCAACGAGCAAAGAGGCTAATTATTTGAATCTGCGGCATTGTCTCGTGTTAAGAGAAGGGAGGCTCTCAAAGTCTCCCTCTCTCATTAACCTCATCCTTGGCAAGATGTGAATTTGACTTTCTGTAAAGCGGAAACCAGTCCTTGGTAATCCAACGATTCCAAGGGTTGTTTTCCTCCTGCATAACTGCACCAGTTTACCTTCTTATCCCAGGAAATGGATGCAAATCGAATAGGACGCGAGCACCTTAACAAACATGAAGGGCTCTGAAAGGGCTCTCCATCGGTTACACCAGCTAATTGTTGCGGTGTCGGTGTATCGCTAAACCGTTGAGGTATCAATATGATTTGGTCCTTTTCAAGCAGTTTCCGTAATGAGCCATACAATGATTTACACTGCTCAACTTTGTTTGCGTTGATCAACAGATTAACACCTGGCTTAATCTCCAAATCCTTCAGCAAAGTGATTTGCCTTAAAACTCTGGCAACTTCTTTTTCATTATCGGCATTATGAATGCTGATATGAATTTTGTCAGGCTTGTGGAGTTTTAAGGATTCTATTACTGAAGACGTGTCCAATGGTAAGCCATTAGTCGTCAAGGTCAAGTACGTCAAGGGATACAATGCTTCGATGATATCAAAAACGCCCTCATATTCCAGCGGTTCACCACCACCCAAAGATACCGCCTTCACACCACCCATGATGCATGACTTGGCAAACTCGATGACTTCTGATGGTTTCCACGATGTGGCACCATCACGATTACTAGAATTGTAGCAGAAGGGGCATCCTTTACTACAATAATTTGACAAGTCAATTGATATTTGCTCTATGTTAATCATCTTTCAACCTTAACACCGATTCTTTCTGCTTCTTCTACAGATAAAACCTTTGGGATTACTTTTCCGCGATACGGCTTGTTGGCAAATTCCAATATTTGATCCAAATTTTCATCAATAGCATCTGCCATAAAGAAGGGATAAAGCTCACCATTAATCTCTATGCTATTGCCTGAATGGGGATAAACCTTAGTCAACAGGTCCTTATTGTAGGCTTCAATGATGAGTATGTATGGCCGGAATACCTTCAATACCTGCTCAAAATAATACTTGCAATGATTAAGGACATTCTCCATTCCAACTTCTTTAGCTCGTTTGGCATTTTCCTCATATAGGGAAGAACTAAAACCACATTGAATGATGTCCGTTTCGAAAGTCTTCTGCTTGAGTTCCGGATGCTTTACCAAAAATTTAAACGTGTCAACGCCTATGGTGGCAACAGTAGGATGATTTCCCTGCTCCCATCCGCGCACATAAGAGGCATATCGATAGGAACTATGAGTCTTTTCATAAAGAGGACACTTTTCACAATAGGAATGATCAGTTTTAAGCCCAGAAGTCAGACTGTCATAGACATAGGCTTGTTCATCAGTATTGCCGGTCAGTCTCATCTTATAGTAAGGCTGGCCATCAATATCGACCCTGTCTAAATATTCATGAGTATCGAATGGACTGTTGGCAGCTGGCTGTATATGGGCAAGATCCGCAAAACGTCCTTTTATCCTTATCGCTGTTCTCCGCTCATAGTCAGTCAGTTGCCCCTCGGTAAACTGTGACATCTCGGGTGAGTATACTTTATTTAAATCCCCAAAAGGATGACCATACTCTTGATTATACACTACAAACGGTATCGGAGAAAGCCTCGATTGCTCCTCTTCGTCATCAATGAAATCGTAATCAAAATACCCTTCTTCTAATACTTTAATAATACAGCCTGAAGACTTCAAGCCAGCAAGAATAGTTGCTCCAACTTTTTTATACTTGTTAATGGTAAATGAGTAGATTCCCAAGTTTTTAGAATAACAAATAATAGAGCTATACTTCTCATGAATCAATGGCTCAACAATTTTCAGGAATTCATCTGTTCTTGAAATGTCAATCTGAACAACGCCCCAAAAATACTCGCTATTACCAAATAATTCCTCAAAACCATTTGGATTTTCACGGAACATTGCCAGGGCTTGTTCATCAGTATAACTCCTATATTTGAAACCACCAGACTCATCAAGACCATTCTTGATCAGACTTTCACAACAAGTCTGACTACCCGAAGCGGGTTGAGGAATAGGTCCATTATCTTCAAAATTGAGAATAGCCACTTTACCTTCATCATCAATGGCAAACCATGCCGTTGACATGGAATGTGTGGCTGGATATTCTTTAAACTGCTTCATGATGTTATCATCTAGTTAAAACAAATTGAGTGTTAGTTGCCCCACGTGATTGCGGCAGCAAAATAAACGGTGTGATTCGTATAGGTGGCCGAGAAGTTCCACTTCTTATGGTGAATGACAAGAATCCCGCCATAATCTAGTCCACCAACTCCATCACCATTATATTTGGTGTCGTTGACGATATTGCCATTTTCAAAATGCCACACGGCACCGTTTACTGTTACCGTTCCGCAGTCGGCCACACCGATAATGGGGATAATCCGAACGGTTTTGGTGATTGGCAGCTGGTAACCGATATGGGCCGCAAAACTGGTTTCGTCAATCCAGGTTTCGGTTCCTATGTCGTCACGATGATTGATTGGTAATCCCATCAAATCAAAGTAAACGCCAAAAAACTGAAGGCTAAATCCAATGGCTGGTGTCGGCTGATCGTCTTGCCAACCAACGACACCCAAGGTCAATCCAAATGCTTTCTCCTTGATATTGGTTTCTTTAAACAAACCTCTTGAAAAGGCATCTGCATCAGGACTGTAAAACGACATCATTGTTATAACAAGGAATGTGAGCTTGATTGACCTTGTGGAGTTGATCATAGAACTCATTTTCCAATTGACGTTTTATTAACCCAACTATGGAGCTACAAAGGTGCTGATTATACTTGCAACAAGGATGATTCCCCCAAGAGTGAATGTTGCCCTTTCAAAGAATTTCGCTGTGGTCTTAACACCTAAATTCTTCTCAAAATCGTTAAACTGAGTGACAACACCACTGCCTCTTGATTTCTGCATGAGAACAACTCCAATCAAGAGAAGAGCAGCCACAGCAATTACAATATTCAATACTGTGTTCATCTTATTCTCTATTTAAGGTTCCTAATTCTATTCAAGGAAGTTCCATTCCTTGAGTTTCTTATTGGCAAGGGCGTGGCCCTCACGATAGGCTTGGCGATAGTACGCCTTTGCAGCATCAAGGTCTTGAGCAACGCCCCAGCCATGCTCCAGAAACTCGCCGACGCGATAGTGGGCATAAGGCAAGCCACAAGCCTGATAGAGTTCAAAGGCTCGTTTCAAATCCTTGGGATAGCCTTGGGTGCCCTTACGGAGAACATCGGCAAGGTTGCTGCGGGCAAGGTCGTTACCGCTCTCGATCGCCTGCTCATACCAATAGACGGCCATCTCAATATCCGGCTTGACACAGACTCCATCCTCAAAGAAGGTGCCGATGTCATTCATAAGGTTGCCGTCCATCTCGAGTTCCTCGAGATGGCCTTCTTGAACGCACTGCAGGATATGCATGACCTCTTCGCGGTCCCATCCCTTGTTCTCGGGATTAGACGAGTAGTCAAGAATAAAATGCTGGTAGTTCACGGGCATCTTGATGCTGCGTCCGTTACCCAGGTCCAAAATCTTCGTTTCTTGTTGCATAGTTCTAAATGTTTTATTGTTTGTTTCTTTTAATCTTTACAGTCAAGTAAATCTGATGCTCAAAGTGGGCATACTCATTGACCATGCTGATGCGGCACTCAAAGGCGTCAGCCCAACCCATATCAAGGAAGGTGGCAAGCACCTCATTGTCGGTGCGTGGAATGTAACCGATGCAGAATGACTCGTCTAGTTCCGTGTCATTATATATCACGGCGACAGCATCCGGATCATAGCGGTTGTCCAAGTCGCGCTCCAGTTGGAGCAAAGTGCCCACCTTGAGCTTGTCCCATACTTCGTCAGCATCGTGATACTTACGGCCAGCCAAATGGCAATCCATGAAAAATTTCTTCTTTGCTTCCATAATCTTGAATCTTTAAAGCGTTAATACTTCTTGTTGACGATGCAAAGATGGTGCAAATGAGCGCAGAGTTAAGCTTGCTTAAACTATGGCGAATGCAGCCCATCTTCGCAATCCTGATGGCAAAATTATGGGCATGTTGTACCACCATGCGGTACAGGTTGAAGAAATTTCAAAAAAATATCATTTTTCTTGCGTTTTTTGGCTGTTTTGGTAAGTATCAAGGGCCTCTTGAAGCCATTCCTGGATCTCATTGGCCAACCACTGCGGGGAGATCACCTGCAGCCACCGACCACGTGACATCAGGTGCGCCTTGAAGTCAGTCGTTGGTCTCATAACCAATTCAAAGTCGGTATATTCTTCGGTCGTCTCCAGTTCCCGCTGGGACTGATGCAAAGGCAGGTCGCGCAGGTAGTGCGGCTCAAGGCCATAGGCACGCAGCACGATGCGCTCAGGCTTAGTGCCGTCGGCCACCACGACGCCGAAGCATTCATTGAAATAGGCAGCAGCATCAAATGCAGGATCTATCGTGAACTTGGTTTTCTGCAATTCGATCTGTTCGATGCGGTCAAGCGAGAAGATGGAAAAGAAACTCTCTCCATCTTTCCCATCCTCATGATAATGAGGACGAGTCAACTTAACCAGCACATACCATCGGCGACGGAACAGCTTCACGCAATAAGGCTCCGCCGAGAACGAGTTGGCTGAGGCTGCACCATAACGACGATAGGTTATCATGATGCGGCGCCCGTCGCGCATCGCTTTGATGATTTGCTGCAGCAACTGGTCGCCTGACGGGATGCTCTCTAACAAAATGCGGTGCTGCAACGAGATGTTCTCGTCCATCATGTTACTCACGCTCAAGGTCGAGAACAGCCAATTCTGCACACTGTCTTCTTCCAGCACCTCCTTATTCTCGATGTAGTACCTGTAGCCATCCCGACGATCGCACTCGATGATGACACCGAACATATCCATGATGGCGTCACGGTGGCGGTTGAAAGTCGTCCTGGAGAACTCCAGTCCACCACTCTCCTCCTTCTGTTTCCATTGCTCATTAATTTCGGCAAACGTGATTTTGCCTGCACGATTGATCGTCTCAATCAGCCATATATACTCCTTAAATAAAGTCGGTATTTTCATAATCAACTATTATAATTGTGCAAATATAATCATTTATTGAGTCATTTTATGGTACAAGTTATGATTTTTTCTATCAACGTGAGTCCGATGAGAATAAAGTGCTGATGCTCAATGTTTCTAGTCTGTAGAAATTACCATTATGCTATCCTTGAGACGCAAAATTTTGCGTCTCAACAGGTCTCAGATGGCTAACTCATTGACATCTAAAGTATACTTTCGTCGAGTTCACGTTCTTTTGGGAGACAAAGAAAAAATGTATGAATCACCACATCCCATTCATTGTCTTTTGCCCATCGTTAAATTATATACCCCAAAAAGCCATTTTAAGCATCTATTCTTCAAATAATACGCGTATTCTTTGGTTATTAGTTGATTTATGGCTAATTTTACGTTGAAAATGCGGGGTGGAGGGCCCGGTCTTCATGGTTTTGAGAGATTGAAAGTTTGGAGTATTAACTAGAGAATGATAAGGATATGGAGAAGAAAGAGAAAGTTGAGAGACAGGAAGTGAGCACGGTCATGAAAATATGCCGGGCAATAGGCATCGTGATGGTTATCGCGGCCTGCGGCTACTTCCTGTGGCGCGGTGACTTTGACAACAGGGGCATTGTGGGCCGTTTGGACGACTGCTTCATCGTCATGGCGGCTTATATGTTTGCCCGCGGCAGCTTCACACGGCCCGAGCGTCGTTACGTCCGCCGTCAGATGTATATGTTCTCGTCGGTGTTCGCCGTGCTGGCGCTGTGCTGGATCATCATGCTGGCCATGATGAAGTAATCTGCCCTATTTCATACACCCATAACAACGTTGTTGACAACCCTAGCAGCAATTCAGCTGTTGTTTAGGGTTGTCAACAATGATGTTTTTGTTATCCCGAAAAACGTTGTCTAGACGGGGATGACGAGCATGGGCGTGTCGGTCTGGAACAGCACGCGGTGGGCAATGCTGGGATTGAACAGACGGGAGAAGATGCTTGACTTCTTGTTAGGGATAGCGATGAGCTGGATGTTCTCGTTCTGGGCATACTGGCCAAAGCTCTCGACAAAGGTCTTGGTGGCGATGCGCTTGGTCTTGAAAGTGCACTCGGGATAGTGCTCGCGGCAGTACTGCACGAGTTGCTGGAGCGACTGGTCAACGAGTTTGCGGTCTTTTTTATCGACAACGGGAATGATGGTGACGTCAACCCCGCGCATATTGAACAGGCGGGCGAAACGGTCAAACGACAGGAGGTCCTGCTGGATGAGGTTAGAGAAGAACGCCACATGAGTGATGTCGGTGAGTCCCACATCGGGCATGCCGATGGGCACGGTGAAGATGGGGAACTTGCAAGCATCCATGACCTCACCGGCGACACTGCCGATGAGATTCTGACGGTGACGGTTGGTGCCGCTGGTGCCCATAACGATGAGCGAGACGTCATACTTGTGGGCATAGTGTAGAATCTGCTCCTCGGGGATGCCCTCGGTGACCTTGGTCTCGATGTTCACCTTGGGCAACTCGCCGGCAGCGATCTTGTCGTAAAGGGTTTGGACGAAATCATCCATCAGTTGCCTTGCATTCTTCTTGATGGCCTTGACATCGTCCTCAGGGCTGTCATACCGGTCACTGCCGAAGGGCAGCGACATCGTGTGACGCTCGTTGGCATAGCAATGCAGCAGGATGACTTTGCCTCGCGTGCGACGCGCATACTCCATGCCTATCCTGACAGACTTGAGCGAATATTTGCCGAAGTCCACCGGCAAGAGCACACAGCGGCGGTCGCTCGTTGTCGTCTCGGGCGACTCGATGATCTGCAACGCCTGGGGCAGGTCACGCTCGCGAATGCGGACCCTCACACCCGACGCAAGCACTTTCTCGTCAAGGTTGACGTTGTGGAGGACCACCTCGATGCCTTCTTCCTCAAGGGTGTTCTTGAGTTCCAGCGCACGCTCAAACGTGTGTATCGCGACGGTAATCAGGCGATTCGGGTCGTTGTTGTTCTTGTTGTCCATAGCCGTGGAGAGGTTTTATTGGATTATCAGGAATTCTGCTCGAGTATCTCAAGCGCCATATCAAGAATCTGGGGGTCGTCAAGCACGACAAGACCTCCATCGGGACCGGGTTCAAGATGGAAACCCATATTGGTACCGAACTCATAATTTGACCCGCCAAAGTAGTTTCTCACCGACTGAACCGGCAGGTTGAGTTTGTCGGCGATAACGTGGATGGAACCTTCAGGCAGGCGGTTCTTGATGCGCCTGAGCTCATTGAAAGTGATCGTTCTCGACATAGTTATCAGTATATTAATGCGTTGTTTTTCTAATTTTCCCCAAAGATACTGCATTTCGGCCAATTATCAAAATAAAATGCTCAAAATTAACGAAAAGCCAGTGCAAAGTGCATACGGTTCACGTCAGCGCCCACACAAGGGAAAAAGCGCAAATGAGGTCGTTGTTAGCCCCTGCTGGGGCAGCCACTGATTATAGTGTCTGGGTGAGGGCGGCGATGAGGAGGCCGACAATGGTAACGCCCAGGGCCGAGAGCATGACGACGGCATCGGCGGTAGTATAGTGGCCGGCAGAGATGTGCCAGCGTCGCTGAATCCAACGCATGAGCAACCATACGAGCCATCCCGACAAAAGTCCCACGATGATGCCGCCCAAGATATCGCTCGGGTAATGCACCCCCAGATACATGCGGCTGTAACATTGCACCAGCGACCAGGTATACAGGGATACCGCCACCAGCCGATGACGCATGACAAGGGTCACCAGCGTGGAAAAGGCAAAGAAATTGGACGCGTGGCTCGAGACAAAGCCGTACATGCCGCCACGATAGCCGTTGATGACATGCACCGCCGACTCCATTGAGGGATCATGGGTGGGACGCAGACGCTCCACCATCTGCTTGATAATGCCCGAAGCGATTTGGTCGGCGATGAGGATAGCCAGCACAGCCATCACCAGCACGAGCAGGCTATGGCGACGATCCTGTCGCAACAGAGCCCACAGCAGAGCCAGCAGAAATAGCAGAGACGACCACTTGGCCGACACCATCCACCAGAACGCATCCTGGAACAGATCGTTCATGCCGTTAACAAGCAGCAGCATGTCCTTGTCGATGTCAACCAAATAATCAATCATCCTTCTCCCTTAAACTCTAAACTCTAAACCCTAAACTCTAAACTTTCAAATAACTTCCACATCCCGGGCATTGAGCCATGCCTTGTGACCGCCGGCAGTGGAAATCTGCAGCCACTTGCCACTGTTCTTGTCGGTGATCGAATCGACAATCTCGACACGGGTGCCCTGTTGCAGTTCAAAGGCCACTTCCTGCTTGTCGCGGGGCTCACGGGGAGCCGTTCCCAGGGTAACACTCTCGGGCATGATGATGGCCCCATTGCCTCCCGTGGCCTTGTGATAGACATGGAAGGCCGCCAGATTGGCCAGAATGCTCACCACAATCATCAACGCACCGCCAAAGAAGCCGATCTTGCGCATGAGCACATTGTCAAGGAACATATAGGCCGCAACACCCGCCAG
>CACYSG010000010.1 GCA_902776955.1 uncultured Bacteroidales bacterium | reverse complement strand
TACCCGTTATGCAAAACCCGGTGCGAAAATTCATCCTGCAAATTGAACCTTAGAACCACTATGTGTGATTTTCATCCTGCAAAATGAACCTTATGCCTGATTTTTTCGGGATTTTGGCATAATTTTTGCTGTGATTTTTTACATTATTCATGATTAATTAGACTGCCACGGGCACACAATTACGATAGAATAGATTAGCATATAGAATATGAGACAACTCAAAATCACAAAATCAATTACCAACCGCGAGAGCGCATCGCTCGATAAGTACCTGCAGGAAATCGGACGACAGGAACTCATCACCGTCGACGAGGAGGTGGAACTGGCACAGCGCATTCGCGAGGGTGACCAGGCCGCCCTCGAGAAACTCGTCATGGCCAACTTGAGGTTTGTCGTTTCGGTGGCCAAGCAGTATCAGAACCAGGGACTCAGCCTCTCGGATCTGATTGACGAGGGCAACATCGGGCTGATCAAGGCTGCACAGAAGTTTGACGAGACTCGTGGCTTCAAGTTCATCTCCTATGCGGTGTGGTGGATTCGTCAGTCCATTCTCCAGGCTATCGCCGAGCAGTCCAGCCCGGTCAGGGTGCCTCTCAACCAGACGGGACTGATCAACAAGACCAATAAGGCGCAGTCGCGATTTGAGCAGCTCCATGAGCGCAGGGCCTCGGTCGAGGAGTTGGCCGAAGAGCTGGACCTGCCGATGGACAAGGTCGCCGAGGCGATGAAAATCAACACCCGCGCGGTATCGGTCGACGCTCCCTTTGTCGAGGGTGAGGACAACAGCCTGCTGGATGTCCTGCCCAATAACGACTCGCCGCTGGCCGATTCGGGCTTGAACTATGAATCTCTCTCCCGGGAGATTGACCGCGTGCTCGAGCAGCTCCATCCTCGTGAGCGCGAAATCGTGAAGATGTTCTTCGGCATCGGTTGTCAGGAAATGACACTCGAGGAAATCGGTGCTCACTTCAACCTGACCCGTGAACGCGTGCGCCAAATCAAGGAGAAGGCCATCCGCCGTCTCAAGGGTGGCCGCAGCAGTCTGCTCGTCTCCTATTTGGGGTGACGACTGCGGCTTCATGTCACAGGCCCCATTGTGATGCATTCACCTGCCCCAAAGAGGGAAATTTAAGGCTTTTTTGTGCCGGATAGCTCGCTTAGAGCACACGAAAATTGAAATTTTCTACATTTTTTGAACGATTGCTTGGAGATTCCAGGGAATTGTTGTATCTTTGCACGCTTAAACTCTACACTAGTTAGATGAGACAACTTAAAATTACAAAATCCATTACTAATCGCGAGAGCGCGTCCCTCGACAAATACCTTCAGGAAATCGGCCGTAAGGAACTCATTACGGTGGATGAGGAAGTCGAGTTGGCACAGCGCATCCGTCAAGGCGACCACTTGCGCTTTGTCGTTTCTGTCGCAAAGCAGTATCAGAACCAGGGATTGAGTCTTCCCGACTTGATCGACGAGGGAAATCTGGGCCTCATCAAGGCAGCGCAGAAATTCGACGAGACACGTGGCTTCAAGTTTATCTCCTATGCAGTGTGGTGGATTCGTCAATCCATCCTCCAGGCCCTTGCTGAACAATCTCGTATCGTCAGGTTGCCACTCAACCAGGTGGGCTCGATCAACAAGATCAGTAAGGCTCAGTCCAGGTTTGAGCAGGAGCATGAGCGCCGTCCTTCGGCCGAGGAACTTGCCGAACGTCTCGACATTCCTGTGGACAAGATCAGCGATACCATGAAGGTGTCTGGTCGCCACGTCTCGGTCGACGCCCCCTTTGTCGAGGGTGAGGACAACAGCTTGCTCGATGTGCTGCCTAACAACGATTCTCCCATGGCCGACTCGACGCTTAACCAGGAGTCGCTCGCCAAGGAGGTAAACCGTGCGTTGGACCAGCTCAGTCCCCGCGAACGTGACATCCTCAAGATGTTCTTCGGCATCGGTTGCCAGGAGATGACCCTTGAGGAGATTGGTGCAAAATTTGACCTGACGCGCGAGCGTGTGCGCCAGATCAAGGAAAAAGCCATCCGTCGCCTGAAGGGGCAGAAGAGCAAACTGCTCAAGGCCTATTTGGGCTGATATGTTATACTTTTTTTGAGAAAAATATTTGGGCTGCCTCACAAGGGCAGCTTTTTTTATTTGTTTGAACGGGTTTACATGGGAACATGACTGCCAGGCATGCCTGTTTTAGGAAAGATTTGCGGGAAAAAGGAAAAAAGAGTAATTTTGCAGCGGTTTTTAAATAGGATAATTTCGTGAACAAGAAAACAATTATAGTATTAGCCTGCATCTCCCTGATATCCTTGAGCTTATCGGCCCAGCACTCGCTGATAGCGCAAGCCAAAAAGGACATCAGCGGATTGACGATGACGGTAGATAGCTACAACAAGGCCTTCAACAGGTTCAAACCCGCGCTCACCAACGAGGAGACCAGCGGACGGGCCGAAACGTGGGCGCTGGCCAACCGCATCAAGGTCGAACAGTATGACAAGTTCATGGACAATCGCCGTGTGGGCAAGAAAATTGACGTCAAGGCGATGGGACATGCGCTCATCGATGCCTATGACTACGGCATCAAAGCCCTGGAACTGGATACCGTCCCCATCCTGGACAAGAAGGGTCAACCCTCCATCGACAAGAAGACCAAGCGGCCCAAGGTGAAGACTAAATACAGCAAGGAGATCATCAGCCGCATGCTTGAGCATCATGACAATTACCGCATCGTGGGCAGCGAGTTATACAATGTGAAGGATTGGGATGGCGCATACAAGGCTTGGGATTATTATTGCCAGATGGCGGCACGCATCGATAACCCGCGATGGCTCAAGCCCGACAGCATCGTCGCCGAGGTGCGCTATTACCAGGGTATCGCCGCATGGCAAAGGGCCGACACGATCGACGCGGTGCGCCTGTTCAGCATCGCGCGTCACTCGGGCTACAACCGCAAGGAAGCCTACGACTATGCGCTGGTGTGCCTGAGTGACCTGGGCAACGAGGAAGAGGTGGTGAAGCTCGCTTGGGATGCTTTTCTCAAGTTCGGCACGAGCGATCCCCAATATATCCGTATCCTGATCAACGATTACATCAACCGTGAGGATTATTCAGGGGCCAATGACCTCATCGACGAGGCGATCGAGGTGAGCCCTGCCGATGATGAGTTGTTTAACCTCAAGGGGTTGGTCATCGAGAATCAGCAGAACATCTTTGAGGCATTCCCTTATTACCAGCGATGCATCGAACTCAATGACAGCAATGCCGCCGGACAGTTCAATGTGGGACGCTATTTCTATAACAAAGCGATGGAAACCCGTCAGAACAGCAACCTCTATGGCAAGAAGTTGGCCAATCTGGTCAACCCCATGTATCGTGAGGCTCTGCCTTATTTCGAGAAGTCTTACGCTTTGAATCCTGACAATGTGGAATTGGTTAACGCCCTGCGCGACATCTACTATAAGCTGGGTGAGGCCGACAAGCTGCAAGCCATCGAGTCAGCCCGTTGACGGTGATTGAAGAGACTGGAAAGACAAGCCCCTTGTTTGCACATAAAAGTCAAACAAGGGGCTTGTCTTGATAATTATTGTAACGCGGGATGTTACGGCTTGCGGACGATACCGCGCTTGCTCGCGCGAACAAACGAGATGATTTCATCACGTTCGGGGCTGGCCGGCAGTTTGGATGCCTCTTCAAGCGATTGCGTGACGTTCAAGCCCGAGTCATAGATCGTGCGGTAAACGTCGGCAATGGCGTCAATCTGCTCGCTGGTGTAGCCGCGACGGTGCAGCCCCACCTTGTTTACGCCCTCATAGGCAATGGGATAGCGTGCCGCCATGCAGTAGGGCGGGATGTCCTTGTTGACCAATGCGCCTCCTTGAATCATCACATGGCAACCGATCTGGGTGAACTGATGAACCAACGCTCCGCCACCGATGATGGCCCAGTCGCCGGTCACAACTTCTCCGGCCAGCTGGGATGCGTTTGACATGATGACATGGTTACCCACCACACAGTCATGGGCCACATGGCAATAGGCCATGATCAGGCAGTTGCTGCCCACGACGGTCTTGCCCTTGGATGCTGTGCCTCGATGGATGGTGACAAACTCGCGGATGACCGTGTTGTCGCCGACGATGGCCACGGTGTCCTCTCCGTGGAATTTCAGGTCCTGGGGGATGTCGCTAACTACTGCGTTGGCGTGAATGTGGCAGTTCTTGCCGATGCGGGCTCCGCTGCGCACAACGGCGCCGCTGTCGATGATGGTTCCGTCGCCGATTTCCACATTGGCGTCAATGGTCACGAACGGGCCTATCTGAACGTCCTTGCCGATTTTGGCATCGGGATGGACTACGGCATATTGATGGATACTCATTATAATGTTGACTATTTAGTGTTGAATGTTTTGCGTTAGTTAATCGGGATTCTTGACGATCTGTGCCATGAACTCGGCCTCGGTCACGATTTTCTCGCCCACAAAGGCGTATCCCTTCATGATGGCTGTGCCGCGGCGGATGGGGGTCATCAGCGACAGGTGGAAGATGAGTGTGTCGCCGGGAACCACCTTGTGGCGGAATTTGACGTTGTCGATCTTGAGGAAATAGGTCGAATAGTTCTCGGGGTCATCCACACTGCTCAGCACGAGAATGCCACCCACTTGGGCCATCGCCTCGACCTGCAGCACACCGGGCATGATGGGCTCGTTGGGGAAATGCCCCTGGAAGAACGGCTCGTTGGCCGTCACATTCTTGATGCCCACAATGTGCTTCTTGCCTTTCTCGATGATTTTGTCCACCATGAGCATCGGGTAACGGTGAGGCAGCATGGAGCGTATCTGGTTGATGTCATAGAGGGGCTCCTTGTTCGGGTCGTAGATGGGGGCCTGAACATTCTGGTAGCGTAACTCTTGACGGATCTTCTTGGACAGCTGTGTGTTGATGGTATGACCGGGACGGGTGGCAACAATGCGGCCCTTCAACGGACGTCCAATCAATGCCAAATCGCCAAGCACGTCCAGCAGTTTGTGGCGTGCGGGCTCATTCTTGAACGTCAGGGGCTTATTGTTGAGATAACCCAACTCGGTAGCTGGTTTGTGGGGCACATTCATGACATCGGCCATGTGATCCAGGTCTTCCTGTTTCATCGGCGAGTCATAGATGACGATGGCGTTGTCCAGGTCGCCACCCTTGATGAGGTTGAGTTGGATAAGCGGCTGCACCTCACGGACGAACACAAAGGTTCGGCTGCCGGCAATCTGGTCCTTGAATTGGCGGATGTCGGTCAATGAGGCGAACTGATTGCCAAGCACGGGAGAGTCAAATTCAATCATACAGTCGATTGACAGATCGTCGTCGGGCAGGACGATGAGCGACGAGCCGGTCTCCTTGTCAACGACCTTGATGCGCTGTTTCACAACATAGTACTCTTTCTCGGCCTCCTGCTCGACGATGCCGGCCTTCTCAATCTCGTTGCACCAGATGATGGCACTGCCGTCGAGGATGGGCACCTCGCCGCAATTCACCTCGATAAGGCAGTTGTCGATGCCGGCGGCATAGAGCGCGGCCATGGCGTGCTCGATGGTGCTCACGCGGGCTTCCTTATTGCTCTTGCTGGCAATGACGGTGCCACGAGTGGTCTCAACGACATGCTCGGCGAGGGCTTGGATGGTGGGTTGACCCTCCAAATCCATGCGCTTGAACACATAACCCGTGTTCACCTCAGCAGGCTTGAACGTCGCGGTTGAGATTTGACCCGTATGCAGTCCTTTACCGGTCACGGTAAAGGCGTTTTTCAATGTTTTTTGTTTCATTGTTTCAGTTTTCAGTTGCTGGTTTTGACCTCAAAGTCCCAATAAACGGATAACTAAAGCTTTTTCTTCAATTCCTTGATGTCGCTGTACATCTCGCCCAGACGCTTCAGGTAAACGACCTGGCGTGCAAACTCCATTGCGGGCTGTACCGGAGCACCCAGCCACTTGCCGTTGCTGCCGATGCTGTTGTCGACACCGGTCTGTGCGCCGATTCCGTTCTTGTCACCCACGGTGATGTGGCCGGCAAAGCCGACCTGGCCACCAACCATGTTGTATTTGCCGATCTTGGTCGAACCGGCAACGCCCACCTGGGCTGCCATGACGGTGCACTCACCGACCTCGACATTATGGGCGATCTGGATGAGGTTATCGAGTTTCGCGCCCTTCTTGACAACGGTCGCACCCATGGTGGCACGGTCGATGGTCGTGTTGGCACCCACCTCGACATCGTCCTCGAGGATCACGATACCCACTTGGGAAATTTTCTCGTAGGAGCCATCCTCCTTAGGAGCAAATCCGAATCCGTCGCCGCCGATGATGGCGCCGCCCTGAACGATGCAGCGGTTGCCGATGCGGCAGCCGTGGTAAATCTTCACGCCGGGATACAGGATGACGTCGTCGCCCAGCGTCACACCGTCGCCAACGTACACCTGAGGGTAAATTTTGACATTCTTGCCGATGGTCACGCCGTCACCGATGTAGGCAAACGCGCCGACATACACATCATCGGGCAGGGTAGTGCCCTGGCCCAGGTGGATGGGCTGTTCCACGCCGCGCTTCTCGGGACGTTGGCTGTTGACGAAGTTCAGCAGGTCGGCAAGCGTCTGATAGGGGTCATCAACACGGATAAGCGTGGCCTTAACCTCCTGTTCGGCAACAAAATCCTTGCGAACAAGCACAGCCGAGGCCTCGGTCGTGTAGATGAAGTGGGTGTATTTGGGATTGGCGAGGAAGGTCAGGCACCCGGGAGTCGCTTCCTCGATTTTTGCGTAATTGTTGATAACGGCGGTGGCGTCACCGTCAACCGTGCCGTTAACCATTGCTGCAAGTTGTTGTGCAGTAATTTCCATGATGTAGTTATATATTGACTAGTCGTTATTTCAAAATCGGGCGCAAAGTTCGCAAAAAAAACACAATACCACAACTTTATCGCCTGTTCATTATATAGAGAAGGGCAAAATAAGACACTAAATAATACTTTTTGCCCTCATTTTGTGAACTTACTGGGCGCTGCGCGTGAGCAGTTCGGCAATCTTGGCTTCGATGGCCGCGGCCTCTTGATAGCCTACCATGGTCTGGTATTCGCCCTTGGGAGTGACGAACATCAGCATGGGAATGGCCTCAACCCTGAATTGGCTCGCCAGGTCGGGTTCCTGGTCAACATCGATGCGCTTGAAGATGACTTGGCCCTTGTGATTCTGCTCAATCTCTTCAAGGATAGGGGCCAGCTGCTTGCAGGGCCCGCACCATGTGGCATAGAAGTCGACGACCATTGGCTTGGAGCCCAAGAGGGTGGTCTGCTTGAGCCAGCCAGATTGACCTGCATCGTCAGTGCTTGCAGCGGGCATTTCGCTCTGGGTGGCCTCGTTGGCGTCAGCAGGCTGGGCGTTGTTCTGTTCGCTCTTGTTGTTACATGCAGCCAGCACTAGCAGTGCTGCCATGCACAAAATAAATCTCTTGATCATTATCTTGTATATTAAATGATTTCTAAAAGCTTGGAATTCAAAGAATTAATTCTCCACGGCCTTGACGGGTGATCTCGGGAGTGCTACCAGTGCAGTCAACGATGGTCGAGGGCATGAGTTGGCCACGCCCGGCATCAATCACGGTATCCACTTGAGACTCAAAGGCTTCGGCCATCAGTCCGGGCTCACAACGGTAATCCTCGTCATCACCGGGAACCGAGGTGGTCAGGATGGGACCTCCCAGCGTGCGCACGATGGCCAGGGTAATCTGGTTGTCAGGAATACGGATTCCCACGGTGCGACGGCCCTTGAACGCCTTGGGCAGTTTGGACAACGCCGGGAAGATGAAGGTGAACGGGCCGGGCAGGTTGGCCTTCATCATGCGGAACTGTACGTTATCAAATTTGGCATATTGGGCCACTTGCGAGATATCGTCACAGATGATCGACAGATTGGTCTTTGCCGACTTCATCTCCTTGAGCGAGCAGATGCGCTCAATGGCTTGATTGTTCATCGCGTCGCATCCTAGCGCATAGACAGTGTCGGTAGGATAGATGATGATTCCGCCGTCCTTGAGCGTCTCAACCACCTGATCGATATGACGCTGATTAATATTGTTCTCTAAAATCTGTAAAACTTCCATTGCTAAATATATCTATACTTAACCCTCTAAACTCTCTAAACTCTAAACTCTAAACTCTAAACTCGTATCATACGATTCTCGTTTCCACTTCACTGGCGTGAGCGTACTTTTTCAATAGCTCCACCATCCAGTCGACAGCTTCATTGATCGGCATCTCGGGAGAGAAGGCGTTGATGTTAATCTGCACATTGACAGTATCTTCGGTGAACTTGGTGCGTTCCTCGTCACTCGTCGGCGTGGCGATAGGCCCTTGTGCATCGCGGTAACAGGGCATCCCCTCGATGTTGAGCAGGCCGCGCCCGATGCCGTGATACTCGTCGTCTGACGTGCCGACGCTCAGCGTGAGCGTGTCGCCCACGATACGGTCTGCGTCAAGTCCGCTGATGGCATATCCGCTCTTGATGGACACCAGGTTGACGACATCGATGAGGGTTGTCAGCCGGTAGATGCCCAATCCGCGGATGAGGCGGCGGCACAGCGCCTCGCTCGCCACACGATAACGGCTGGGATCCTTACCCAGCGTGCGGTACAGGTGCCGGGTGCCGGCAATGGCGGGCCGCTGGTTGATTTCCAACAGCTCATAGCGTTGCTTGATTTCCTCGGCTGCACACTCGATTTCGCCCCACAGTTCATCGCAGGTCGGACCGTTGACGACGTGAGCATGAATCATACCGATGTGCAACTCGGGGCACACTTCCTGGATCCTCGGGTCGATGTTGATGTCAATCATTGCTATCTACACATTACTTTTGCGGTGCAAAATTACTGAAAGACGAGCGAAATGCCAAATTTTTACACTCGACTTACACATCTTTTTTGTAATTTTGCACATCCAAACAATATAAATCACCGTGTAATGCCTAACAATAGCAGAGAAAAGAAACTGGAAGCCTTCGGACGCCTGCTCGACATCCTGGACGAGCTGCGTGTGAAGTGCCCCTGGGACCGCAAACAGACCAACGAGAGCTTGCGACCTAACACCATCGAGGAAACCATGGAACTCGCCGATGCCATCATGGGCGAGGATGATGATAAGATACGCAAGGAACTGGGCGATGTGCTGTTACATATCGTCTTCTATGCCAAAATCGGTGACGAGAAAGGCAAATTTGACATCGCCGACGTGTGCGATGCCCTGTGCGACAAGCTTATTTACCGTCATCCCCACGTCTTCGGCGAGGAGAAGGCCGACAACGCCGCTCAGGTGCTGAAGAATTGGGAACTGCTCAAGATGAGCGAGAAAGACGGTAACAAGATGGTGCTCAGCGGCGTGCCGCGCAGCCTCCCGTCGCTCATCAAGGCCGAGCGTGTGCAGGAAAAGGCCGCTAATGTGGGATTTGACTGGCAGCAGCGCGAGGACGTCTGGGACAAGGTGCGTGAGGAATTAGGCGAGGTAGAGGCCGAGTTGAAGAAGGGTAGCGAGGTGGACCGCGAGAAAGAGTTCGGCGACCTGTTCTTCTCGATGGTCAATGCAGCGCGACTCTACAACGTGCGTCCCGATAATGCCCTGGAACGTACTAACCGCAAATTCATCGCCCGCTTCAACTACATCGAGCAGAAGGCCAACGAGCAAGGCCGTCACGTGAACGAACTCACCCTTGCCGAGATGGACGAACTCTGGAACGAAGCCAAGGCACAAAAACTCGGCGAATAATTAAACCATCACTTTAAAATTAATAATTTAATCAATTAATATAAAAACTATTAACTATTAAATTCTTACTCCTAACTAAATGAAGCTCTGCGTTACCGAGAAACCCAGTGTCGCCCGCGACATCGCCCGCCTGCTTGGTGCCAATGACAGGCACGAGGGCTACTTCGAGGGCAATGGGTATCAGGTGACCTGGACTTTTGGGCATTTGTGCGAGCTCAAAGAGCCAAACGACTATACCGACCAATGGAAATGGTGGAGCCTCGGACAATTACCGATGATACCGCAACGTTTTGGTATTAAGCTAAAAGACGATGAAGGTATAAAGCGACAGTTTAATGTTATAAAGACGCTCATCGCTGGTGCAGACGAGGTGATCAACTGTGGTGATGCCGGCCAGGAGGGCGAGCTCATTCAACGCTGGGTTTACCAGAAAGCCGGATGCGACAAGCCGGTCAAGCGCTTGTGGATTTCGTCGTTGACCGACGAGAGCATCCGCAAGGGATTTCAAGAACTAAGGGACGCCAAAGACTTTGACAACCTCTATTTCGCAGGGCTGTCCCGCGCCATTGGTGACTGGGTACTCGGCATGAACGCCACCCGCCTATATACATTAAAGTATTCGCGCTCGCGAGACGTGCTGTCGGTGGGCCGTGTGCAGACGCCGACACTGGCCATGATTGTTGCCCGCCAGCGCGAAATCGATAACTTTGTCCCCGAGAATTATTGGGAACTCAAGACCAAGTACCGCGGGGTGACCTTCAACAGCACACGAGGCCGCTTCAAGACCGAGGGAGAAGCTGCCGATATTGTTGAGCAAATCAAGCAGTTACCCCTCGAGGTGACCTCTGTGGAGACCAAGAAAGGGCGTGAGACTCCTCCGCGGCTGTTCGACTTGACGAGCCTTCAGGTGGAGTGTAACAAGAAGTTCGGCATGTCGGCCGACGAGGCCTTGCGCACCATTCAGTCGCTCTATGAGAAAAAGGTGACGACCTATCCTCGCGTGGACACCACCTACCTGAGCGACGATATTTATCCGCAGATACCCGGCATCATGCAGGCTATGGCGCCTTATGCCAATCTGACGGCTCCCGTGCTGGCGCTGAGCAAGTTGCCCAAGAGCAAGAAGGTGTTTGACAACAGCAAGGTGACCGACCACCACGCGATCATCCCCACCAACGTCAATCCCGCCACCGTGGCGATGACACAAGACGAGAAACGGGTCTATCACCTCATCGCGATCCGTTTTATCGCGGCGTTTTACCCTGACTGCGAGTTTAATACGACGACAGTGCTGGCCCAGGTGGGCGAATATGGCTTCAAGGCTACGGGCAAGGAAATCCTCAAGCCGGGCTGGCGTGACCTGTACAACAAACCGGGTGATAAGGCTAACGACGAGGATAGCAAGGAAAAGGCTGAAGATGAGGACAATGGCGTGATGCCGCACTTCGAGAAAGGGGAGAGCGGACCTCACGAGCCGTCGGTGCTCAAGCGAACGACTCAGCCTCCCAAACCTTATACCGAAGGAACCCTGCTGCGCGCAATGGAGACTGCCGGCAAGACCGTAGATGATGAGGAACTGCGCGACGCGATGAAGGAAAACGGCATTGGCCGCCCATCGACACGTGCCGCCATCATCGAGACGTTGTTCAAGCGTCGCTATATTCGCAAGGAGCGCAAGAGTCTCGCCCCGACCATGGCGGGAATCCAACTCATTGACACCATACATGAACCATTGCTCAAGAGTGCGTCACTCACGGGTCTGTGGGAGAAAAAATTGCGCGAAATTGAGAGGGGAGAGTATAGCCCAGTCCAGTTCATTGACGAACTCAAGAAAATGATTGGGGAGATCGTGCTCAATGTGTTGCGTGACAACAGTAGCGGCAGCATTGCTGTTGAGCAGGGTAAGCCGTCAAAACCAAAATCCCCGGCGACGGGCGGAGAAGGCAAGCCCAAGAAGCAACGGGCCCCGCGAATCAAGAGCATCGTTGAGATTCCGTGCCCCGTTTGCGGTAAGGGTCACCTGGTCAAGGGCAAGACCGCCTATGGCTGCAGTGAATACAGGAACGGTTGCCACACGATACTGTCGTTTGAGGAATATCCGGCCGATTTAACGCCGGCTAAGTTGTCTTCGATGGTAAAAAAGAAATTCAAATCGTCCAAATAGTATCCAAATAGTAGATGAATGATGAGTGAGACGGTTCAATATATCATTGTTGCCATCATTGTAATAGCTGCGATTATTGCCGTGGCGCGGATGATATCATCCACGAGCCGTGGCGAAAAAACGACGCTAAATGCCTGTGTAGGCTGCAAATTACAGGACGTCTGCCAGAAGCGCGATAAAATTTCTGCAAAAAAATGTGCCGATAAAGTTGCACAGGTCGAAAAATAGCAGTAATTTTGCACCGCTAATCACGAAAGGTCGCTTGGATGAGTGGTTTAGTCATCGGTCTGCAAAACCGGGCACAGCGGTTCGAATCCGCTAGCGACCTCCAAACGATGGCCGCTGATCGAGTAATCGATTGGCGGTCATTTTTTTTGTCCCACGCAGCTGCTATCACCGCTCACCCGATAAAAGTTAGGGCTATAGTGGTCGAAGACCACGACAAGGCCAGCGGCCTTGAATCGAGGCAACCCCAGGGCGCACAGGCCGCAGGCCTCGTGTGGCCTGGGGAGTAAGGCCCCCTCTCTATGGGCCCCGAAGGGGGCCACTATCTCCCCGCTGAAGCCATTTCCATTCAATTCCGTCTTGAAACATGGCTCAAAATTGATTATTAAATTGAACTCATTAACTATTAGCTAGTTATCATATCTATATTAAACTAATACTTTACAAATATTGTTCTCTGCGCTCTATTTCCCGGAGACACAGGAAATCGCAGGACGCCTGTTAAATAATGCTAATAACGATTAAAAGTTGATGAATTTGATAGGAATAGTATTGTAAAAATGTGTATTTTGCAGTAATTTTGTGGCAGTAAAATGGGTGACTAGAGGCGATCGGTGGCATCCTGTTGATGGGGCTTCTTGAAAACCGGTGCTTCAATTGATTGTCAACCAGACTTATAGATATATTTCTCCACTAGCTCATTGCTCCGCGGTAGTGAGCCCCTGTTTTTGCATATTAAAAAAACTAACATAAATGATAAGTAAATGGAATTACTTACCTCTAACATCCGACGAACGCATTGCCATGGAGCAGCTGGCGGCCCAGTTCCCCAACTGCCCCGCTATCGCTCGGTTGTTGGTGCTCAGGGGCTTGAAAGACGCGGATGCCGTCCACGACTTCCTCTACCCGTCGCTCCAACAACTGCACGATCCGTTCTTGATGAAGAACATGGACAAGGCAGTGGCCAGATTGAATCACGCGTTAGGGGCAAAAGAGAAGATCATGGTATATGGAGACTACGACGTGGACGGCACCACGGCGGTAGCGCTCGTGTATAAGTATCTTCTGAACATTTACTCCGATCTGGTGTACTATATCCCGACGCGAGACGACGACGGGTATGGAATTTCGTTGCAGAGCATCGATTACGCCGAGTCTATCGGAGTGAGTCTGATCATAGTGCTCGACTGCGGTATCAAGGCAGTTGACGAAATCGCCTATGCCAAGGAGAAGGGCATAGACTTCATCGTGTGTGACCACCATGTCCCCGATGATGTCCTGCCTGATGCGGCGGCAATCCTGAATCCCAAGCTCGTTGACGACACATACCCCTACAAGGGGCTGTCGGGCTGTGGTGTGGGCTTCAAGTTCATGCAAGCGTTCTCCAAGAGCAACGGCCTCGGTTCGATGTATAACCTTGACGCGCTGCTTGACCTGGTGGCCGTCAGCATCGCCGCCGATATCGTCCCGCTCACGGGCGAGAACCGCGTGATGATGTTCTACGGGCTGCGGCGCTTGAACAACAATCCCAATGTGGGCTTGCGAAGCATTATCCGTACCTGCGGCTTGAACCGTCACGAACTCACCATCAACGACATCATCTTTAAGATCGGGCCGCGCATCAACGCGTCGGGCCGCATGGAGTCGGGCCAGGAGTCGGTAGAGCTGCTGGTGTCACGCAACATGCAGAGCGCGATGGAGATTTCCAAGCGCATCGACCAGTATAACAGCAACCGCAAGGAGCTGGACAGCCAAGTCACTGTCGAGGCCAACGAGATCATTGAGAGCCACGCCCAGGTGCTTGACGGCAAGAAACCTATCGTGATTTATGACCGCAACTGGCACAAGGGAGTCATCGGCATTGTCGCCGCACGACTCGCCGAGTTGTACTTCCGCCCGTCGGTAGTGCTCACCTATTATGCCGATGGCATCGCTACCGGCTCGTCGAGGTCGGTACGCGGATTTGACGTCTATACGGCGATTAAGTCCTGCCGCGACCTGCTTGAGACCTTCGGTGGCCACACCAATGCGGTCGGTCTGTCGATCAAGGAGGAAAATATACCTGAATTCCGTCGTCGCCTCACGGCCTATGTCGAAGAGCACATCCAGGACGAACAGGTGACTCCGGCCATGGATATCGACTGCGAACTCAAGTTCAGCGACATCAACGGCGCTTTCTTGCGCTACCTGCGCATGCTCAACCCCTATGGGCCAGGCAACAACAAGCCGTTGTTTGTGACGCGCAAGGTCTATGACGTGGGCACCAGCAAGGTCGTCGGCAAAAAGATGGAGCACATCAAGCTGGATCTCAAGGACGAGTACGGCAACACGATGAACAATGCCATCGCGTTTGGTATGGCCGGCTTCAACGAGGCGCTCAAGGCAGGTAAGCCTGTGGACATCTGCTACACGATCGAGGAGACCCGTCATCGTGCCAGCACGACGTTACAGCTCATGGTCAAAGCGATAAAACTGCACGACGATGCCGAGTCCGGGCAGGCCGATTCTTGATATCCTCAAGAAATATTGGGGGTATGACGCGTTCAGGCCCCTGCAACAGGATATCATCGAGTCGGTTCTTGACGGACGAGATACGCTGGGGCTGATGCCCACGGGCGGCGGCAAATCCATTACTTTTCAGGTTCCCACAATGGCGATCGACGGGATGGCCCTTGTTGTCACGCCCATCATTTCGCTGATGAAGGACCAGGTGGACCGCCTGCGCTCCCTAGGCATCAAGGCGACCTACCTCTATGCTGGATTGACGCGTGCCGAGGTGAATCGCACCTACGAGAAATGCCTCTACGGCAACTGCAAGTTCCTCTACGTCTCTCCCGAGCGTCTTCAATCGCAATCGTTCCTGGAGCGGTTGCGCCAGATGCCTGTCAGCCTTATCGTCGTTGATGAGGCTCACTGCATCTCGCAGTGGGGATACGATTTCCGCCCTTCATTCCTGCAGATTGTCAAAGTGCGCAAGCTTTTTCCGTCGGTTCCTGTGTTGGCGTTGACGGCAACAGCCACGCCTGTAGTGGTCGAGGACATCCAGCGGTGTCTGGCCTTCAAGGCGCCCAACGTGCTGTCGATGAGCTTTGCACGAGACAATTTGACCTATGTCGTACGTCCTACCGAGGAAAAAATCACTGAGCTGATTCACATCCTGCGCTCGGTTCCTGGAACGGCGATAGTCTATGTGCGGTCCCGCAAGCGCACCAAGCAGATCAGCGATGAACTCAACCGCTCGGGCATACATGCCGATTATTATCATGCCGGACTCTATGTCGAGGACAAGGAGGACAAGCAGAACAAGTGGACCAGTGATGAGTGCCGCGTGATGGTGGCCACTAACGCCTTCGGCATGGGTATCGACAAGCCCGACGTGCGGCTGGTGGTTCATGTTGATGTGCCGAATTCGCTTGAGGAGTATTACCAGGAAGCGGGTAGGGCAGGCCGTGACGGCAAGCGCTCCTATGCCGTGCTGCTGGTCAAGCACACCGACCAGCGCACCCTGCGTCGCCACGTCACCGAGGCGTTCCCCGACAAGGATTTCATCCGCAGCGTCTATGAGCGAGTGGGTAATTTTCTCGAGGTGAGCATTGGCGAGGGCTACCAGCGCATGTATGATTTCAACTTCAACCTCTTCTGCCGCACTTTTGACCTCCCGGTGTTGCCCACCCACAACGCCTTGAAGATTCTCACCCAGGCGGGCTACATCGAGTTCGTCGAGGAAATCGAGACCCAGTCCCGCGTGATGATTCTGGCCAAGAAGGAACAGCTTTACGACTTGGACACGACTACCCCCGGTGCCGACCAGGTGCTGCAAGCCATCCTCAGGTTATATACCGGCCTGTTTGCCGACTACGTTTTCATCAACGAGGATGTGATCGCCTTCAGGACGGGGCTTGACCAGGAAACCATCTATAATTCACTGCTTGAGCTCACCAGGATGCACATCCTCCATTACGTTCCCCGCAAACGCACACCTTATATTATATATACCACATCCCGCGAGGAGCCCAAGCATGTGCTCATTCCCCGTGCCGTCTATGAAGACCTGCGCCAACGCATGACCGACCGCATCGAGGCCATCATCAACTATGCCTACAGCGACAACGGTTGCCGCGAGCGCATGCTGCTGGGATACTTCGGCGAGCGGGCCGACGATGATTGTGGCCACTGCGACCTGTGCATAGACCGTCGCAAACGCGCCGACCATCAGCCCGAGGACGTGCAGCAGGGCATTCTCTACATGGCGGGCTTGCGTCCCAGGCGCCTTGAGGAGTTCCTCAGCACCCTGTCATTCCCACGCGACGAGGTCATCAGCATGCTCTCGTTCCTAGTGGACGAAGGCTTTGTCGAGCACCTTGACGACGACACTTACCGTACCGTGAAATGATGCCGTAAATCCAACCCATAATAAGTTAGGATACAAGCAACGGGGCAATGCCGCAATTGGCATCGCCCCGTGTTTGTTGGCTTTGAAGGTTCTAAAGCCTAATAGCTCTATAGCTTATGGCTTATTTGAAAACCTTCACAGCGCTGTGGCTACCGTCGGTGTAGGTGGTAACAACGATGGTCAGACCGTTGATCTCGGTCATCTCCTGACCCATGATGTTGTAGTAGCGAACGCCAGCAATAACCTTGTTGGTGTCAGAGATGAGTTCCTCAATACCACCGGTGTTGTTGGTCAGGCGGTAAACGGTGATGTTGCCACCAGGATAGTACTGATAGATGGTAACACCGGCCTGGTCAACCTCGGCATTCAGCCAGTCGCACTGGAAACCGTTAGCGTTAGCGGCAACAGAGGTGGGAACAACCACGATGGGCTCCTCGGCACCGTCCTCGGCGATAGCAAAGCCGTTCTGGTAGTTGGGCTCCTGAGGATAGATGTACAGCTCCTTCTCGTCCCAAACGAACGGGAAGATACCGTTGCAGGCACCCTTACCGGGCAGCACGACGGGAGTGGCAACAAAGCCGTCACCATCGGCAGCAAGCTTGACGGGAACAGCGTTGCGGGTCACGTAGAGCAGAGCCTCCTCACCGGCCAGGTTGGTGAAGAAGTTGATCACGGTCGAGCTGGTGGGTGACAGACCGTCGCAAGGTGCAGCATAGCACTCGTCGGTATTAACCTCACCACCGCTGATAGTCATGATGGATACACCGTTGTTGGTGGCACCGGTCAGGTAAAGAACACCGTCCTCCATGAGGTTACCCTGGGCGAAGCCAAGGAAGTCGCAGCGACCTTCGATGGTGCACTCGGCAGGAACAGTGTATTCCTTCATCTCGTTGGTCTCGGGGTTGATGACCTTGATGGTGGCATTCTCCCAAGGGCTGGGGAAGGCAGCATTGCTGATAACCAGGTTACCAGCCTCATCACGGGTGATACCGCAGTTGGTACCGCCAGGATAGGTGGTCTCGGTCAGGCCGTTCTTGCCGATAACGTTCACGGTCTGAGTGGCCTTGTTGTTGATATAGAACTTGCCGTTCATACCGAAGCCCTGACGTGCGTCGTTGGTGGTCAGGAACGAGAGGTCGGTGATCTCCCAGATCTTCTCGATCTTGTAACCCTCCTCGGGTTCAATGGGCTCACCAGCAGCCTCGATCATCATCATCTTGTTCTCAACGTCAACCGTCAACTTGTAGGTGCCGGCAGGAACCTTGAAGCTGTAGGTCGAACCGAAGTTGCCCATGCCGAGCTCTACGCCAAACATGTCCTCGGTCAGGGGGAAGCCATCCTCGAGGGCGCCCAGGCGGTAAGCAGCGATGCTCGACCATGCGTCAGGAGTCTCGGCCAGCTTGGTCGTGAATGAGAAGAAGCTGTAGCCGTTGCCGTCGACCTCGTCGATGTTCTCGCCTGCAGTGGTGATCTCGGCGGTAAAGATGTTACCGTCCTCGGTGTCCATCTTCACACCATTGCTGGGATCCCAGCCATTACCGTTCACCTCACCCAGGATGTACAACTCGCCAGTGATGACGTCAAAGCTGCCAGAACTTCTCAGCTCGTAGCCAACACTCTTGTCCTCGGGGTTGAAGGTGAAGGTGCAGTCATACAGACCACTCTCCTCGATGGGAATGACAACGTTTTCGTTGGGCCAAGCTGAGCCCCAGTCGTGGTTGCCCACAATCTTGAACTGTACCTCGGTACCTGCGCCAAGTTCGCAACCGAACTTCTGCAGAATGTAGGTGCCGTCAGCCTGCTCGAGCATGTCGTTGTCGGTGTTGTTCTGGTCCCACTCGGTGCCGAATACGCTTGTCGGAATACCGGCCACGGTGCAGCTCTCGAGAACGAAGGGAGGAACATAACCATCAATCTTGAATTTCTTGATGAACGGATTGAAGGTGAAAACATACTCACCCCCACCGGTGAACTTGTACGACTTGTCACCGCCATTGGGGGTGTCATACCAGGTGTTAACACCAACCTCTAAGTCAGAGCCAGCGGGGCCGAGGCGATAATTGGCATTGAACGTATCCCAGTTGGAGTCCAAGCCACTGGCAAACACAAACCATACCGAACCGTTGATGGTAGCAGTGTAACTGTACGTACCATCAGCGTTCAGTGTCATCTCGACGCCACCGCCGGGATTCCAGTCTCCAAAAGGAGCATTACCCACGATGTAATATTGTGCCTGCGATGAGAAAGCAAGCATCAACATCATTGAGAATAAAGTAAATAATTTCTTCATAGACACTTAGTTAATAAAATTAATAATATGAATAAACTGTAAGTATTTGTCGCATCATTTTGCAGTTTGCGTCTTTCTAGAAAACACTAACTACAACTTGCAAAATTAACCACAATCTTTAGATTAAGCAAGTTTTACCAATAAAAATATTAAAAAAATGCCGTTTACTCTTACTGTTTTTCATCATTATTTCGTGAATACACTCCCTGATGGTTTTTATATGGACTTTGAGAGACACAATGACTTCCTATGGACGGCTTTCCTTCATGATTTTCCGCCATGACAACACGATGTGGCTTCGTTAAGTTAATAATATTCACAAAATATTCAAGAAATGGATGCTGGTAAAGAAATAAGTTGTACTTTTGCCGAAGTTTTTCAAAACACGGTATTTACTATAGTATTTACAAAGACATGGCAGAAAAAGCAGAAAAAGCAAAAGTCCAGTTCCGGCAGAGCATTGTCGTGCGCTTTTCAGGCGATAGCGGCGATGGTATGCAGCTGGCTGGCAACATTTTCTCTAACGTCAGTGCGGGACTCGGCGACCGCATTTCCACGTTCCCCGATTATCCCGCCGAGGTACGTGCCCCGCAAGGCTCCTTGGGTGGTGTGTCTGGTTTCCAGGTTCACATCGGTCATGGTGTGCACACGCCCGGTGACGAGTGTGATGTGCTCGTGGCAATGAATCCCGCAGCCCTCAAGATGAATGCCCAGTTCTTGCGTAAGGGTGGTGCCGCGATTGTTGACATCGACACATTTACCCAGGCCGGACTCGACAAGGCGCTCTACACGACCGACGACCCCTATGAGGAGCTGAACCTCAAGGCACAGGTCATCGAGGCGCCCATCACCACGATGGTCAAGGAGGCACTCAAGGACACCGGCATGGACCTGAAGGCCCAGCTCAAGTGCCGCAACATGTTCGCGTTGGGTCTCGTCTGCTGGCTCTTCAACCGTCCCATGGAGGCTCCGTTGAAGTTCCTCAAGGCCAAGTTCGCCGAGAAGCCCGACGTTTATGCCGCCAACGAGCTGGTCATCAAGGGTGGTTACAACTATGGACACAATATCCACGCCACGGTATCGACCTACCGTATCCAGAGCGATGACGTACGCCCTGGCACCTATACCGACGTCAGCGGCAACAAGGCCACCGCTTGGGGTCTGATTATGGCCTCGGAGATGAGCGGTCGTCCCTTGTTCCTGGGTTCATACCCCATTACTCCCGCTACCGACATTCTTCACGAGCTGGCCAAGCGCCGCGACCTGGGTGTGAAAGCCATCCAGATGGAAGATGAGATCGGTGGCATCTGTTCGGCTGTCGGCGCCGCTTTTGCCGGACACCTGGCAGTGACAACGACTTCGGGTCCTGGTCTTGCGCTCAAGAGCGAGGCCCTGGGTCTGGCAGTGATGGCCGAGCTCCCGCTCGTGCTCGTTGACGTGCAGCGTGGCGGCCCCTCGACCGGTCTTCCCACCAAGACCGAGCAGACCGACTTGAATCAGGCACTCTACGGCCGTAGCGGTGAGAGCCCTCTCGTTGTGCTCGCCGCGGCGTCGCCCACCGATTGCTTCAAGATGGCCTTCCAGGCAGCACGCATCGCTATCGAGCACATGACGCCTGTCATCCTCTTGACCGACGCCTTTATCGCTAACGGTTCATCGGCATGGCGAGTACCCGAGGAGGGTGAATATCCCGCCATCAAGCCCAACTATGTCCCCGAGGCCTTGAAGCCCACGTGGACTCCGTTCATGCGCAACGCTCTGGGCATCCGCTATTGGGCCATCCCCGGCACGCCCGGTTTGGAGCATGTTGTCGGCGGCCTTGAGAAGGACTATAACCTGGGCGTCCTCAGCAACGACCCCATCAACCATGCTCACATGGTCGAGACACGCCGCATGAAGATTGCCAACGTCGCCAACGATATCCCCGAGCTCAAGCTAAAGGGCGACTCCGGCGCCGATACCATCATCCTGGGATGGGGTAGTACCTATGGTCACATCCTTGACGCCGTGAACCGCTTGAACGACGAGGGTGTGCGCATCGCCATGACCCACATCCGCTACATCAACCCGCTGCCCAAGAACACCGCCGAGCTGCTCAGCCGCTTCAAGACGGTGATCGTGGCCGAGTTGAACACCGGTCAATTGGCCGCTTACCTGCAGAGCAAGATTCCTAACCTGAACATCTGCCACATCAACAAGGTGCAGGGCCAGCCGTTCCTGGTTCAGGAAATCATCGACGGAGTTAAAAACATTTTGATGGAGGAGGAATTCTAATGGAAAAGAACAATAACAATATCGAGACCACGGCTCGCAAGCCGCTTGATTACAAGAACAATCAGCCCGTCCGCTGGTGCCCCGGTTGCGGTGACCACGCAGTGCTTAATGTTTTGCTCAAGGCGATGGCACAGCTCAATATCGCTCCCGAGGAGACCGCCGTCATTTCGGGTATCGGTTGCAGTTCGCGTCTGCCTTATTACACCCGCACCTATGCCTTCCACACCATCCACGGACGTGGCGGTGCTGTCGCAACGGGTTTCAAGACCGCCAATCCCGACATGACCGTATGGCAGATTTCGGGTGATGGTGACTGTCTGGCCATCGGTGGCAACCACTTTATCCATGAGGTGCGCCGCAATATCGACGTCAACCTGTTGTTGCTCAACAACCGTATTTACGGCCTGACCAAAGGTCAGTTCTCTCCGACCAGCGCCCGTGGCTTCAAGTCCAAGTCGTCGCCCTACGGAACGACCGAGGATCCCTTTGTGCCCGCTGAATTGACCTTCGGCGCTCGCGGCACTTTCTTCGCCCGCAGCATTGACGTGGAACTGAACATCAGCCAGGAAGTGATGATGGCCGCTGCTGCCCACAAGGGTTGCTCGGTGGTTGAGATTCTGCAAAACTGCATGATCTTCAACAACGGCATTCATCGCAATATCACCGATCGTGAGTACCGTGCCGACCGCACCATCCACCTCGTTCATGGCGAGAAGATGATCTTCGGCAAGGACAATAATCGTGGACTCGTGCAGGACGGCTTCGGCCTTAAGGCCGTAACCATCGGCGAGGACGGTTACACCATCGACGACGTGCTCGTTCACGACGCACACTGCGAGAGCAACTTCCTCCACCAGATGCTGGCCAAGATGGACGGTACCGATCTTCCCGTGGCCCTCGGTGTCATCCGCGCCGTTGAGGCTCCCACCTATGAGACCTCCGTTGCCGAGCAGGTTGAGCAAGCCAAGGCTTTACATGGCTTTACCTGCCTGCGTGACGTCATCATGGCTGGTGACACCTGGCAAGTCGAGTAACAGTCATCACGACTTATCCAATAACAATGCAGGCGACCCGTTAAGGCCGCCTGCATTGTTATAATCTAACATGAGTTCGACGAAAGTATACTTTAGATATCAATGAGTTTGCCATCTGAGACCTGTAGAGACGCAAAATTTTGCGTCTCCAATCGGTAAAATTACCATTATGCTACCCTTGAGACGCAAAATTTTGCGTCTCTACAGACTAGAAGCATTGAGCATCAGTACTTTAATTTCGTTGAACTCACGTTAATCTAACTGCTGTTTCTCAGAAGATGGCAGTAAGGGTACCCATGATGGAACCCAGCAGGGCACCTAGCCAGACGATGGCGCGTAGCTCCTTTTTCATCACGTCGAGGATGATGGCCTCGGCCTCTTCCATGTCCATATCGTTGATGCGCTGCTCGACGATGGCGCTGATGTCGATATCCTGAAGGATGCGCGGCAGATGCTCGGTGATGATGACGCGATAGGCACTCAGGATGCCGCTTCTTGCCTGGGTCACCTGCTCCTCATGGCCCGCAATGAGCTGGCTCATGGTCATGCTCGTGAGATGTTCGGACTCCTCCTTGACAAGTCCCGTAACCATCTGCCGTGAATTATTCTTCAGGATTTCGTTGATGTGCTTGGCCAGGAAACCCTCGACAAGTTGTGCGACGGGTTGCAGCAGCATGTCGGCTCCCAATCGGCCGGCCAGGCTGTTGCGCGTCTTCTCCATAACGTGCTCGGTAGCCATACGGGCGATATTTTCGCCCAAGTGGCTATCCTCGAGTTTGCTGGTGAGCATTTTGACAATGCCACTGGTGACGTCTTCGCGCATGGCGTCGATATCCTCTTGGGGAAGGTAATGCCCGGCAAACTGCTCAATGGTCTCGTCATTATGGCTCTGGGTAGAGACAAATTCGTCGATGGCATTGCCGATCTTGGTGAGCATGTCATCGCTCAGCAGGCTCTTCTCGAGCACCTCGCGGTTTATCAGATTGTCGCTGATGGCTTTGCCGATGGCGGTTGCGATACGGCTTTTCTCCTTGGGAATGATGCCGGGAGTAAAGGGCACGTGGATGCCCATGATGTATTTGGCCTGATGCGGCCTGAACAACATCCTGATGGCGATATCGTTGGTGATATATCCGATTACGGCACCCACTAGGGGTCCCACAAAATACTGTATCATCGTTCGGTTATTTAATTTTCAAGTGGTTGTGTGTCATCATTCAACTTCTTAAACTGTAACCACCCTGCGGGCATGGTTATATTAGCGAGTCACAATTATGACACAACCTTGATATGCTTGCCAATTTCTGATGCCTGATCACCTCAAGTCCACGACCTGTGTGCCGGCGGGAACCTGCGATTTATCGAAGGTGAAAGTCGATGCAGGCAGCGACTTGTGCTTGTAATTGGTGATTTTGATGGTGTAAACCGTTTTATCGTTCATCTCGAAGCGGGCGGTCCTCAGCAACGAGGTGTTTTCGTCAAAG
This sequence comes from uncultured Bacteroidales bacterium, assembly GCA_902776955.1. Lineage (GTDB taxonomy): Bacteria > Bacteroidota > Bacteroidia > Bacteroidales > Muribaculaceae > Sodaliphilus. Next base: position 25,275 of record CACYSG010000010.1, on the reverse strand, counting down.
TACAGCCACAGCGTCTTGATGTTGTCTTTTTTCTTGGGCGTGAGCTTGATGACCTTAGTCTTTGGCGTTTGGGCCTTGGCCTTCTTCATGTTGAAGTTCGCCTTGAAGTGACTGGCGGCAGCCAGGGGGTTGGTCATCTGCAGCTCGTCGGCAGTGGGAGATGTGATGTTGACCTCTCCCGTGACAGGAGACCATGACCATTGCGTCTTGCCGTCAAACCAGCTTTTTGCCTCGGGGGAGATGATGCGGAACTTAGATCCTTGCATGGCGATGGTGCCGTTGCTCGTGCCTTGGGCCGAGGTGATGGTGTAATTGGCGGTAACGCCTCCACCGGCATTGATGGCCGCTACACATTTATCAAGAATAGCGCTTGGCGTCTGAGCCAGGGCGACAATAGCCGCCAGCGTGGTAATGAATACTATAAAAATTCTCTTCATTGTCATGACTTAAATATTTCGGTGATTACAATGACTCTATGCTGCAAAAAGGGTGCCAATTTAGGCACCCTGTGAATCATTTTAAGGGAAAAGTTGGTCAATGTCCATGGGACTGACAAGCACTTGACGCGGCTTGCTGCCCTGAGCAGGGCCAACAATTCCGGCATGCTCCATCTGGTCCATCAGGCGACCGGCTCGGTTGTAGCCAATCTCGTAACGGCGCTGCAGCGATGACGTGCTGGCGGTGTTGCCCATGACAACAAATCGCACGGCTTCCTCAAACAGCGGGTCGCGGTCCTTGACGTTGCCCACGTTGGCGTCACTGCCGCCTCCCTCGTCCTTACCGACGTACTCGGGCAGCATGTAAGGCTCCTCATGGTTGATATCACGGTCGTTGTCCTCCTGCTCCTTGATGAAGTCACAGATGCGCACAATATCGGGCGTGTCGACAAACGGGCACTGCAGGCGCGTCAGCTCGCCGTCGATTTGGAACAGCATGTCTCCGCGGCCGATGAGCTGCTGGGCTCCCGTACGGTCGATGATGATCTGGCTATCAATGCGCTGGGCTACGGCGAAGGCGATGCGGCCCGGGAAGTTACCCTTAATCAGACCGGTGATGACCTTAGACGACGGGCGTTGGGTGGCGATGATCATGTGGATACCCACGGCGCGGGCCTTCTGGGCGATGCGCACGAGCGGGGTCTCGACCTCCTTGCCTGCGGTCATGATCATGTCGCTGAACTCGTCGATAATGCCCACGATGTAGGGCATGTACTGGTATTTCTTCTCACCATGCTCGTCGCGCACCTCTCGCAGTTCACGGCGCCACATTTCATTATAGTCGCTCACGTTGCGTACCCTTACTTCCTCAAACACGCGGTAGCGGTCTTCCATCTCTTGAACGAGGCAGTTGAGGGTCTTGATGACGCGGTCGGTGTCGGTGATGATGGCTTTTTCCTCACCGGGAGCCTTGGCGAAGTAGTATTTCTCCAGGTCGGCATACACGCTGAACTCGACGCGCTTGGGATCGACGAGGACAAACTTCAGCTCCGACGGGCCCTTCTTATATAGTAATGATGTGATGATGGCGTTCAAACCGACCGATTTACCTTTACCGGTCGCACCGGCAACCAGCAGGTGCGGCATCTTAGTCAAGTCGGCGATAAACACCTCGTTGCTCACGGTGCAACCCAGGCACATCGGCAACTTGGCACGGCTCTCCTGGAAGGCCTTGGAACCAAGCACCTCGCGCATGGGCACGACCTGCGGGTCGCGGTTGGGCACCTCGATGCCGATGGTTCCCTTGCCGGGCATGGGCGCGATGATGCGGATACCCAGGGCTGCAAGGCTCAAGGCGATGTCATCCTCGAGTCCGCGAATCTTGTTGACGCGCACGCCATCCTGCGGTACAATCTCAAACAGGGTCACCGTCGGTCCCACATGAACCATGATTTCCTTGATCTCGATGCCGTATTTGCTCAAGGTGTCGCGAATGCGCTCCTTGTTCTCGTCCTGTTCCTGCTTGTCCACGCTGTTGGGATTCATGCGGATGTCTTGCAGCAAGTCCAGGGTGGGGAAACGGTAGTGGCGGTATTCGCCAGTGGGGTCGTGAGGGTTGCTCACGTCGGTGCTCGCCTTGATGGGCTTGAGGTGGGCAGGAGCGTCGTTTGAAGACACGTCTTCGGCCTGACCTTTACGCTGCTTGCGTCGGCGCTGCATGATTGATGGGCGTGCCGACTCTTCTTCTTTAGGCTCTTCATGCACCTGCTGCTCACCACCCAGGAAGGCCGACTGGCCCTGCTGGTTAACCACGCGCTCGGCGTCCTCCTTGCCGTGTCCACGGGTCTTCTCGATGCTTTGGCGCACTTGCTTATACAGGGCCGTTAAGGTCTTGTAGGTAAGGAATACCCACAGCATTAGGATGAGGATATTTACCGCTACCATGCCGTAAACACCCACCAGCCCCAGCAGCCACTTGTTGGCGTAGAAACCGAAGTAGCCACCCAAGGGGAAGAACGTGAAGGGTTTGACAAAATAGGTCGCTGCCCCCACAACTATAGAAAAGGTGAACAGGCTGAACAGGCAGATTAACGTATAGTGAAAAAAGTGCGTGCGCTGCTTGCGCAATAGCCTCATTCCCAACACAATGAACCATACCACAATGATAAACGCTGCAACGCCGACGCCGCTCGAGATAAAGAAATCACTCAGCGAAGCGCCGACAGCGGCACCAGCGTTACGGATCTGGTCCGGCACGCGGGCGTTCTCGATCATCGAGTAGTTAACGATGCGGTCCTGGTCGCTCATCCCCGACGAGAGGAAGAACGACAGGAACGATATCAGCAGATATATGCCCACAAAGAGCATTACGATGCCCATGAACAGCTTGAAATTGCCGTTCTGGACAAATCCCATGTATCGTTGCCACCACTTGACGTTCTCCTCGGCCATCGCCTGTTCGGCTTCCTGCCGTCTCAAGTAATCATCAGTACGCTTGACACCGCTAATGTCGGGGTTGTAAATGCTCTGGTCGTCCTCTGTTCTCTTATTGTTGTTGACTTGACTTTTGCCCATTTTGGTATTACATTAAATTTGGGCGGTAAAGTTACAAAATAAAATCGGTTTACAATCGCAAATCGGACGTTTTTTTTCTTTCTTAACTAAAAATAATTTTTTGGCATCGGGTTGCGACATTTTATTGTCATCCCTTCGGGTTGTGCCGATTGTTTGACCCAGAGAGAGCAGTAAAGTGGAAATTGATATTTTTTTAGTTATAATTTATTACTTATTTTCATTTTTGTATTATTTTTGTCATCCATTAACGGCTTGTTTTTGAACAAATATTAACGTAAAATCATTTATAATCAACATTAAAATTATGATTAACAGGAAGTTATCCTTTATTTGTGCGCTTGCAATGGTGGCTATGTGCTCATTGCAGGCCCGTTCGGCTAACGTTGACGTGGCCACCGCTCGTGTTATGGCAGGTGATTTTATCACAGCTCACTCCGCTTCTCATCAAGGAAGATTTAATGCTACACGTCTTTCCGAGATCCAATTGGCCTATGTTGAAGCCTCCAGCCAGGTGAACGGGGCCAATGACTACTATGCCTTCAACGTGAAGGGTGGGGGATTCATCATCATCTCGGGTGAAGATCGTGCCGCCCGCGTGCTGGGCTATAGCGAACAGGGGCATCTGGATTTCAACAATCTGCCCTACAATCTCAAGGGCCTGCTCGACAGCTATAAGCGCGAAATTGAATATCTCCAGACCTATAAGGGAGATGACCTTGTTCCCGTCCATGCCAATACATCATTACAGAAGGTCATTGGTGTGGAACCGCTCATCTCGACCAATTGGGGCCAAGAGTTGCCCTACTGCCTGCAGTGCCCCGTTTATCAGAACGAATACTGTGTTGTAGGCTGTGTCGCCACGGCGATGGCTCAGGTCATGAAATTCTGGGAGTACCCCACATCGTGCAATGGCGTATCTTCCTATTATTGCTATGATATACATACTACTTTACAGGCCCTGCCCGCAACGACGTTTGACTACTCCAAGATGCTTCCTTCCTATTGTCACTGGGACTATGAGTACAGCCAACTCGTACAGGACTTATACACCGACGAGCAGGCCCAGGAAGTGGCCAAGCTCTCACGCTACTGCGGACAGGCCGTGGAGATGGGATACAGCCCTGAGGGCAGCGGTGCCTACACCAGCGACCAGCTCGCCGCGATGAAACAGTTTGGATACAGCTCCAACGCCCAGTATGTGACCAAGAGCGGTTGGTGGAGTTCAAACTACACAACCAGCGAGTGGGAGGCCATGATGAAGGCCGAGCTCAACGCTGGGCGCCCCATCCTGTATGCAGCCAATGACCCGGCTGCCGGCGGACACGCGTTTATCTGCGACGGCTATAACAATGATAATTACTTCCACTTCAACTTCGGCTGGTACGGCACCTGCGATGGTTGGTATTTGTCCACGGCCTTGAACATGACCCATCGTGACGGCGACGAACTGAAGTTCAATTCCGGTCACGAGATGCTCACCGGCATTACTCCTCCCAACTACATCGAACTTGCCGTCGAGTCCATCTCAGCCAATGACCAGGTGATGATTTTGGGTGACAACATGGCTCCCCAGGCCAATAATGTTACCCTCAGAACCAGTTATCAGACGGTGCGCCTCGTGTTCGCCCTCACCGATGACCAGGACAACGTGGTAACCCAGAGCAACGCCTTCACCCTGAGCCGTGTACGCTTTGAGCAGGGCAGCAACGTGTTAGGAGCGCTCACCTTGCCCACAACCCTGCAAAGCGGCACCTATAACATGGCGTTGTACTATTACCTGAACACCCCGACCCAGCTTGTTCCCGTCCAGAATGTTGAGGCCGGTAAACTGGAGGTTGTCGGCAGGCTGGCCAAGTACAATGCTCCGTTCACCATCACCGATGTGACCGAACTGGTGGCCAAGATGCTCGACGGCTCTGACTCGACGCTCACCATCACCGACGTGACCACACTGATCGAATATCTCCTCGGTATTTAATTTATTCATTATATTCCTTAAAACACAAAAGCACTATGAAGACCAAGAAATTCTTTAAATTATCAATGTTAGCGACTCTTGCAGTGACTGCATTGCAAGTGAACGCCGCCAGTGTCGATGCCAATGCCGCCAAAGGCGTTGCCTCAACTTTTCTGAAACATCATGTTACCGCTAAGAACGGAATGTTGAATGCACCCGCCATGGGTGACCTCTCGCTCGTCCATGCCGAGCCCTCGGCCGCAGTGGTAGGAGCCAACGATTATTATGCCTTCAACATCAAGGGTGGAGGTTTTATTATTGTTGCTGGTGAGGACCGTGCGGCAAGGGTGTTGGGTTACAGCGACAAGGGCTCCCTGGATTTCAACCATCTGCCTTACGGCCTGCAAGGCTTGCTTAACGGCTATAAGCAGGAGATGGAATTCTTGCTGTCCTATACCGCCGATGACCTGGTGATTGTCGAGCCTAAACTCGCGGCTACGGTGGGTGTCGAGCCGCTCATCAAGACGACTTGGGGTCAGGAGTTGCCCTATTGCCTGCAGTGTCCGATGAAGAACGGCGAGTACTGCGTCGTGGGCTGCATCGCCACGGCAATGGCCCAGGTGATGTACTACTGGCAGTATCCCACCTCGTGCAGTGCGATGTCCTCGTTCTACAGCTCAGGTTACGGCAACGTTCCCGCCTTGCCTGCCACGACATTCGACTACTCCAAGATGCTGCCTTCCTATTGCCATTGGGATTGGGATAACAGCATGCTCGTCCAGGATGTCTATACCGACGAACAGGCCCAGGAAGTTGCGAAGCTCTCACGCTATTGTGGTCAAGCGTCAAAGATGGCTTACAGCCCCAACGGCAGCGGAGCTCAGGTTTCGAGCCAGTTGAGCGCCATGAAGAATTTCGGTTACAGCTCCAATGCCAAGGATGTGAGCAAAGATGGTTGGTGGAGCTCCTATACCACCAGCCAGTGGGAGTCGATGATGAAGACTGAGCTTGATGCCGGTCGCCCCATCCTTTATTCGGCCGACGATCCCAATGATGCGGGACACGCGTTTATCTGCGATGGCTATAACAGCGATGGCTATTTCCACTTCAACCTGGGTTGGTATGGCACATGTGACGGCTGGTATTTGTCGACGTCATTGAGGATGATTCATCGCGATGGCAGTGAGCTGAACTTCAGTGCCTATCACGAGATGCTTACCGGTGTGGAGCCTCCCGTCTATTGTATCATCAATCCTGTGGAGCTTGATGCCGCCAGCGACCTCCTCGTGTTGGGCGAGGACCTGAGTACCAGAGCGCTTGACTTTACGTTCAGGACCTCTTACAACTCGTTCAACCTGCAGTTCGGCCTCGTTGATATGAACGGTGAGCGCATCTGCTTGGGCAACGCTGTGAGCATCAATAAGAATTCGTTCGTTCAAGGCTCTACCGTTAATGGCAATATCACTTTGCCCGAATCTCTCGAGACGGGTGCCTATAACCTGGGGCTGTATTACTACACCACGAGCAACACCAATCCCACTCTTGTGACCAAGGGTGAGGGGCTATTGCAGGTGGTAGGCCATGTTGCCAAGTATAACGCACCGTTCACCGTGAGCGACGTGACTGAGATTGTCAACCGAATGACGAACGACGACAACACGCCACTGACGATTACCGATGCAACAATGCTGATCAACTACATTCTCAATCAAGACTAGTTCAAGTGTCACTTGACGACATGCCTGACCTCTTTTAAAACAGGTTGAGAATCAAAGTTCTATAGAGGACGGTTCTTTGGGAACTCAAATTTTGGAGTCCAAAGAACCGTCTTAATGCATTGTTGGTTTATGCCATTCGGTGTATTTGAATGAGATAAGTCGTTTTTTTTGTGAAAAATGCATGAAAATAAGAAATATTTTATATCTTTGTCGCGTGATAAAAAACTTGTGATTATAGATTTATTAGCTTATTATATTCTAATTAACTTACAAAACAACTATGAACATGATGAAAATGTTTGGTGCCGGCATCCTCATGGCAGCTGCCATGACCTCGTTCGGCGCTAGTGCTGGTGAGATTGACCAGACAGCGGCTCGTGCCATCGCTAATGACTTCGTTAAGCAACATGCCGCTATGGCAGGTACCTTCAGGGCTCCTGCTACGGCCGACATCAAGCTTGCCCATGCCGAGGCCTCCAAGGTCGAGGGCAACGACTACTATGTATTCAACATCGATGGTGGCGGTTGGGTAATCATCGCTGGTGACGACCGCGCCAATCACGTGCTGGCCTACGGTGACAACGGCAGCATCGACATGAACAACATGCCCCAGAGCATGAAGGCTTACATCGGCCGCTACAAGACCCAAATCGAGGCCCTCAAGGCTTATAAGGGCGAAACCCGTCCCAAGGCTCCCAAGCGTGTCGAGGCCGTTGAACCGCTGCTCAAGTCGGTCAACTGGGCACAGCAGGGTCCGTTCAACTATCAGTGCCCTGTCTATAACGGCGAGACTTCGTCGGTAGGTTGTGCCGGTCTGGCTATGGCTCAGGTTGTCAATTACTGGAAGTATCCCACCGAGATGCCTGCCCTTGCTAGCTATCCCAACTCCTATAACTACAGCTATGTGCCCTCTTTGCCCGCACGAACCATTAACTGGAGTCTGGTTCGCAACCAGTATGCCGAGTGGGTTGACGGTAAACTTGGCTACGTTGAAGGTGTCACCGATGACGAGAAGCAGGAGGTTGCTTGGCTGTGCCGCTACTGCTCACAGTCGTGCCAGATGAACTTCTCGCCCGACGGCAGCGGCAGCAACGTGCTCAAGCAGAAGAACGGTTTCCTCAGCCTGGGTTACAGTGAGGACGCTAAGCTCCTGGGTATCGAGGCATGGCCCAGCCGTGAGACCTGGAACAAGACCGACTATACCGACGAGCAGTGGACTGCCATCATGAACGAGGAACTTGCCAAGGGTCATCCCCTGCCTTACTCCTGTGAGGACTGGTCGCTCGGTCACGCCTTCGTCGTTGACGGTGTGGACGCCGATGGTCTGTACCACGTGAGCTGGGGCTGGTATGGCCGCGGCGATGGTTGGTTCGAGCATCGTGCTTTCAATGTCACTGTCCAGAACGAGTACATGGAGTTCAACGACGCTCTGTTCATGATCATCGACTTGATCCCCTATGAGGGCTATGTAATCCCCGGCGATGAACAATATCCTCTGGGCGACATGAACTTTGATGGTATCGTTAACGTTACCGACGTCACGATCCTCATCAATTCGCTGCTCAACAACCAGACTGACAATCCCATCGAGAACGCCGATATGAACAATGACGGCGTGACCAACATTACCGATGTCACCCTGTTGATTGCTCAAGTCCTGAATCAGGAATAACCATCATGGCTCATACGCGCTGAAAGCGGCGCGCGTGATCAAGAAAAAAAGAGACGCGAAATGGCGTCTCTTTTTTTGCCCATTTATTGGTAACTATTTAGCCGTTTGACCCCATGCTAAGGCGCAAAGCCGCTAAGCAAAGTCCGCCGTTAAAGCAGAGAAGTGATGGTAATTACACTTGTGAGTTTTTCTGGTTATGGTGACAGCGGCGAGGGCGGTGCATCATTGTGACGGTTCTAACTGATAGCGTCGCTTCGCTTACCGCATCATTAGAACCGTCCCTGCTGATGGCACCCGTGCTCTCACTGGTGGAACGTGTAATATAGAAAGACGCTAAGAATTATTGTTAAATATAAATTTTGTTTGATTTCTTGCGAGCAATCCTAATCACTTCAATATATTAGCGGCTTTGCGCCTTAGCGTGAGGTGTTACAGATGGATTTTCACCGAACAGATACATTTATAGAATCTAAAGTCAAAAAAAGCACTAAAAAGGGCGCAAAACATCCTTGTTTCGCAAATAATGCTTATCTTTGCAAGTTATACATTATATCATAGGGACAATGACTACAGGTAATATGATACGGTTTGTGTGTATCCTGCTGTTGTGGGTGGGATTGTGCTGGATTCTCATATCCAGGGCTGCAAAAGTCGACTTCATGCTGGTATTCACCATCGTGGCGTCGGGTATCATCGTGTTTGTCCCGTTGTATAAGAAGTACGTTCGCAAGAAATCATGACGACAAAACCCTATATAAAAGAACATTGCCCGCTACTGGCTACAATCGACAGCCCGTCAGACTTGAGAAAACTGGACATTGACCAGTTACCTCAGGTGTGTGACGAGTTGAGGCAATACATGATACACGAGCTATCGAGCAACCCCGGGCACTTCGCTTCAAGCATGGGCGCCGTCGAAATCGTCGTGGCCCTGCACTATGTGTTTAACACACCGGATGACCGCTTGGTATGGGACGTGGGACATCAGGCCTATGCCCATAAGATCCTGACGGGACGTCGCGACCAGTTTGACGATAACCGCAAGCTTGACGGCCTCAGCGGCTTTCCCAATCCTGCCGAGAGCGAATACGACACCTTCACGGCTGGCCACGCCTCCAACTCCATCTCGGCAGCCCTGGGTATGGCTATCGCGGCCGAGCTGCAGCATAATCAGGACCGCAAAGTGGTCGCCATTATTGGCGATGCGAGCATCAGCGGCGGCTTGGCATTTGAAGGTATCAACAATGCCACGACCAACCCCAACAACCTGATTATCGTCCTCAACGACAACGATATGGCCATCGACGCCAACGTGGGCGCGCTGAGCTCTTACATGAGCGACCTGCACACGTCTCACCGCTACAACAAGTTCCGTTACAAGATTTATCAGTTCCTGCGCCGCCACAATGTCATCAACGATAACCGCAAGGGCCTGATTATGCGCTTCAGCAACGCGTTGAAGTCGCTGTTCTCGGGACAGCAGAACATCTTCGAGGGTCTGAACATCCGTTACTTCGGCCTGTATGACGGCCATGACGTGAAAAGGCTGGTGAAGATTTTCAGGGAGATCAAGGACATGACCGGCCCCAAGCTGGTGCACCTGCGCACCGTCAAGGGCAAGGGCTTCGCTCCCGCCGAGGCCGATCCTGCCACATGGCACGCTCCCGGTAAGTTTGACGAGGAAACGGGCGAGCGCTCCAAGGGCGGCAAGGGCGGTCCCATCAAGTATCAGGACGTTTTCGGAAAGACGCTTGTCGAGTTGGCCGAGAAAAATGATAAAATCGTCGGCATTACTGCCGCCATGCCTAGCGGCACGTCGATGTCGATGCTGCTCGATGCCATGCCCCGCCGTGCCTTTGACGTGGGCATCAGCGAGGGACACGCGGTGACTTTTGCCGGAGGCCTGGCTAAGGACGGCATGCACCCCTATTGCGCCATCTACAGCACGTTCCTGCAGCGTGGCTATGACTCGATTATCCACGATGTGGCTATCCAGGGTCTGCCGGTGACCTTCTGCATCGACCGTGGCGGTATCGTCGGTGAGGACGGTGTGACCCATCACGGCTTGTTTGACCTTGCCTACCTGCGTTGCATCCCCGGCATGACGGTGGCTTCTCCCATCAACGAGCATGACCTGCGCAACCTCCTGTACACTGCCCAGTTGGACGGTATGGGGCCGTTTGCCATTCGCTATCCGCGCGGCAAGGGCGTTATCGCCGATTGGCATAACGAGATGCAGGCGTTGCCCGTAGGGCGCGGACGCTGCATGCGCCAGGGCGAAGGTGTAGCGGTATTGAGCATCGGCCATATCGGCAACGAGGTCATTGAGGTGACCAATCGCTTGGCCGAACGTGGCATCAAGGTGGGACACTACGACATGATCTTCCTCAAGCCTATCGACGAGGAGATACTCAACGAAGTCGCAAAGCGCTACCATGCCATCATCACCATCGAGGACGGCACCGTCGTGGGTGGACTGGGATCGGCTGTTGCCGAGTGGATGACACGCAACGATTGCCACTTGCGCCTGCGCATGCTGGGCGTACAAGACGAATTTGTGCATCAGGGAACCGTGGCAGAGCTCTACGAGCGCTGCGGTATGGACCCTGCCTCGCTTGAGAGAGCGATCGAGGAGTTACTGAAGAATAACCAGGGAGATTAAAAATAAGGAATTATGAGAATCGTTATTGCCGGTGCAGGCGAAGTCGGGACCCATCTAGCCAAGATGCTCAGCAACGAGGAGCAGGATATCATCGTCATGGACGTTGATAACAAGAAACTCGAGCCGCTCGAGAACTACAACCTGCTCACTCATCAAGGCAGCGCCATCTCGTTCAGCGACCTGAATGCAATCAAGACAGGTTACTGCGACCTGTTTATTGCGGTGACCAAGAGCGAGGCACGCAACATTCTTGCTTGCTCGATGGCTAAGCGTCTGGGGGCTAAGAAAACTGTTGCTCGCGTTGACAATGACGAGTTCTTTAACCCCAAGTGGCGTGAACACATCTCCAAGCTGGGCATCGACCACCTCATCTATCCCGAGATGCTGGCCGCCAAGGAGATTACCAGAGCGTTGAAGCGCACATGGGCGCGCAACTGGTTTGAACTGTTTGACGGCGAGCTGATTGTGGTGGGTGTAAAGATTCGTTCCAATGCGCGCATCGTCAACCAGCTGCTCAGGGATGTCTCCAACATCAGCCACTTCCTGCATGTGTCGGCCATCAAACGAAACAGGGAAATCATCATCCCCCGCGGTGATGACCGCGTGCTGGAAAACGACATCATCTATGTCGCAACCACACGAGACCACATCGATGAGGTGCGTGATGTGTGTGGCAAGCAACAGACCGAAGTCGATAATGTGCTCATCGTGGGCGGTAACGACATTGCCGAGCAACTCATCAAGAAACTGGGCAAGAGCGTTGACATCAAGGTCATTGAGTCCGACATGCAACGGTGCGACGAGTTGTCACAACGCTATCCGAACTGCAAACTGGTGCAAGGCGATTTCAGCGACTCGGAGTTGAGCGAGGAGGAGAGCGTGAGCTACTACGACGCCTTTATCGCGCTGGGCGAGAACAGCGCCGTCAACATGATGGCTTGTATGATAGCCAAGACCAATGGTGTGCCCAAGACCATCGCCCAGGTCGAGGACATCCAGTTTATCAACGAGGCCGAGGCGCTCAACATCGGTACCATCGTCAACAAGAAACTGCTGGCGTCGAGCCGTATCTACCAAATCATGATTGACGCCGACGAGGACAACGCCCGTTGTCTGGCTCTCGCTGATGCCGAGGTTGCCGAGGTCATCGTCGAGGAGGGCGACCGCGTCACCAAGTCCGATGTCAAAGACCTGAAACTGAGCCGCGACTTCACCATTGCGGGACTTGTGCGTGACGGTAAGGGTCAACTCGTTGACGGTAACACGCGCATCCAGCCGGGCGACCACGTCGTGGTCTTCTGCCTCCAGGGAGCGATCCACAAACTTGATAAATATTTCTCGTGATGAAGAAACGCTCCAATCAAAATATCAACTTTGCGATTGTGCTGCGCATGCAGGGGTGGCTGTTGCTCATCGAGGCTGCCTTCATGCTGTTGCCGTTGGCCATATCATGGTATTTTGACGAGCCGTCGTCGCTGCGTGCCTTCATTTACAGCACTTTGATCACTGCGGCAACAGGAGCCGCCATGGCATTCGGCATCAAGCCCCACAGCAAGTCGATGCACAAGCGCGAGGGACTGATGCTCACGGCCATTGTATGGGTGTTCTTCTCGGTGTTCGGCATGTTGCCCTACCTGTTCTCTGAGACGTTCAACAACGTGACCGACGCCTTCTTTGAGACCATGGCAGGCTTCACGACCACGGGATCATCGGTCATCCGCTATGTGGAGGAAATCCCTCATGGTGTGCTGTTCTGGCGTGCGATGACCCAGTGGATTGGCGGCATGGGAATCATCCTGTTCACCCTTGCCGTCATCCCCATGTTGAACCAGAAAGGTGGTATCGCGCTGTTCAATTCCGAGGTGACGGGCATCACCCACGAGCGCTTGCGCCCGCGGGTAAGCCAGACCGCTAAGGACCTATGGCTCATCTACATCGCCCTGACTGGACTGCTCACGTTATTGCTCTTCCTCGGGCCCATGGACTGGTTCGATGCCGTCTGCCACGCCATGACGACCACATCCACTGGCGGCTATTCCACCAAGAACATCGGCCTTGACTATTGGCAGTCGAGCTATGTGTTCATCGTGGTGATCATCTTCATGTTTATCGGAGGTGTCAGTTTCTCGGTTATCGCCGCCACCATTCGCGGCAATTTCAAGTTCATCAGGCACAACAACACCCTGCGTTGGTACTGCATGACAACCTTAATCACCACGGTAGGCATCTTTATCTATATGATTTATATGGGCTTCCTGGAAGAGCATGGGGATCGGTTGATTTATAGCGCTTTTGACACATTATCGGCCATCACTTCGACGGGATTCTCGACCTTTGACTACGAGAACAGTGGCGAATTTGTCACCGTCGTGCTGATGGTGATGATGTTCTTTGGCGGCATGGCGGGTTCAACATCGGGCGGCGCCAAGATGGACCGCCTGATTGTGTTGCTCAAGCACACAGCCAACGAATTCTACCGCGTGCTGCATACCAACTCGGTACGAGCTGTCCACATCGACGGCAAACCCGTGCCCAATCATGTCGTGAGCAAGGTGAACACCTTTTTCACGGTCTATATCTGCATCATCATGATCGTGGCGCTGTACCTCACTTTCTACGGCATACCCGTGTTTGACGCGATGTACACGTCAATGTCTGCCATCAGCAACGTGGGTATCGGGCACGGCGTTACGGGTTCGGGCGGCTCCTGGGTGGCCCTGCATCCCGGTGCCAAATGGGTACTGGCCTTTGAGATGATGATTGGCCGTCTGGAATTGTTCACCGTCCTTGTTATCTTCACCCGCTCCTTCTGGAAAAAGGATTAATAGCGTTTTTGCACTGGATATGAAAAAAGATACGATACAACTCATTATTATACTTGTCGTGCTGCTTGCCGCCGCGGTAGCCATCCTCAAGTTTATGCCGCATGACATCCTGACCATCTACAACTGGTACAAGGAGCACCTGACCTATGGCACAATCCTGTTGTTGATGGCCATCGAGAGTTCGTTCATCCCCTTCCCGAGCGAGGTGGTGATACCCCCGGCTGCCTATTTCGCTGCCCGTAACGGCGACATGAACATCATCATGATTGTTATCATCGCAACCCTGGGAGCACTCATTGGAGCCGTCATCAACTACGTGCTCTCGCTCCTCATCGGGCGCCCCGTGGTCTATGCCTTTGCCAACAGCAGGGTGGGGCACATGTGCCTCATCGATGCCGAGAAGGTACAGAAGGCCGAGGCCTACTTTGACCGCCACGGCGCTATCTCGACCTTCCTGGGCCGACTGATTCCCGCCATCCGCCAGCTCATCTCCATCCCTGCCGGCCTGTCCCGCATGAACTTCGGCACCTTTGCCCTGTTCACCACGATGGGCGCCGGAATCTGGAACATCGTCCTCGCGGCCCTCGGCTACTGGCTCAGCCTCCATTTCCCCGAAGAGGAACTGCTTGCACAGCTCGAGCACTACAACCGTTACCTCTCGTGGGCCGGCTATGCGCTTGCCATCTTCATCGTCCTCTTCCTGGCCTACCAAGCCCTCCGCAAGCGCCCCTCATCTAAAGTCTAAAGTCTAACGTCCAACGTCTAACGTCTAAAATCTAACGTCTAACGTCTACAATCTAAAATATGAAAGTTTCTCCCTCACTGCTATCAGCCGACTTTGGCAACCTGGCCAAAGACATCGACATGATCAACCGCAGCAATGCCGACCTGTTGCACCTTGATGTCATGGACGGCGTGTTCGTGCCCAACATATCCTTCGGCTTTCCCGTCATCAAACACGTTCAACGCCTGTGTAAAAAGCCCCTCGACGTTCACTTGATGATTGTCGAGCCCCAGAAGTTCATCCCCGAGGTGCGAGACTGCGGTGCGCGCATCATGACCGTTCATCAAGAAGCCTGCATCCATCTGAATAGGGTAATGCAGCAGATCCATGACGCGGGCATGCTGGCAGGCGTTTCGCTGAATCCCGCCACTCCCGTGTCGATGTTGAAGGATATCATCTGTGACGTGGATCTCGTGTTGCTCATGTCTGTTAATCCCGGTTTCGGAGGCCAGAAGTTTATCGTGCAGACCCTCAACAAGGTGCGCGAGCTGCGCCAACTCATCACCCTTAACGGTTCAAACGCATTAATCGAGATTGACGGCGGTGTCAACGACGTCACAGGAGCCCAACTAGCTCAGGCCGGAGCCGACATACTTGTTGCCGGCAGTTACGTTTTCGGTGCCGATAATCCATTGGAAATCATCGACGGATTAAAAAATCTGTGAAAATATTTTGTCGGGTCGAAAATTTGCAATAACTTTGCACCCGCTTTTAAGGGAGAAATCTTGAGAGCAAGACTAGGAAAGGTGCCGGAGTGGTCGATCGGGGCGGTCTCGAAAACCGTTGTACGCTTTGCGTACCGTGGGTTCGAATCCCTCCCTTTCCGCAAAAAACGGGTTATTTGTTTGGTTATCAGACAAATAACCCTATTTTTATAAATTTACTCGGACGATTTTCGGACGAAAAATTTTTCTTTTTTCTCGTCCACTGCCCACTTAACTATCTGATCATCATACCACTAGTATTATCTTAAACTTAATACTTTTGGGACGATTTTCGGACGAAAAATTCCAAAGACTCAGCGAAAAGCATCTAATAGTTATTTAGTCCAATTACACCTCCTCTTCAGCACTGCCTGTTCTCCATTTATCGTCAGTATTATAAAGAAAACCGGTTGGTTTACCAAACTAAAGTAATCCAGCCGATTAGACCTTGAAAAGACGAGGTTTAATTTCCTTTTATGGGAATTATCTTAACTTTGAAGTTCCCATCCATATATTCTCCTTTCTGAACAACTTCCTTATAGCTTTTTTTTATTTTTTCTACAGCATCTTTGGGGTCTTCTTTGCTGGGATGGGTGACGCAGATAAGCCAACGCTTCCACATGGCAGCTTCACTTTTAATGTCATCCACTATCATATCAACCTGTTCCTGTGTAACGTATTCGGAGTATTCGTTCTCATTCGTTATGGATGCCACTTCTGCCAATTCTTCGGCAAACTCCTGCTCCATAAGAGCAACAGCCTCATTCTCGCTATAGCCAAGCTCGTTAAAGCCCCGTTCTTGGATGCTAAGATTAGCGTCCATTCCACCACTCAAATAACTGTGTTCGGGCCTGTAGTCCAATTCGTAATAGTCAGTCACTTCTTTGTCTCCGCACGAAAACAATACAGCTGCAATTAATAATAGCATAATTGATAATAACTTCTTCATCGTAAAATATATTATGGTTATTAATTATTGACTAATTGTCGGATATATTTTCACAAAGGTAACAAAAATCTTTGCTATACACTCATTTTCTCTTAGATCTCGGTGATTTATTGTTCATGATGCGCTGGTACTCGTACTGCGCCTGCTTTATGCCATTGTCGCGAGCCACAGTGTTGACGGTAAACAAAGGAGTACGCAATCAATATAGTTAAAACAGATCTGAGTGCGTTCCGGTGCCTGTGAAAAGCAATGTTAATTCTGTATCGTTTTGCTCCCAAATCATCAACCAATCAGCCTTCAAGTGACATTCCCAACATCCGCCATAGTTGCCAGACAACTTGTGGGGACGATATGATTCGGGAAGTTTGCCACTTGCTTCAAGTAAACGAATTGCCGTCTTGAGCAGTTCCATGTCGTAACCGCGTTTGCGGCAACGTTCCGTATCCTTGCGGAAAGTCTTGGTCATCCGAATCTTATACATACCTATATTCCTAATGATTCAAACATTTCCTCGGATGAATCGAAGGATTCTACGCGACCCGCTTTTTTGTCTTCTTGAGAACGAATATAGCTGCTCTTGGATTTTGAGGGGACACGCTGCACAATCACTCCTAATGCATGGAGATAGTTCATGAGAGCTTTACCCCATGATGAACGCTCATTCACTGTGATAGTATAGGTTGCCATTGTCTTTTTGTTTATTTGAATTATAAGTGCAAAGTTAAACATATTTCTGTAATAATGGCAATTCGTATGCCACTATTTTGAAAACAGACCTAAAAATAGTACTTTTGCAAACAGAATTCACTGAGAAATGCAGAAAAAAAGACTACATGAAGCGTTAAAATACGTTTATCTTCAAGTAGTTAAGTGGTAAATAAGTCGGACGTTTTTCGGACGATAGTAGTTAAATTCAGCACCTTTCCAGAATGCTAACTCACTGATTATCAATAGCCGTTACCGAACAATTTCAGGGTATTTAATCCCTCCCTTTCCGCAAAATGAAAAAGAAGTCCATTGTGGGCTTCTTTTTTCATTTATATGGGCAAGGTGCTGGTCCTGCTCAATTGATTGCGACTTTTTTAATTTAAACATGCATCATCGAATCAGACTGACACAAATCTTCTGGCCATGGTAGATGTAGATGCCAGGGGTGGTTGGCACAACCTTTCCCACAGGCTGACCCATCAGATTGTAGTAATTATCATCCATCGGCCGCGCCTTGTCAACCACAGCTGCGTTGATGCCGTCAAATCCATCCTCACGATAACGCATGCCCTTATAGATGATCTTGCCATCCTTGACTACATGGCTCAGCCCCCACCAATCCTGATACTCGTCAGTGAGGTCTAGCTTACAGGTGAATGGCGTCAGCAGGTCTCCCATGTCACGACTGTCAAAGCCGATACCTTCCACCACATAGGCTAGGGTGTCACCTTGCTCACCAATATAGGCGTAACGCTCACATTCGATGCCCTCAATGTAAATGGGCTCAACTTCCATGAAGTTGTCACTAGTAAGAAAAGGTTCCGAGCCATTACTGAGCAGTAAATAATAGTCATCACATGAGTGGTTGCCTAATCTGTAGAGCAAAGTAGTACCGCCATCATGCCACGCTATAAATCGCAACATTTCTCTGCCATCCCACGCATTCTTCGTGAGAGCGTCATTTCTAAGACATGTGACAAAATCATTTCCATAAAGACCTTCTCGCAGACCAGCAATCAGGCTATCACGCTCCACATCAAGATTATCACCAGTGTAGTAATAGAGGGCATGGTTGACTTTGAACCAAATAGAATCGTTACCTGAAAACTCATATTTGTAATAATAGCGGGTTGTATCACCGTTATTGACTATAACCTTCTCGTTGACCCACTGTACGCCCTCACGAACAATTGGCAGATAGTCTCCACTCTGTGCCATCGCTTGAGTTACACCCAGTAACGCCAGCATTACAATAAGAAATGTCTTTTTCATAATAAAACCCAATTATATTATTACCGACAAAGATATGGGATATCAGCATAAAAAACAAGTTATTGTTCGTAATTATGGACAATAACTCGACTTTTCACTAAAAAGTGCCAAAAATTTTTACGTTTTCGCAGACGACATCTGGCGTTAAACACGCACCCAATTTGCTTTTTTGGAGAATTTGGCAAGATTATTGTGACCGCATTTTGTTGGTAACTATTTTTTAGTTACATTTGCGGCATCAAAAAGCAATGACATGAGTACTAAAGAGAAACTCAGAAAACGATTTCTACTCTATGCCATCGGATTTTACATTCGATGAGATGCAGCAACTCTTGGCTGGTTATGGCTATGTGCGTGGTGAAAAGGGCACACATCTGGTTCTCGAGTGATTTTCAAGAATGGAGACAAACGGCCCATCATGCTACACAAGCCACATCCAGGTAACATCGTCAAGCGATATGCTATGCAGCAAGTATTGGAAGAATTGAAAGAAGCAGGCTTTATTAAATAAGTAAGATATGAATACAATGAGTTATAAGGGCTATTTAGGCTCAGTCGCTTTTAGCGAGCTGGACGGTGTTTTCTACGGCAAGGTGGAGGGCATCAACGGTTTGGTGAATTTTGAGGGCGAGAGCGTCAAGGAACTGACCGAAGCATTTCATGAGGCCGTGGACGATTATCTCGCCTATTGCGCCGATGAGGGCATTGAACCGGATAAGAGTTATTCAGGCGCTCTGAATGTGAGGTTGACGCCTGCCATCCACCGCAGAATTGCCATGCTGGCCAAGCAAGCTGGCCTCACCATCAATGCCTTTATCCGAAAGACGCTTGAAGAGAAAGCAGAATCAGAAATGGTCGTATGACAATCGAACGAGAAATAAAGATTAATTAACTGTCTATAAGTCGCTTTCGCAGCGCAGCGGAGAAAGACTCCCACAAGTTGAATGAAAACGATTAAGAGATGCCTCTTAATCGTTTCATTTTTTACTGGGCACGAATCGGAACGCTATAAGGTGTCTTGTTGATCATTATTGACGAGTTCACGCAGGCGCTCGATTGCCGCATCTTTCCAACCAATACGTTTAGCATTATTTCCTTTCAGAATCATCATCATAAACAAGAAGAGAAAACACAACACAAGAAAACACAACACAAGGAATACTATTATCAGCCAGAACAGGACTGCTCCAAACCTCTCGATGTTGATCTGTGTTATCATATTGTAAATCATATAGCCGATCAGGAACAGGGCTAGAATGGCAATTAATGGGAGGCATTTGCCAAGTTTTTTTGTGTAGGCATCATACCGACTCAATAATACCTCTGCATTTTCGGCCTTCATTATCTGTTTAGCATGTAGAGAGGATAGAATCCTTTGAAGAGGCAACACCAAAATAAATATATAAGCAACGGAAACTAGATCTCCCTTAGTAAAGAAGGAATAACATTCCCAAATGATTATTGGTATCCAAATTAGAGATAAGATGATGCCAGTAACAAAATCATCTTTTGCTTTTCGGGCATATTCCGCCTTGATCTTTTCAAAGAGTTCATCCTTGCTGAGATTTTCAAATTCTTTCTTTTTCATAATCCAGACTTATTATTGTTTGCGACAAAGATAAAGAGTATAATTATGAGCAACAAGTTGCAATCCATAAAAATGAACGACAACTTGGCTTTTCGTCCAAAAGTGTCTAATTATTTTACGTTTTCGCCGCCAGGATCTGTCATTAAACACTCATTAAATCAGCTTTTACAGGATATCGGGCGCAAAATATAGATTAATCAACTGTATATATGATGCATTTAAGCTATTTCCTTGCAATGACGATTGGCTGATAAAAGCCAGAATCCACTGGTGGCATCCAAATGACCTCGCTACAACCGTTGGCGATACACAAGTGCGTTAGTTCATCCTGACGGATGGCTCTGTAATCACATTCGAATTTCTTTATTTGAAGCGTTTCCTCATCATCAATGATGTATTGGACGAAGTGATAGCTATCGTCCTCCCATGTCCACGTCTGAAAAGATATCCGTTGGCCTTTATCTGTCTTGTGGATATAGGGGGTGGAGTGTGACGGTTTTGTCTCCAATAGGGTGTCATAGTCACGGATGCTGGCCACGAAAACACCGCCATCTTTGGTCCGTCCCAGGATACTCTTGATTGCCGACTCCAGGTCGGTTCTTGTTAGCATGTGCGGCAAAGCATTGTCCATGGCAATCACAATGTCGAACTGTTCATGGAACACCTCTGACAAGTGGCGAAAATCTGCGTGTTCAAATCGAATCAGCACACCATTATTCTTTGCTCTTTCTCTTGCTTCAGACAGTTCTCCGTCACTGATGTCTGATGCCGACACCTGATAGCCAAGGGTTGCCAGCCCTATTGACTGTGTTCCGATCCCGCATGCACAGTCAAGAACATGGGCTTTTCTGTCTAAACCATTATCGTTGAAAATCCTGTCCAGTATTGCAGCCTGCTCACGAGTCGTGGATTGCCAATCAAGAAAAAGCTTCTCGTATTGAGTGGCCATATCATCGTAGAAAGATTGCGTTATATCCATTAGCCTATCTCTCTTGACGGCTTTTTAAGCGCTTATAAGTATCGGTTTTCTTGCTCTTGTCGGTCATCGCGAGTGAAGAATCATTGCACTTAACGGTGTAGGTCTCAGTATCTTGTGCCTTAACTAAGTAACCCCTCAGTTGCTCTCTCCAATGATTTTCAATCTCCTTTTTGATGTTGGGAATTACGGGAACGTTTCCCAATTCGTTGGAGATGTTGATCAGATCGACGCTAAAGGAATTTTTGTCTGTTGTCAGCGTTAACTGGTCACCGTCAAGGACATAGCTACCTTTGACCCCGATGTTAAAGACCATCTCTGTTACGGCTTCTTCTTGGGTGACAAGAAGCACCTCCATAATGCAATAATATGAGTTGTCCTGGTTAAATATATAGTTGACAACGCCTTTAAGTGAGGCCATCTCTTGACCAGTAGGCAATTCGTAGCGCTCCATTGACCGCCAAGCGCCGCAGATGGATTGGGCTTGTGTGGTCAAAATCGTCATCACGGCAACGAGCGTAAACAAATACTTTTTCATTAGTGACAAATTAATAGTTGGGATTACGGTGATTACTGATGCAGATTCGGCTAAGTGGGTCACTTCGTTGAGGGGAGTGTGAGCCGCATCTCGCAATTCTTGCAGTCACAGGTGACTTTGAGCAGTGTGGAACCTGATTTGAGGAATAAATCGCGGGGCAGGGTAGTGGCGTGCTGGGCCTTGAGACATGCACCGAGTTGACGCCGCAGGCAGTAGCGGGTGTGCATGAGCACGGTATCGGCGTTGACAACGGCTCCCGCCTCCAGGGCCGGCGTGATGGTTTCAACACCGTGGTCGCGGTAAACGGCGTCGGCAAGTCGGTTGGCGACATTGTCGGCAGGCGTGAGCGTGGCGGCGGGATAGGGTACGGTCTTATCTTCCCGGCGACGTTTGTCGATAGGACGGTTGATGCGACGGGTGCGGTCCAGCAACTCGATGGTCTCGCGTCTCAAGCGCGCCAGCAACGAAGCCGGAATGAAAATGCCACCAGCCACTTGTGCGTTACCCAGTCGATAGATGGTACCTCCCAATTTGGCGAGTTCGGCCTGTTGGCGCTCGCCCTGGGGCTTGGTCGAGGGTTGAAGTTCGCACGGCAAGGCATGGGTGGCGCGGTTGCCGCTCTCGTCCTCTAGCATGAGCGAGAGCATGCCGTTTGAATAGCGCAACAGGGCGTCAACCGGGATTGTGCGGGTGGCCGAGGCCTTGGACAACAGGTCGTTAAATGCCTTGTCGGCGGTTCGGAAAATAGCCGTTCCGCGTGGAATGTCCACATTTTCCCTCAACAGCACCGTGCCGCCGCCCAAGGCGCGGTTCACTCTAGCGCCCGAGAATTGACCGTGAGCATCAGTAAAGCTCAGGCCGTCACCGTTGGCCAGCGTTTTGTTGGTATCGATGGTGAGTTGATTGCCACGGCATCTCACGGCCCGTCCCAACAGTTCGCCTTGTGACTTGGGCGTCTCGATCGAGGCCATTGAAAAGCCGTCGTCGGGATGCCGCCCGTCAAGGAAATAGTGGGTGAATCCGCGGTTGAAACTCTTATCGAGGGCGGGTGCGAAAGTCAGTTCGCTAGTTCCTCTGGACGAACGGCGATATTGGTCGGGATGACGGCCAATGACGTTGTCGATGGCACGGCGGTAATAGGCCACGACATTCTTGACGTAGGCTGCGTCCTTGAGTCGTCCCTCGATTTTGAATGACGAGACACCGGCTTTCATCATCTGCTCCAACCGGTCATGCAGAGCCATGTCGCGCAACGATAGCAGGTGCTTGCCCTCAACAAGGATGCGACCCTTGCCGTCAATGAGGTCGTAGGGCAGGCGGCACAGCTGGGCACATTCGCCGCGGTTGGCACTACGTCCCTTGAGCACCTGACTGATGGCACATCGCCCACTGTAACTCACGCACAACGCCCCGTGGACAAAAGCCTCGAGCGGCACATGGGTGGCGGCGCGTATGGCAGCGATCTCCTCAAGGGTCAATTCGCGCGCCATCACCAGTTGCGAAAAGCCCATGGCCTCAAGGAAACGGGCCTTCTCGGGTGTGCGCAGGTCACACTGTGTGCTGGCATACAGGGCGATGGGCGGCAGGTCAAGCCTCAGGATGCCCAGGTCCTGGACTATCAGGGCATCAACGCCGATGTTGTAAAGATCGTGAATGAGGTGCTCGACCTCGGTGAGCTCGTTGTCATAAACCAGCGTGTTGACCGTGGCATAAATGCGTGCCGCGAACTGGTGGGCATAGTCGCACGCGCGGCGCACGTCATCAAGGCTGTTGGTGGCGTCGGCTCGCGCACCGTGATGGGATGCACCCATATACACCGCATCGGCGCCATGGTCGATGGCGGCGATAGCGATGTCGGCGTCACGAGCGGGCGCCAGCAACTCTATGTCAACGATTTTGCTCAAATGTCGAGAGAGAACTTGTCGGCATCACGCCATGCGGGAAATTTCTCACGGAACTGTGCCAACAGGGCGGGCGAGAGGTCCGCGGTGATAACCGGGCTGTTCATGCGCTGAGCGATGACTTTGCCCTTGAAGTCGATGATGAGCGATGAGCCCTCGGGATACTCTACGCCGGCGGGATCGGTACCGCAGCGGTTCACGCCACACACGTAGCACTCGTTTTCCATAGCCCTGGCGGTCAGGAGTGTGCGCCACACCGTCTCGCGCGATTTGGGCCAGTTGGCAATGACCACAAGCAGGTCATAGTTGTTGTTCACGTTGCGGCAGAATACCGGGAACCGCAGGTCATAGCAGATCACGACCTTGATGTTGAAACCGCGGAACCGCACAATGGGAGCGGCCGTCAACCCGCGATTGAAAACCTTGTCCTCACCGCCGAACGAGAACAGATGGCGCTTGTCGTAGTAGGTCTCGTCACCGTTGGGCTCGATGAAGAAAGCACGGTTGTAGAGCTGTGCTGCGGTATTGGCCAGGAAACTGCCGATGATACCCACATGATATTGTGCAGCGAGTCGGCGCAAGGTGTCCAGCGTGTTGCCGCTGTTCCACTCGGCCACGGCAGCAGCCTGCTCGCGGTCGCCGGTCATGAAACCCGTTGTGAAGAGTTCCGGCAGAACGACCAGGTCGGTATCCTCCGGCATATTGCGCAGGTTGCGCTCCAGTTGTTTGAAATTGGCGTCGCGGTCTCCCCAGACGATATCGTCCTCGATGAGCGTGACGCGCAGGTTGCGGGAAATCATCTTTCAGTCAAGCGTTAAAAGATAAAAGCTTCTATTCGAGTCCGGTAACGAACTTCTCGGGATACTTGGCGTTGAAGTGCTGGTAGTATTGCTTGATGCGCACCAGGTCGGCCTCGGCGTCGTCGCTGAGGTCAAACACGCGGTCGATGCACACAACACGATCTTTATAATCAAAGTAGGCCAACACCAGCGGGACGCCTGCATCGCGTGCCATGAAGATAGCTCCCTTGTGCCAGTTGGGGTTGGCGCTGCGGGTACCCTCGGGCGTGACGCCAATGGCCAGGCGCGGGGTGGTGTTGAAGGCCTCTACGATAGACTGGGTGAGGTTACCATGCTTACGGCGATTGACGGGAATACCGCCCAACGCTTTGAGCAGATAACCAAGCGGGAAAAAGAACCAGGTATCCTTCATCAGGAATCCCGCCTTCATGCCCACCGAGTGGATGCCCAGCTCGCCCAGGATGAAATCCCAGTTGCTGGTGTGCGGTGCGATGACGATGACGCACTTGTCCGGCATCTCAAGGTTGACCTTGAAGGTCCAACCGGTTTTCTTCAATATCCAAGCCGAGAGGTTCATTCAGCTTTTCTCTGATTTCTATATTACTTGTTCGAGGGCATGAGTTGGTTCATGCGCTTGGCAATGTTCTCCACCTCGCTGCGGAAGTACTCGCTCAGCTCTTTCTCGCACTGCTTGAAGAAGGCGCGGCGAGCCTTGTTGTACTCCTTGCGGTTAGCAAAGTCTTTCACTTTCTTGCCGAAGCGGTTGTTCACGCGGTTTACGGCCTCCTGCTGCAGCAGGGCAGTGTCGATGATGATGCTGTCCCATTCCTCGCGCTTGTTCTCGCCGAATGCGGATTCTGCAAAGATGCACTCGCCTGCGATATCGCCACAGGCATTCTGGATAGCTTTCTTGGTCTGTCTTTTGCTTGCCATAATAATTTAATGAGTATATACAAATAGTGAAAATAGTAATAATCCGCTAAATTACAAAATATATCTCAATCTCCCTCTTTTAAATTGCCCAAAAATGCCGAAATTTGTCAAAAATGGCGTTTTTTGAATTTATTAAGAAAAAAATCAAGGAAAAATTTGGCCAGTTCAAAAATTGGTTGTAATTTTGCAACGCTTTTCGACGGAGATATCGTCTAGTGGTCTAGGACGCCGCCCTCTCACGGCGGAAACCAGGGTTCGAGTCCCTGTTTCTCTACAA
>CACYSG010000009.1 GCA_902776955.1 uncultured Bacteroidales bacterium | reverse complement strand
TGGTGGCCGACTCGGGATACGGCAGCGAGGAGAACTATCGCTTCATGGAAGAGAACGGCATCCAGGCCTACGTCAAGTACAACTACTTCCACATGGAGCGGAAGCGCTCCTTCAAGCAGGACCCACGCCGTGTGGAGAACCTGCACCACAATGCCGAGGGCGATTACTTCGTCTGCCCGATGGGACAGCACATGAGGCGCGTGGGCACACGGTACGACAGGACTGAGAGCGGCTACATCATCGAGCAGGCCGTCTACCGGGCACAGCACTGCCAAGGCTGTCCGTTGAAGGCCAAATGTCACAGGAGGAAGAGAGGCAACCGAGAGATCGAGGTCAGCCGCCGGAGGCCGTGTTCGGGCAGATGAAGAACAACATGCACTACAAGCGCTTCCGCCACTTCGGCAAAGACAAGGTCACGATGGACTTTGCCTTCTTCGCTATCGCGTTCAACATCAAGAAAATGGCCGCAAAAATGGTAAAATCCGCCCGAGATGGCGGAAACGGGCCACATTTTTGTCATTTTGCCGTCACAGTTCATTTTTTACCCCATGAGAATCGAATGTCCTGGCAAAACACAGAAAAAACAGCCGCCTGAAAAATATCGCATTCTCAGGCGGTTGATCTGCAAAGAGGGTGAGCCATAACTGAATTATGACACACCCTCAATGAAAATGCCTGGCTACTGGCGGGGGCAAGGAAAAGGCCCAGCTACTGGCGGGAGCGCTACTCGGTGAGGCCGAAGCAGGCCTTGATGGCCTGGCGGATGGCCTCGGCGTTGGTGCTGTTGCCCTTGAGGATGTTGAGCACGCCACGGATGTACTCGTCCTTGCTCTTGAAGCCGCACAGGGTGGCGACGTTGCTCTCGCTGAGCATCTGCTTCTGGTTATAGACGCGCAGGATGCTGGCGTAGTCGCCGTTGTCCTCATAGGCGTGGAACTCGCGGCACAACTGGTCGTACAGTCCCCTGGGGTTGATTTCGCTCACCAGCTCGATCATGTGCTCCTCGAGGGCGCTGATGGTGCGGAATTTCATGTCGATGCGCAGTTCCACGTCGTGTTTCACGCGGTGGCGCACGTGCTGCAGGGCCTGCTGCTTGAGTTCGTGGGTGAACAGGTCAACGACGCGTTTTTTAACCTTGGGGAAGACGATATTCTCGTTGCGGCGCTTGTGGCGCGCCACGGCGCGGATGACGCCCTCGAGCATGAACAGGTTTTCTATCTCGGCGACGTCGGGCACGAGGATGTTCTTCTTGCGCAGGTATTCCACCTCCTCGTCGCTGCGGCGGTCACGGTCGACGATGCCGCGGCTGTCGAGCTGGTGGAAACCCTGCAGGTCGCCGAAG
Source organism: uncultured Bacteroidales bacterium (assembly GCA_902776955.1). Lineage (GTDB taxonomy): Bacteria > Bacteroidota > Bacteroidia > Bacteroidales > Muribaculaceae > Sodaliphilus. Next base: position 53,635 of record CACYSG010000009.1, on the reverse strand, counting down.
GTGCGTACCGTCTCGATGACCTTGTTGCAGCTGCCCAGGGGCTTGATTGTGTATTCCGGGAAAATGAGGGGGTAGAGCTTGGCGTCGATGCTGTGCTTCTCGTCGCCCTCGATAAACAGGACAGGCTTGCGGCTGCCCAGCAGGTCGAACAGGGCGGCGTCCAGTTCGCGGCTCGAGGTCATCACCTCATAGTCCCAGGCCTGGGATTCGGGGTCAAACTCCTTGACCCACACGCACTGGTTGTCGATGCGCGAGCTGGCGAACGCCACGTCATGGGTGTTGTAGATGAAGGTGCAGTCGGGGCGCATCTCTTCAAGCACGTTCCACAGCGTGCGCATGATGCTGCTGTGGATGAACGTCTCGGGGTCATCGACCAGGATGGCGGCGTCGGGCATGGCATATTGCACCGCGCCGATGTAGTAGAGCACCGACTTCTCACCGTCGCTCAGGCGCATGAGCGGGTACTTGTCCTCGTAACCCTCGCTGGTGAACATCAGTTTGCCGTTCTCGCGCAGCATCTTGTTCTTGGGGAACACGGCCTGCCACTTCTTGACGGTGACGTCGAGTTTGGTCTTGGGAAACTCTATATTTTCACCCATCAACTGATGGGCCTTGAAATTCATCAGTTCGCGGACCTCCTCGTTGAGCATGAGATAGAACAACTTGTCAAATTCGGTCTCGGCCAGGTTTTTCACATGTGGGTTGGCGGCGTTCATGCGGTTGAACAGGTCCTCGATGGAGCCCTTGAGCGGAGTGGGGGAGGAAGAAGGCGTGAACAATGCCTTCAAGGCCGAGATGCGGTAGGCCTTATCACCCAACTCATCGACCAGTGCCGAGCAGAATCGACTCTTGCCGGCACCGTTGGCACCGATGATGGTAATCTGCTTGGACTCGATCAGCACTTCAGGCTGATGCCCGTCAATCCTCTTTGGTAGTCTGATGTCCATGATTGGTCGTCGTTTTATTTCTTGTGGGGTAAAATTAGACATTTTTTTTCATAGCCACAACGATTTCGCCCTGAATCTGCAAAAAACCGCATTTTTCCCTCTCATGTCGTCGGTGGTTTGCATTTTATTGAAGAGTTTTTTCCGATATGTACCCAATTATTTGTATTTTTGCAAAAAATACTTCCAATCATTATGGACGAATCATATAACGAAAAATACGACGTATTTATCAGCTATTCTCGCAAAGACTACGTCGACGAGAATAACAACGTCATTCCTGGTAATGTCGTTTCTAAGGTAAAAGATGCGCTGGAGAAAATAAATGTGAAATATTGGTTTGACGAGAATGGTGTTTACTCTGGTGATGAATTTGCGCCACTCATTGCTCGAGCCATAAAGAATTCCGAGATATTCCTTTTCATTTCGTCGCATCACTCCAATGCCTCTGATTGGACCAGCAACGAGATCGCTACGGCCCATGCCTATAAGAAAAGAATCATTCCATTGCTGGTCGATGATTCGGTGTTCAACGAATCTGTGATTCTGTATATTGCCAAGCTCGATCACATCGACTTCATGAAGAATCCTGAGAAAGCTATCAACCGAATGACAGATAGCATCAAAAGTTATCTGAACAATGTTGAAGAGCAAAAGAAACGTGAAGAGGAAAAACGCAAGCTTGAAGCTGAGCGACTGAAGAAAGCAGAAGAAAAAGAGCGAGAGTTATCGCATATCAGGAAACGCCTAACAGATGTTTCCAAAGAATTGGACAGCCTGCGCAGCCAGTGGCAGGTATCTTCAACCCTATACGACGAGTTAAAGGCCAAAGAAGCGGCGTTATTAGGCATTGCATACCATCAGAACGTATTAACCTTGCCTGAATTGAAAGCCCAAACGAGCATATCTGATGAAGGCAAAAACGACATAAAGCCCACTAACAATCCTTTTAAAAGACTAGCCAGATGGTTTACGAACCCTAATGGCAAAGAGAGATCTCCATGGATTTCGGCCATCGTAAGAATCATTATCATCTTAGGGTACATATTAACTGGTTTGCTACTTATTACTTTCTTTGATGAAGTGGACAAATATTATTCCAGAAATTTTTTATTGCCCATCAGTTTGGTTTTATTGGTCTATTGCTATTCACTGTATCAAGCCTTAAAATGGAAACGCTTACCAATCTACATTCTTTTATTTGGATTAATTGGGATTGTTATTTGGTTAATTTCACAAGATATTACCGATCCAAGATTTACCATTACACTCTTCTGTATTTTTGTTCTGCCTTTTATCTTAGCGACATCATTATTATTGACTTCTAGGTATCATGGCAAAACATTCTTTGAACAGACAGAGCCAGTTCGAGACAATTTGCACGACAAACAGTTTCTGACCTCATTGGCATTAGAATGTGTATTGTTGCTAACAGTTTGCATTCCATTATTTATATTGATCAGAGCAGGAGCCAACGGCTACTACTCAATTGAAACCATAGATACAACTGAAGTTGTGGAAGAAGCACCAGCAGATTCTACCGCCGTGGCTGCAGAAGAGCTTTATTCTATCCCAGATTCTGTTCATGTCCCAGATTCTATTTATCCACCAGTTCCAGAAAAATAAGCTGCCGCAGATGTCACAAAATAAGCTGCTGCAGATGCTCTTCAAAAGGCTGGTGATGTATTAAAAAAATAAATTTAGATAGGTACATTTTCAAGTTTGATGATGGAGTATGTAAATGCTTTTATATCGATGCTGAACGGCATGTCGCCTTATCTGCTGTTGGGTTTCCTGATTGCGGGAGTGCTGCATGCGTTTGTGCCATCGACGATTTATAGCCGCTATCTTGCGGGCACGGGATTGCGGCCGGTGGCAACTGCTGCGGCTTTCGGTATACCCTTGCCCTTGTGCTCGTGCGGCGTGTTGCCCACGGCGGTAGCTCTGCGTCGCAGCGGGGCCTCGCGCGCGGCTTCCACGTCGTTCCTCATCGCTACGCCCCAGACGGGTGTCGATAGCATCATGGCGACCTATTCGATGATGGGTCTGCCTTTTGCCATCCTGCGACCTGTAGCGGCATTGGTGACTTCTCTGTTCGGCGGAATGGCCGTTGGACACTGGGAACGCAAGGGAGCCCTCGACGATGTGAAGGACACGGGAAACTATGAGTTCAGCGAACTGCCCCGCGGCCTGTGGAACAAGATCAAGGAGACCTTGAAATATGGCTTCTATGACATGATGCAGAGCATCGGGCGCTGGCTGCTGCTGGGACTGGTAGTGGCTACGCTCATCACCGTGCTGTTGCCCGACGACTTTTTCTCGACCTATGCGCGCTGGCCGCTGTTGAACATGTTCATCATCGTGCTGGTGGCTGTGCCCATGTATGTCTGTGCCACGGGTTCCATTCCCATTGCGGCGGCTCTGATGCTTAAAGGCATGTCACCCGGCTGCGCACTGGTACTGCTCATGGCCGGCCCGGCCGCCAACCTGGCGTCGATGTTTGTCGTGAACAATGCCTTCGGCCGCAAGGCTACCGTGGTCTATCTGTTGTCGATTATAGGCGGAGCCGTGGGTTTCGGCGTGCTTGTCGATTACTGGCCTGGCCTGCGCGAGGTGTTTGTCAATGCGTTACCCTGCCACGTGATGCATCACGACCACATGATGGGCGCCTCGTGGCTCAACACCGTGTGCAGCATCGCCCTGTTGTGCATGATTGCCGTTGCCCTGGGGTCAAAATACTGGAAATCTTATCAAATTAAACGTAATAAAACTACTGCTATGAAAGAGTACAAAGTAAAAGGAATGATGTGCGTTCACTGCAAGGCCAACGTTGAGAAAGGCCTCGCCGCGCTTCCCGGAGTAGAGAAAGTGACCGTTGACTTGGCCAAGGGCACCGCCCTTGTTGAGGGTTCAGTCCCCGACCAACTCATTATTGACTGCATCAACGACCTCGGCTACCAGTACGAGCCGTAATCCCAAACGCTAGTATCGTTCAATTTGTCCATCATCCTGTAGAGACGCAAAATTTTGCGTCTCAAGGGCTGTGTTTTGCCTGACGGGAGACGCGGTTAAATTGTTGCCGTTTAATCTGGGCATTATCCTGTAGAGACGCAAAATTTTGCGTCTCAGGGTCGTGTTTTGCCTGACGGGAGACGCAAGGTTTTGCGTCTCTACAGGGGGTTGTGTATCGGTAATGCTTGGCGTTGAGAGACGCAAGATTTTGCGTCTCTACAGGGGGTTATGTATCGGTAATGCCTGGCGATGGGAGACGCAAGATTTTGCGTCTCTACAGAGGGGTGTGTATCGGTAATGTTTGGCGACGGGAGACGCAAGATTTTGCGTCTCTACAGGGAGAGCGTTTTTCGGTATTGCTTGGCGATGGGAAGAATAAAGTGAGCCCCAGGAGTCATAGTCGACTCTTGGGGCTCGTGTTTCAGCCTCGCGTTAAAGCGAGTGTAGGGATGATTAGTTCATGTTCAGAACCATGTTGATAAGCATGGTAACGTCGGTAACGTTCAGAACGCCATTGCCATCCATGTCGGCGTTAGCCTCGTTGATAGCGCTGAAGTTGTCGTTCAGAACAGCGTTGATGAGCATGGTAACGTCGGTAACGTTTACGATGCTGTCGCCATTAGCGTCACCAGGATTTACAACGGGAGCATCCTCCTTCACATAACCGAAGGTGATCTTGGGCAGGAACTCTGATTTAGCGCTGGAGTTGTAGCGGCCATAGTAATAGAGACTTACATTGGCACCCATGTTCTTGCCTTCGAAGGCAGTCTGTACATAGTTGCCAGTCTCAATGGCCTTGCACTCGATGGCAAGGTTGCCACCCTCATACTCGTAGGGCTCTTCAAGGACGAAGGTGAGCTCGGTATCGCCAACGGCGGGAACAACAGTAGCAACAACGTTGAAGTCGGTCAACAGGTCATAGCTATCGAAACCATCAACCTCAACAGCCTTGAACGACAGCTGCAACTTGCCACCAGTGAGCTGGAGAGGAGCAGTGGGATGGAAGGTAACACGGTCGATCTTCTTGCCATCGAGTGCGCTCAACTCGGCAGCGGGATAGATCATCTGAGCATGAGAAGCCTCATCATAGTAGTAGCCATAAACGGGCAGGCAGCTGTTGGTATTGCCACCGTCGCAAACAACGATCTCGGCAGGAACCTCAACGCAAGCGCCACTGATAGCAACCTCGAACTGGCCGGCAGCGCCGCAGTCGATGGTCAGATTCTGAGTGAACTCACCCAGGTCGGCGGGAGCAAAGGTAACGGTGTACTCTACGGTCTCACCGGGAGCGATCTCGGCAGCAGCGGGAGTGATGCTGAAGGGAGCCTCCAAGGTACCAAAGACGGGAGTAAAGGCGTTCTGGCCACCATTCTTGAGCGTGAAGGTCAGCTCAGCGGTCTGCTCGGGATAGAGGTTACCGAAGGCCAGATCGCGAGTGTTCAGAATAGCCAGGTCCTCGAGTACTTCATACTCAAAGGTGGTCTTGGGATAGAAGGCATCGGTGTAGTTTGACCAAGACCTCTTGACAATAACATTGTAATTGTTGTTGTTGGCAACGCCATAGAAATACATGGAGTGTGAGCCAGGACCTTCACCGGGCTTCGTGGTCTCAACAACGAGGTTGCCACCATCATAAGCAAAGGGAGTGTCAAATACTACCAGAACCTCGGTATCACCGACATTCAGGGTAACGTCACCAACATGGGTCAGACCCTCGATAGGGCTAGCGCCATAGCTACCGTAACCAGTCTGAGTAGTAGTGCCAAGGTATACACCAAGCTGAGTACCGTTAAACACGTTGCCGCCTTCGTCAGCAATGTAGAACTTCATCGACGTGATGAAAGTGCCAGCCATCTGGGCTACCTGAGCCTCGGGATAGATGGTCTGAACCCTCAGGTCAGTAATGTCAAAATCATAACCATCGATGGGTGAATACTGATTGGTATCGGTACCATCATTGATCAGAAGGGTTTCGGCCTGTGAGGGCACAAAACTTGCCAGCGCGATCAGCGCTGCAGACAGAAGTTTAAAACTTTTCTTCATAAAATAGTAAAAGAATTAATAGGTTGATAAAAACGAAAGTTAAAATTTTTCTTGTCTTAGTTTATAGTTTACGATGTCCTTGATGGTATACAACTTGAAGTCATAGATCAAATCATTATCCCATTACAAGTTCATAGTTCTATTCAGCCGCAAAATTAGGAATATTTTTTAAATATGCAAAATAATACAACTCTTTTTTTGACTTAATTGAGAAAAGTTTATGGCTTATGGGTAACACTCACTAATTGACTGAGTGAAAAGAAGTAATAGCCAATCCTGCTGTCAAATTGTAAGTGTGTTTGCTTGGCAGCAAGGGCATGTCGCAGGTTTTATCGGGAAATCGGGTTTATTTCACTGCGGTGTAGATGGTGCAGGTGCCTAGGGTGAGCCGCTTGAAGGCTGTCTTGGACAGGCCGGCATTGCGCATGAGCTGGAGCATGTCGTCGCCCTGGGGGACGGCGGCGATGCTGGTGGGCAGATAACGGTAGGCGCTCTTGTCGCCGCTCTTGATGGAACCGATCCAGGGGATGATGTGCAGCGTGTAGAGGTCATAGAACCAGCGTATCAGCGGGTTGGTGGGCGTGGACAGCTCCAGCACGCAGAGCATGCCGCCGGGCCGGAGCACGCGGGCCATCTCGCGGTAGCCTTGCTGCAGGTGCTCGAAGTTGCGCACGCCGAAGGCCACGGTCACGGCATCAAATGCGCCGTCGGCCATGGGCAGTGCCATGCAGTCGCCCTGCTCAAAGGTGATGACCTGTTCCAGCCCCCGTTGTTCCACCTTGCGGCAGGCCTCGTCGAGCATTCCCTGTGACAGGTCGATGCCGGTGATGTGCTCGGGATGGAGCGACTGTTGCAGCTGGATGGCAAAATCACCCGTGCCCGTGGCCACATCAAGGATGTGAGCGGGCCGGATGCGCTTCAACCGCTTGACGGCGAGCCGTCGCCACCAGATGTCGATGCCCAGGGTCATCGCGCGGTTCATGAAGTCATAGGCCGGTGCTATCGCGTCGAACATCTGCCTGACCTGCTCGGTCTTGGCGGTGCCGCTGGTGCCGTAGGGGGTCACCTGCTCGACCTTGCTGCCGTTTTCCACGCTGTTGCCGTTCATGCCTGTTCGCTATCGGGTTGCTTGTAGTCGTCGCGTCCCTCGCGTCGCTCGGGATTGAAGAGTTTGTTTTCCTCCTGGAAGCGCTCATAGGCCTCGACGATGCGCTGCACGAGCTGGTGTCGCACGATGTCTTTTTTCTCAAATTCCACCTTGCCGATGCCTTTCACGCCGTCGAGCACGCGCAGGGCGTGTATCAGGCCCGAGGTGACGCTGCGCGGCAGGTCGATCTGTGTCGTGTCGCCGGTGACGATCATCTTGGAGCCCATACCCAGGCGGGTGAGGAACATCTTGATCTGGTGGGTAGTGGTGTTCTGGGCCTCGTCGAGCACGATGATGGCGTCGTTGAGGGTGCGTCCACGCATGAATGCCAGCGGGGCAATCTGGATGACGTTGGTCTCCATGTACTCCTTGAGCTTGGCCTGCGGGATCATGTCCTCGAGTGCGTCGTAGAGGGGTTGCAGGTAGGGGTCGATCTTGTCCTTCATGTCGCCGGGCAGAAATCCCAGCTTCTCGCCGGCCTCAACAGCGGGACGCGAGAGGATGATCTTGCGTATCTCGCGGTTCTTCAATGCCCTCACGGCGAGTGCCACCGCCAGATAGGTCTTGCCGGTACCGGCAGGACCGAGCGCAAAGGTCAGGTCGTTGTGCATGAATGTCTTGACCAGCAACTGCTGGTTGGGGGTGCGGCCGCTGATGGGCTTGCCGTTCACGCCGTAGAGGATGACGTCGTCCATCTTGAGCTGCTTGGGCGGCATGCCCTTGATGGTGTCGATGATGACGTCCTCGGGCAGTGTGTTGTATTGCGCGCAGTAGTCGGCCAGCGAGTGGATTTTCTGCTCAAACTCGGCAGTCTCGGCGTCGTCGCCGATCACGGTGATGACGCTGCCACGCGCTGCCATGCGCAGTTTCGGGTACAGGTTGCGGATGAGTTGTATGTTACTGTTGTTCACCCCGTAGAAAGTCACGGGATCCACGTTGTCAATGATAATGTGTCGTTCAATCATTCAATAATAGTGCGATGTAATGTTGCCACAAAATTACACAATAATTCTATTTCGGCTATATGGCGGCGGCTTTTTTATTCTCTTTTGGCCGAAAAAATACGTCAAGAAACAGGAAAAATGATTAATTTTGCATCTTAGTTGTAATCAATGGTAATTATCAAGGTATGCTTGAGGCTGGTTTGTACTTGATACCCACTCAGTTGAGCGATGTGTCGCTAGATAGGGTGTTGCCCGCACACAACATCGAGGTTGTGCGCGGCATTCGGTATTTTGTCGTCGAGAGTGTGCGCTCGGCACGCCGTTTCCTCAAGAAATGCGACCGCGATATTGATATCGACAGCCTCACGTTCAACGAGCTGAACGAGCACACCGACTTGAAAGACACTGCCGCCATCGAGGCGCTGCTCGACCCCATCGGGCGCGGTGAGGCCGTCGGCGTCGTCAGTGATGCGGGCTGCCCGGCTGTCGCCGATCCCGGAGCCGACCTGGTGGCTCTCGCTCAGCGCCGCGGTTACAAGGTGATACCCCTTGTCGGCCCGTCGAGCATCCTGATGAGCTTGATGGCCTCGGGCTTCAACGGCCAGCGTTTCGCCTTCGAGGGCTACTTGCCTGTCGATGCGTCGGCCCGCCAGTCCCGCCTCAAGGAGATGGTCCGCCGCATTGACCGCGAGCATCAGACCCAGATTTTCATCGAAGCCCCCTACCGCAACAATCAGCTCATCGCCGACCTTGCCACGCATCTGCCGCCGCGCATGCGCCTGTGTGTGGCCAGCGACATCACTGGCGAGGGGCAAAGCATCATCACGCGCACGATAGGGGAGTGGAGGCAGTCGCGATATGATTACCACAAGGTCCCCACTATTTTCCTTTTGTACCAATAACACTTGAACACGATGCCTGGACACAAATATAAAGGATACACCAACGACGGACGCCCGCTCAAGATAGCATTTGACGTGGATGGTGACGACACACCGCAGCCGATTGAACCGGTAATTGATAATCCACCAGTTCCCCAATCGACGGGAATAGGGAAGGGACTGCGTTTCATCAGCTTCGGTAGCGGCAGCAGCGGCAACTGTGCCTACCTGGGCACGCCGCGCGGCGGCATCCTCATCGATGCCGGAATCCGCGAGCCGGTCAAGTACCACCGCAAGAAGAAAAACCCCGAGCGTCAGGACGTGCCCACGCTGGATCAGGCCCTCGATGAACTCGAGCGCAACGGCGTGTCACGCGACATGGTCAAGGGCGTGCTGCTCACCCATGCCCATCAGGACCACATGCGTTGCCTGTATGCCGCCGTAAAATGTACTGATCGGTTGTTTTATACTTCAAGAGCTATTTTTAATGAACTAAAAACCAGAAAAGGCGTTTCCTGCTTCATTGAGAATTATCTTCATATAGTAGATCCAGAACATCCATTTCGTATTTTAGATATGGAAATTACACCTTTTGTGGTGAGTCATGATGTCAAGTGTATAGGCTTCAGCATCGAGTATGAGGGTGAGCGCTTTGTAGTCGCTACCGACATGGGCATCATCACCGAGCGCGCTGCCCACTACATGAGCCGCGCCAACTACCTGATGATTGAGTGTAACTATGACCGTGAGATGCTGGTCAAGGGACATTATCCGCAGATGCTCAAGGACCGTGTCATGGGCGAGAAAGGCCATCTGGACAACGCCGTGTCGGCACGGTTTGTTGCCGACACTTACCATGAGGACCTGCAATATGTGTTCCTGTGCCACTTGAGCAAGGACAACAATACCGAGGAAATCGCGCTAACCACGATGCGGCAAGCGCTCGAGGAGAAGGGCCTCAGCGTCGGCGACGGCTCCAACTCCGCTTCCCAGCGTAACCGTAACGTCCAGATTTGCGCTTTGCCCCGCTATACCTCTTCTGGCTTTTATATCTTGGCTTGACGTACTGATTCTGTTGCTTGTACTGACGATTGTACTGGCGCTTGTATTGGCGCTTGTATTGGTGATTGTATTGATGCTTGTGCTGGCGTTTGTAGTAGGAGTTGCTCGATTTCTTTGCGCTAGTCGTGGTTGCTGCCGCCGGCTTGCTGACAAATGCCGTTTTGGTGGCCGTTACCGGGTTGATGGGCTCGGGCTTGATGTGGTTGTCATAGACCTTGTAGTCGTCATTGGCTTTGAGCAGCTGCTTGAACTCCTCGGTAAAGAACGGTTCCAGCTTGTTATACTCAATCAACACCTCGACGGGCGTGCTGAAGATGGTGCCGTGCTTGTACTGGAACAGGACTCCCTTCTTGGTGCAGCAGATTTCGGCAGGCACGTTGAGGGCGTGCTGCAGTTTCTTGTCGTCGCTGCGGCCCTTGTTCAGATCGTCAATCTTGGAGTTGATGGTCTTGAGCAGTTTGTTCTCCTTCTCCACATCGGTAACGAGGATATCCAGGCGTGACAGCACGCGCTGTTTCATCCTGTCGTAGTGGATAAAGCTGCGGCTCTCGCTGTTGGTGTTGCCGTTATACTCCACCTTGTCGATTTCCATCACCAGCAGGCGTTGTGATGTCATGTAGGGGAAGACGAGCACCTGGCTCACGTTGCCGTACACGGGAACGATAGTGGGAGCGCTGGACAACTTGTGGTAGTCGCCTTCGCCCAGGGGCTTGTTGAATGACGGCTTGTTCAGATAGACAAAGCGGGCATCCTGCATCTTGGTCTGAGTGTTGCCAAAGGCCTTGCTGATCAGCTCCTTGTTCAGGTTGCTGAAATCACTGTCGCCGTTCACCTTGCGCGGCCAGCGCACCTTCACGTGCTTGATGCTGGTGTAACGTGAGCTGTTGTCGCCTGTAATGCTGGGCGAGTTGGCGATATAATAATAGGTGTTGTGCTGCAATTCGTCAAACAAGTCGGCCTCAGATGCTAGGGTCACGGTGTCGGCCTCGGCGACATAATCAGTCGAGTCGCGTTGGTTGAACAGGTCCTGACTCTTGCCGCTGGCCTCGATGCGCTGCGACACGTACCATCCAGCCGCTACCAGGTCGATGAACGATAGCAGGATGATGGTGATGATGAGGTTTCTTTTGGTCATATATTGATGTTAGCCTTTAGCTGTCAATTGGTTGTTTGGTGGATAAGGTCTTGCACGGCGTCGCTCACGCGCTGCATGAGCCATCGGGGAGTAGAGGTGGCGCCGCAGATGCCGATGCGCTCCTTGCCGACGAGCCACGAGGGGTCGATGTCGGCCTCGCTGCTGATGAGGTGGGAGTCGGCATTGGCGTCGCAACACTCGGCGAACAGGATGCGCCCGTTGCTGCTCTTGGTGCCGCTCACGAACAGGATGAGCTCGTGTCGAGCGGCGAACTCGCGAATCTGCGGGATGCGGTTGGCTACCGAGCGGCAGATGGTGTCAAAGCTGCGGAAGGTCACACCCGGCTTCACGCGTTGCTTGATTTCCTCGACGATGCGGCTGAACTCCTGCACGCTCTTGGTCGTCTGGGAATAGAGGCAGATGTCCCTCGAGTAGTCGATTTTGTCGATTTCGTCGATGTTCTCGATGACGGTGGCATTCCCCTCGGTCTGTCCCACGAGGCCGAGCACCTCGGCATGTCCCCGCTTGCCGTAGATGACGATTTGCGGTGCCGGTTTGCCGTCGGTCTGGGTGTCGTTGTGGTAGGAAGCGTGGATGCGCTGCTGCAGTTTCAGCACTACGGGACATGTGGCGTCGATGATGTCGATGTTGTTGCGGCGTGCCGTTTCATAGGTGCCCGGTGGTTCGCCATGGGCACGCAGGAGCACCTTCACGTCGTGCAACTGCTCCAGTTGCTCGTGGGTGATGGTCTCCAGTCCGCGGCTGGCCAGTCGGTCCACCTCGGCGGTATTGTGCACGATGTCACCCAGGCAGTAGAGGTGCCCGGTCTTGTTGAGCTCCTCCTCGGCCTTGCGGATGGCAGTCGTCACTCCGAAGCAGAATCCCGACCCCTCATCTATCTCAATAATCGCCATGGTAGTTGTTAGTTTCTAGTCCCTAGTTTCTAGTTTCTAGTCCCTAGTCCCTAGTTTCTAGATTTTCTAGATATTCTAGATCCCCTATAACTATTAACTATTATCTCTTATCTCTTAACTCTTTTACTTCACTCTCTCTTGGTAAAGCTGATAGAGCCACTCGTCCTGCTCCTCGAGGGTCATGTGGGAGTTGTCGAGCACTACGGCGTCCTCGGCTTGACGCAGGGGACTCTCCTTGCGGGTGCTGTCGATGAGGTCGCGCTCGGTGACGTTGGCGAGTACCTCTTCAAACGTCGTGGTCGTGTCTCCCTTGGCCCGCAGCTCGTCAAAGCGTCGCTGGGCGCGCACCTCGGCGCTCGCGGTGGCAAACACTTTCATCTCGGCATCGGGGAAGACCACCGTACCGATGTCACGTCCGTCCATGACCACGCCTTTGTCCTTACCCATGGCCTGCTGTTGCTTGACCATCGCACGGCGCACGAAGCCGATGGCGGCGATGATGCTCACCACGTTACTTACCCTCATCGAGCGGATGTAGCGCTCCACGTTCTTGCCGTTGAGCACCGTCACGCTCTTGCCCTCCTTGGTCGGGCGGAAGGTGATGACGATGTCGCCGTGCTTGAGGTGCTCCTTGAGCGCCTTCTCGTCGACCTTACCACGCTTGATGAGCCCGTTGCGCAGGGCGAACAGCGTTACAGCGCGGTACATCGCACCCGTGTCCACGTATGCGTAGCCGATGCGCTTTGCCAGCGCCTTGGCCATTGTGCTCTTGCCCGTCGATGAGTGTCCATCGATAGCAATAGTTATCCTTTTCTCTGCCATTATTGTAATTTCCGATTAATGTTGATTTCCAGGGGACAAAGATATATAAAAAAACCGAGACACGAAAATAATGCCATTTTCGTGGTTAAGAAGACAGCCTCAGCTTCTTTCTATTTTACCAGTTCGATGATGGTGCTGGCGTTGAGGTTGTCGATGGTGAGGGGAATGGTGAGCGTGGCGCTGCGTTTGTCGTAGGTCACGTCCTTAGCCTTCTGACCGTTGATTTTCACCTGAGAGGGCTTGGCCGCTACGGGAACGATGAGGCGGTACTCTTTCTTGTTCGAGGCACCGGGGTAAGAACCCTTGCCCTGGATGGTGATGAAGCACGACTTGGCTTGCGGCGTGGCGATGAAATTGATTTCGCGGTGCTTGTCGGTTGCCAGCGTGCCGGTGGAGTGCGTGTCGTCGTCAAACAGGACGAACGTCGAGGGCTGGTCGCCCGGGTAATAGATAATGTCGAGTTTGTCGGGATTGTAGTCACCCACGTTGTCCATCGGGTAGTTGGCCTGCGGGATGAACGCTCCGGCGCGGGCGAACAGCGGCAGCACCTCGATGGGTGCGGCATAGTTGACCGTCGTGTGACCCTCGTAGCGTCGTTCGGGATGGTTGATGTCCACCCAAGTGCCCTCGGGGAAGGTGATGTCGCGGCTAACGGCTCCCTGTTGCATCACGGGAGCGACCATCACGTCGCGGCCCCACAGGTACTGGTCGGTGATGCCGTCATATCGGGCAATGTTGTGGTCGTTCTCGTAGAAGCCCAACGGACGCACCAGCGGCAGGCCATAGCGGGCGTTCTCGTAGGCCAGCGTGTAGTTATAGGGCAACCAGGCGTAGCGCTGCTTGATGATGCGCAGCGTGAGGTCGCCAAATTCGGTGTAATTGTAGGGCTCGGCCTGATAGGTCGAGTGGGTGCGCAGCATGGGTGAAAACAGACCCAGTTGCAGCCAGCGGATGTAGAGTTCGCCGTCGCGCTTGTTGGCAGGATCGACGGCAAAGCCGCCCACGTCATGCGACATGTAGCCCAGACCGCTCAAGCCCGTGTTGAGCATGATGGTCACCTGGGGCTGGAAACCGCCCCACGAGCGGGACACATCGGTGGACCAGGGGAACACCGAGTAGCGCTGCAAGCCGACCGTGCCGGCGCGCATCATGACCATGGGCCGGCGGTCGGGATACTCCTCGCGGAACATGTTGTAGATGATGCTGCTCCACTCGTTGCCGTAGTAGTTGTGGTATTGTTCGGCCATCAAGCCGTTGTAATGGCGCATCTCCAGCGGGTGTTTCTCAGGCTCGCCCAGGTCGCCCCACCAGCCCGTCACGCCCTCGTCGGTGAGAGATTTGTAACGGTTGCGCAGCCACAGGCGCGTGGCGGGGTTGGACACGTCAAACATGCCGCCCTGTCCCACCCAGATGGTGACCGTGTGGGTCGTGTCGGTGCCGTCGGTCTTGCAGAAGATGCCTTGCGGATCCAACAACTTGTAGTTGTCGATGGCGCGGCCGTTGGTGAGCACATAGGGCTGCGAGATGGTCACCACGTTGACGCCTTTCTCCTTGAAATTGCGCAACATGCCGCGATGGTCGGGCCACTGTTGCTTGTCCCACTCCAGGCGTCCCATGTCTTCCTCCTTGCCATACCAGTACAGGTCGAAGACGATGCCGTCGAGCGGATAGCCCTCGCGCTTGAGGGTATCGACCACGCCCTCGCTCTCGCGCTGGTCACGGTAGCCGTATTTTGACGTGATATAGCCCAGGGTCCACAGTGGCGGCAGATCCTGCCGTCCCACGAGCCAAGTGAAGTTCCTGACCACATTCTCGACCCTGCCGTTGCCGTTGATCACGTAGTAGGACACCGGTTGGGGTGAGGTGGTGGTGTATTCCATGTGGTCGCCCACATAGAGCGTGGATTTGCAGAAGTCGTCAAAGAGGATGCCGTAACCCTTGGACGAAATCACCATCGGCATGGTGATGCCCATCTGCTTGGTGCGGGCCTCGCCCATCTGGTAACCGTAGTTCTGGGCATTATAGTTGATGAGGGTGTCGCCTGCCAGATTGAACGAGTAGCCGCGTTCACCGGCGCCGTAGAACGACTCGCCGCCCGAGAGCAGCAGCCGCAAGGTGCCGGACGTGCGGTCGCACAAGTCGGTCACGTAGAAATTATTTCCACAGCCCACCGAGATGGTACCGTTGGTATTCACCACCTTCATGCCACTGCCGGTGCGCAAGACCGAGATGTCCTCGCCCCACTGCTCGACCTTGGCCGAGTTCCTGCTGCTCTTGTCGAGGGCAAACGAGGGCAAGCGTTGTCCGCTCCATCCCTCGGGCACCACATCCACACGAACGATGTCATCGCCCACAGCAGTGACGGTGATGGTCTGGTGGCGTTCCTGGTCGTTGACCGTTAAAGTGGCCTGTTGGGCCGCGGCGGCAAGGGCCAGCATGGCCACCGCCAAAGAAATCATCAATCTGTAAAGTCTCATCTTTCTATACTTGTGTTGGTTGTTGTCAAAACATCGACGGCAAAGATAAGAGAAATCTTCTACAGAACAAAGAGATAACTCCTAAAAAACGGTTATTGCCAAAAAACTGCCCTTTCTTGATGTGGGCCACTCAACAGGGACTGCCCGCGAGGCTAAGTTATTGCATTTTCCAGAACGAGGGCGAGAAGATGACCAGGATGGTGAAAATCTCGAGACGTCCCATGAGCATGAGGCCCGAGAGGAGCCATTTGACCCCTGCGGGCAGGATGCTCCATGACATGGTAGGGCCGATTTCGAGGCCCAGGGTAGGGCCGACGTTGCTGCCGCAACTCAGGGCGATGGTGAGGGAGTTGGTGCTGTCCACACCGGCGAGAATCATGATGAAATAGGCCGTAAAGCACAGAGTGATATAGGCGAGGAAAAAGGCCATCAGGGTGATTTGGGCAGTAGTGTGCACTGTCGAGTCGTTCACCTTGACGGGCAGCATGGCGTTGGGGTGTAACATGTGGCGAATCTCGTTGCGCAGGACCTTCAAGGCGATGACGCCGCGGGCACACTTGAAACCGCCCGCCGTGCTTCCCGCACAGGATCCGAAGAACATGCACAGGCTCAAGATGACCCAAGTGATGTGATGCCACTGTGCCGCATCCTCGTTGAACATGCCCGTCGTCGTGATGAACGATACCGTCTGGAATAGGGCCACCCGGATGGCATACCCCAACGAGTAATGGTTATACCTTAACAGGAAATACACGATAAAGGCCGTGGCGGCAAGGGTCAGGATGGCATAGAAACGGAACTCGGCATTCCTGAACAACTGACGGGCTTTGCCCTTGAACAGCGCGGAGTAGAGCAGTGCAAAGCTCACGCCCGACATGAACATGAACGCAATGGCCGTGTAGTCGATGGCCGCGTTGTGGAAATAGCCCGTGCTCGCATCGTGGGTGGCAAAACCTCCCGTCGCCGTGATGGTCATCGAATAATTGATGGCATCAAACGGACTCATGCCGAAGACGAAGAACAAGACGGCGCAGGCGGCGGTGAGCAGCAGATAGACACCCCACAGGGCCTTGGCGGTAGTCGTCAGGCGGGGGTGCATCTTGCTCTTGATGGGGCCGGTAGCCTCGGCGGCAAATACCTTGACCGACCCGCCCACAAACGACGGGATAACGGCAATGGTGAAGAAAACGATTCCCAAGCCGCCAATCCACTGCGTCATCGACCGCCAGAAGAGCAGTCCGTGGGGCAGACCCTCAACATGGTCAATGCAGGTCGCTCCCGTTGTCGTCAGGCCCGACATCGTTTCAAAGAAGGCATCGGTCACATTGTTTATATAGCCGCCGATGAGAAATGGCAATGAACCGAACACGGCGAATGCGATCCAGACCACAGTGACGAGCAGATAGGCATCGCGACGGCTCAGCGCCGACGATGCATGGCGTCCCGACAGCCTCAATGCGGTACCCACAATCAAGGTTGCGATAATCGTGATGGCAAAGGGCAAAATGTCACTCTCGCCATAACACAGGGCCATGATGAGACACAAGGTCATGAAGGCGCCCTCGATCCACAAGAGCGTGCCCAGAATCTTGAATATCAATCGCTTGTTTAACATGGCGCCTAAAGGAAGAATTTCTCGATTTTACTGATTTCGGTCCCGTGGCAGAAGACCACCACCGTGTCGCCCGCCTCGATGAGCGTGTCGCCGTTGACGAGCAATCCCTTGTCGCCTCGCACGATGCCGCCCAACTCGGCCTCACGCGGGAAGCCCAGATCTCTCACCCTTTTGCTGGTGATGCGCGACCCGGGGCGAGCGACAAACTCGGCGACATCGGCGTTGACGGTCAACAGGTTGCGCATGTTGCTCACGTCTCCGCCTAGCATCAGCTGATAGATGTGGCTGGCCGTCAGTGCCTGTTTGTTGATGATGGTGCCGATGTCGACGTTGCCGGCAATGTTGACATAGTCCATGTTCTCAATCATGGCGATGGTCTTGGGTACACCCAGGTTCTTGGCCATGAGGCACGCCAGGATGTTGGCCTCGGCGTTGCCGGTGAGTGCGATAAAGGCCTCTGCCCTCCTGATGTTCTCCTCCATCAGGTTGGCGACCGAGCGCCCGTCGGCATTAATGATCATGACGCGGCTTGAGTCAACCAGTTCGACGAGTTCCTCGCAACGGCGGATGTCAGACTCAAATATCTTGACCTTGATGTTATGGGGCAACTTGTTGACCACGCTCACGGCGGTCTTGCCACCACCCACGATAATGGCGTTTCTCACCTCGGGGTAGTGCTCCTTGCCGACGATACCCCTGAGGCTAGAAACAAACTCGCGCTTTGTCATGAAGTACACATAGTCACCGGTGAGCAGCATGTCGTTTCCTGTGGGGATGATGGTGTCGGTGCCGCGTTTGATGGCAACGATGTGATAGGGGGAGTCGGGCTTGAAAATCTCCTTGAAGGGTTTTCCCAGAATCTGGCACTGCTCCCTCACTTTGATGCCGAGCATCGTGAGTGCTCCCTCATGCACATTCCATCGCTGCCGGGCCCACGTCAATTCCAGTCCACCAACGATGTCTTGGGCAGCGAGGCTGTCGGGGTTGATGATAGTCGAAACACCGGCGGCATTAAAGGCGCTGACGGTCTGCGGATCGGTGAGTTCGGCATTCTCGACTTTGGCGACCGTGTGCTTTGCGCCCATAGACTTGGCGAGCACACACAGGCTGAGGTTCAAGTACTCGTCACGGGTAACGGCAATGAACAGGTCGCTGTTTTTCACTCCCGCGTCCTTGAGCGACTGGATGGGGGCAGATAACGATGAGTGGATGGTCATGAGGTCACAGTTGGCCTGTATGCGCTCCAGTTTCTGCTCATCGTCGTCGATAATGAGAATATCCTGGTTGCCTTTAGAGAAAAGGTCGGCCAAATGGGCTCCGATGGCACTGGCGCCAACAATAATCACCTTCATAGTTTTATCTGACTGATTTCAATAGGGTTGTATATACTTGAGGCGGTGGCAAAGGTATGTAGTTTTTTGTAATGTACAAGGCTTTGCATGTGCCTTTAGTCTTTATTAACTATTACGCATTGGCGGTTAACTATTCAGCTGTTTGACCCCACGCTAAGGCGCAAAGCCGCTAAGCAAGGTCCGCCATTAAAGCAGAGAAGTGATGGTAATTACACATGTGAGATTTTCTGGTTATGGTGACAGCGGCGAGGGCGGTGCATCATTGGGACGGTTCTAACTGATAGCGCCGCTTCGCTTACCGCATCATCAGAACCGTCCCCTCGATACCGTCGCATTGCCCGCGAGCTAGGGTGTCATTTGCCGACAGGGCCCCTCTAGAATTTCATTTTCAGACCGAGGATTTTCCAGAACTCCTCGGGAAGGCTGACGTTCTCGAGCGTGATGGCGGGAGTGAACAGGCGGGCGATGTCATGGGTATGGTAACCCGCATGGCCGCAGCCGATGCGGGTGACCAGGAAGCGCTGGTCGGGATGCTGAGCGGCATAGTCAACGAAGTGCTGCACGGCAGCAGCCAAGCTCTGATAGGAGCCCGTGGTGGGGATGGCGTAGCTGCGTCCTTGAGGACCCTCGGCCTGACCGATGATTGCGCCAAAGTTTTGTACTGCGGCAGCCGCGGCACCGCCGTTGTGCGTGCCGTCAACATTGCTGCCGAAGACAAAGATCTCGCCCTCGGCCAGTTGGATAATCGTGTCGGGGGTGATGCGGTTGGCATAGTAGGCCCTGGCATTGGCGCGGCGCATGGCCATTTTCTTTTCACGGCTATCATTGACGTTGAAGTCGCGGTTCATCCGCTCGTAGTAGGCGCGCTTCGACGAGCTGTCGCGGTGCCAGGTGTTGGAGGCGCCCACCACATCATGGTCAAACTCCATGACATGGTCGATCGAGAGCTTCATGGTCACCTCCAGCACATCGTGGCAGGAGCCCATGTAGGAGAAGGTCCAGCCCTCTTCCTTGAGTTGCTCGATGAGACGGCGCAGGGCCTCGCCCGTCCACTTGCGCGAGGCGTTTTCCATGCCGTCGGTGATGACGGTGACCACGGCCGTGGCGTTCTCGTCGTCCTTGATGAGGTCATGCAGGCGCGTCAGCGACTCGCCCATCGCGTCAAACAGCGGCGTGCCGCCACGGGGATGGTAGTTGTTGAAATCCGTGACCTGGGCGATGGGCATGGCGGCCATGTGCAGGCGGATGGGGGGCATACCGTAGCCTCCCGTGTCAAACGTGAGCAGGGTGAGGTAGTGCTGCTGGGTGTCGGCAAAGTCTTCCTGCGCCTTCTTGATGGTGGCGATGGTCTCGTTGATACCGCCAATCGTTACTTTCTCCAGACCGCCCATCGAGCCGCTCTCGTCCACAATGATGAGGTTGTGGATCTGTGCCTTCTTGGGGTCGATAGCCTGTTGATACATGTTCTTGCTGTTCTTGATCTGATCGTTCATAGTCGTAATTTTGTTAAATTGTTGATAATCGTCTGTTTAATGCGTTATATGTTGAATTCAAGCGGCGGCCTCGCTCTTCTTGATGTAGATGTACTTGGGATAGCGACCCAGCACAAACAAGGTCACGGGGCACAGCCAGATTTCGCGCTCAAAGCCATCAAGGCCTGTGACGTTGTAGAACGAGCCTCCTGTCAAGGAATGCTCTCCCTGCTCTAGGCAAGCGTAGCCGGGCTTGTCCAGCGGCTTGTTGCTGGGAATGACGTTGACGTGGGCAAACCTGTCATCGTCGCTCAGGAAGGCGCACAGTTTGTCGGCACCGGCCACCATCATCAGGTTATGGTGGTCAAACGGCCAGCCGGGGAAGTCGACATACCACTTCCCGTCTTCCTCGTGGTTGAACTGGAGGCGGTACTCACTGCGGCGGCCAAATACACTGTGCGACATTACCTTTGCTCCGTGGAGCAGATCGTTGATGGAATAATTCATATTACTATTGTATTTAAAGGTGAATATTGGTTTTTTTCTCGTTGACATTGCAAAATTACATCATCTTGAGACGCGGCCCCGATTTCTGCAACCTTGCAAAATGTATTTTTTACACAATGGAAATTTCAGTGCGGATAATCGTATTGCGTAATTTTAACACAATGATTATTTTTGTCTAGTAAACTCCCCTTGTTAAAAGGGAAGCCGTTGAATGAAACATGGCCAAAAATGAAATCAGAACTCCAGTCTCATGCCTATTTTCTTGGCTTGCTGGTAGGCTTCTTCATCAAAGGTGTATAACTTGGGGGAACGGTGAGGATTGCCTGTCACGCGCTTGCCCGTTTCCTTGATGTAGCCGAGTCTCAACATCTTCTTGGGGAAATTGCGTCGGTCCCGCAACTTGGTGTCGTCCTCGGGTGGGTCAAGGATCGCTATATAGATGCTGTGCAGTTGTGGCATCGTGAATTCCTTGCCCAGCAGGTGGAAACCGATGGGCTCGAAGTGGATGCGCTGGCGCAGGCGTTCCAGGGCGGTCTCGATAATTACTTGATGGTCAAATGCCAGGGTGGGCAGGTCCTTGACGGGAAACCACTTGGCCTCCTGAGCATCGTCACCGCCCTTGACCTGGTACTTGTCCTTGACGACGAGGGCAAAAAAGGCGATGGTGATCACGCGCTCGCGGGGGTCGCGGTCACGGCTGGAAAACGTCTGCAACTCCTCTAGGTAGATGTCATCCACGTCGGTCTCCTCATGCAACTCGCGATAGACGCAGGCCTCGGCGCTCTCGTCCTCGGGACGCATGAAGCCGCCCGGCAGCGCCCACATATTCTTATAAGGCTCCTGGCCGCGCTGGATGAGCAGGACGTTCAGCCCCACGCCATCAAAGCCGAACACTACCGCGTCGGTGGTGACTGCGGGGTGCCAGTAGGGCGATTCCCATTGCTTGGTTTGGTGGTTGTACAGCATAGCGAAAAGTTCTTTATGTATTTTTTACACTGCAAAAATAATGCCAACTTTTGAATTGGCCAAATTTATTGTGTAAATTTTACACTTTTATGACATTTTTTCGTCGTTCGGCCTGCCAAACTGTCCTGTGAATGCCATGGTCAGGCCGAAACCCGCACACTTGTCAACAATGTGTCAAAAGAATGTAGATAATCCGTGTGGTGTGGTTCCGCCTTTTTCACTACCTTTGCGCACACTAACGAAAAAACGATTACAACATCATCATCATAAGAGTAATGGAAGAATTTGAAACCGGCAAGCAGGCGCGGAAACGCACGCGCCCGACGCATGAGCCCGAAATAGTCAATGAGTTCGGCAAGCTGCCGCCCCAGGAAACCTCGATGGAGGAGGCCGTGCTGGGTGCGCTGATGCTCGAGAAGGACGCCTATAACGAAGTGTGCGAAATCCTCAAGCCCGAGTCGTTCTATAACCCGGCGAACCAGAAGATTTATGAGGCCATCCAGTCGCTGGCCGCCAACGGCAAGCCCATTGACATGCTCACCGTCACCGAGCAGCTGCGTGCCAACAAGGTGCTCGAAGAGGTGGGCGGAGCCATCCGCATCTCGGAACTCACGGGCATGGTGTCCAGTGCCGCCAATGCCGAGTTTCATGCCCGCATCGTGGCCCAGAAGTACCTTGCCCGAGAGCTCATCAGCTACAGCAGCCAGGTGCAGGCGTTGGCCTTCGACGAGTCGGTTGACGTGTATGACCTGATGCAGGAGGCCGAGGGCAAACTGTTTGAAATCTCCAAGAACACGCTCAAGCGCGATGTTATCCCCATCGAGAACGCCGTGCAGGCCGCAATCAGGAAAATTGAGGAGGCCGCTAACCGCGAGAGCGGTTTGAGCGGTCTGGAATCGGGCTACCATCAGCTTGACCGCCTGACCAGCGGGTGGCAGAACAGCGACCTGATCATCATCGCTGCCCGCCCGGCGATGGGTAAGACCGCCTTTGTGCTGTCGATGGCCAAGAATATGGCGGTGGACTACAACTATCCCGTTGCTGTGTTCTCGCTCGAGATGTCGAGTCTGCAGCTCGTCAACCGCCTGATTCAGAACGTCTGCTCGCTCGAGGGTGAGAAAATCAAGAGCGGCCAGTTGACGCAGCCCGAGTGGGAGAACCTGATGACCCGCACGCGCGCGTTGAGCACCGCGCCCCTCTATATCGACGACACGCCGTCGCTCTCCATCTTTGAGTTGAGGACCAAGGCCCGCCGCCTCGTGCGTGAGCATGGGGTGAGAATCATCATCATCGACTACTTGCAGCTGATGAACGCCACCGGCATGAAGTTCGGCAGCCGCGAGCAGGAGGTGAGCACCATCTCGCGTAACCTCAAACAGCTCGCCAAGGAGCTTGACATCCCCATCATCGCCCTGTCGCAGCTCAACCGTAGCGTCGAGACCCGAGCCGCCGACGACAAGATGGGCAAGCGCCCGCAACTCAGCGACCTGCGTGAGTCGGGAGCCATCGAGCAGGATGCCGATATCGTGTGCTTCATCCACCGTCCCGAGTATTACACCCACTCGAGCGAGGATGCCGAGGGCAATAACATCAAGGGTCTGGCTGAATTCATTGTCGCCAAGCACCGCAGCGGTGCCACCGAAACCATCAACCTGCACTTTGTCAGGCAGTTTGCCCGCTTCGAGAACCAGGGTGACAGCGACATCCAGACGACCGAATCGACCTACGAGTCTAAGATGAACAGCGGTGCCGTCGACGGCCCTGCCCCCGCTCCGATAATTGACGCCAACTCGCTGCCCGGCACCATTTCTCCCAACGAGGCATGGATGCCCGACCCGGGCGAACAAACCGTTCCTTACTAGAAATCATTAAATTATCTGAGTGCCTATAGGCACTTGTGTCGTTTTTTTGTTACTTTTGCGGGTTGAAAACAAATCAATGGACCGATTAACCTTATTATATTATTAAGTAATAATGAAGAAAATGTTATTAGCAATGGCCATTTTGATGGCTGCCGTGCCTGGTGTGAAGGCACAAGTGACACATGGCGTGAACCGCGCCGACATGGACCTGAGCGTTAAGCCGGGTGAAGATTTCTATGAGTATGCCGGCGGCGGCTGGATGAAGGCCAACCCGCTGAGCCAGCACCCTGAATATTCCAGCTATGGCGTGTTCAATGTGCTTGCCGAGGAGAACGAGAACCGCCTGCGTGACATGTTCCTGGAGTTGGGCAAGACCCAGCACAAGCCGGGTACCGTTAACCAGAAGGTGGCCGACCTCTACAAGATGGCGATGGATAGCGACCGCCTGAACCGCGAGGGCGCAAAGCCCCTGGCCGCAGACCTTGCCAACATCAAGTCTTTCAAGAAAAAGGATCTGACCAGTTTCCTGGCCGACCAGCACCTGAAGATCGGTAACCCGTTCTTCGGCATCGGTGTCGAGACCGACCTGAAGAACAGTGACATGAACGTGATGTGGCTCAGTGCCGGTACCAGCGGTCTGCCCGACAGGGACTACTACCTGAACACCGACGCCGACAGCAAGAAGATCCAGCAGGCCTACAAGGACTTCCTTGTGAAGATGTTTGTCCTCGCTGGTTACAGCAAGAAGGAGGCCACCCGCGCCTGCAAGACCATCTATGACATCGAGTACAAGTTTGCCCAGGCCAAGATGGACCGTGCCGAAGCCCGCGACTACACCAAGCTCTACAACATCCGCACCGTGGAGCAGCTGCAGGCCGATTATCCCGCCATCAACTGGACGGAGTACTTCAAACTGATGGGTACGCCCACCGTCGAGTGGGTTATCCTCACCGAGCCCAAGGTGATGGCCGTGGCCAATGACCTGATGACCAAGCTCACCGAGCAGCAGATGCGCGACTATATGGCAGGTATCCTCATCAGGGGTGCCAGCAACTACCTGAGCGATGACTTCGGCGAGACCTCGTTTGACTTCTACGGCCGCATGCTCAGTGGACAGAAGGAGCGCAAGCCGCGCTGGAAACGTGCCCTTGGCTTCCCCAACAGCCTGCTCGGCGAGGCCGTCGGCGAGATTTATGTGAGCAAGTATTTTGCTCATGGCAGCAAGGAGAAGATGCTGAAGCTCATCAGCGAACTGCGCAAGTCGCTGGCCGCTCACATCGCAGGTCTGACCTGGATGAGCGAGCAGACCAAGATCAACGCCCTCGTGAAGCTCAACGCCTTCACCGTCAAGATCGGTTATCCCGACAAGTGGCGCGACTACAGCGGCCTGACCGTGGATCCGAGCAAGAGCCTGTATGACAACATCAAGGCCGCCAGCCTGTATGAGACCCGCCGCAACCTCGACAAGATGGGCAAGCCCGTCGACAAGGACGAGTGGGGCATGACGCCGCAGACGGTTAACGCCTACTACAACCCGACGACCAACGAGATCTGCTTCCCCGCCGCCATCCTGCAACCTCCCTTCTTTGATGTGGAGGCCGACGATGCCACCAACTTCGGTGCCATCGGCGTAGTGATTGGCCACGAGATGACCCACGGCTTTGACGACCAGGGCCGCATGTTCGACCAGTACGGTAACATGACCGACTGGTGGACCGAGGAGGACAGCGAGAAGTTCCAGGCTGCCGCCGAGAAGCTTGCCGCCCAGTTCGACCAACTCATCGTCGTTAAGGACCAGCATGCCAACGGTCACCTGACCCTGGGCGAGAACATCGCCGACCAGGGTGGTCTGCGCATCGCCTATGACGCCTTCAAGACCACGCAGCAGTTCCGCGAGGGCAAGTTGCTTGACGGCTTCACTCCCGCTCAGCGCTTCTACCTGAGCTATGGCCGCATCTGGGCCGACAACATGACCGAGGAGGCCATCTTCCAGCAGACCAAGAGCGACCCCCACAGCATCGGCCGCTACCGCGTGAACGCCACGTTGAGGAACATCGACACCTTCTTTGACGCCTTCGGCATCAAGGCCGGTGAGAAGATGTGGCTCGACCCCGCCGACCGCGCTATCATCTGGTAATCAACGACCAGCACAAGACAACGAGGGCCCGCAACTTGACGGTTGCGAGCCCTTTATTTCTTGATTGGACCAATTGGTCAAATTTGTCCAATTAGTCCTATTAGCCCAATTGGTCCAATTAGTCCAATTTCAGGTTAAAGAGGCGGGCGGCGTTGCGGTCGGTGGCAGCGCTGACCTCCTCGGGAGTGACGCCCAAGTAATTGGCGATAAAGTCGTTGATATGGGGGATGTAGGCGCTCTCGTTGCGCTTGCCGCGGTGGGGAACGGGTGTCAGATAGGGGGCATCGGTCTCCAGCAACAGGCGGTCGAGGCCGATTGCGGGCAGCAGTTCTGGCACGGTGCTCTTCTTGAAGGTCACCACGCCGTTCACACCGAAGTAGAAATCACCCCTGCGGCGAACGCGCTCAACGTCGGCGGGCGTCTCGGCAAAGCAGTGGAACACGCCCTGCGGCACAGGGCAGTCCAAGTGGTCGATGACGTCGAGGATGTCGTCGAGGGCCTCGCGGCAATGGATGATAAACGGCACTCCCAGTTCGTGGCACCAGTGCAGTTGAATGTCAAGGGCATGCCGCTGCTGTTCGCGCCAGGTCTTGTCCCAATAGAGGTCGATGCCTATCTCGCCTACTGCGACAATGGGGAACTCATCGAGCATCGGGCGCAGTTGTGCCAACGCTGTGAGATAATTGTCGTTAACCTCCTCGGGGTGCAGCCCTAACGCCAACGAGATATAATCTGGATATTTCTTGTGCAGAGCCACTTGTAACGGCACACTCTCAGGGCTCTCGCCGGGCAACACAATGTGCCTTACCCCCGCCTCACGGGCCCGCAACACAACCGCGTCACGGTCCTCGTCAAACGCATCACAGTAAATATGTGAATGACTGTCAATCATTTTCTTTGTAAAGACAACTTATACAACTATAAACAACAATAATGAAGTGTTGTAACTGTTGTCAATAAGTTGTTTAAGTTGTTTGATTAATAGTTGCGGCCTGAGAGACGATTTGCAAGGGCAATAAAAGCGGCCTTGTCGCAGTCGCTGATTTTCAGCTGGTTGAAGGCGTCGATGGCGAGGTTGTTATAGCGGGTGATGGCGTCCTCGGCCAGTTGGCGTACGCCCAGCCGCTCGTACAGGGCCGTCATGCCGGCAACCTTGTCGTCTCGGGTGGAGTAGGGGTCGTTAATCCAATGCCGCATTTCGTTGACGTCATCGCCCTGGGCGAGCCGCATGGCATTGATGAGCAAGAAAGTCTTCTTGTTGTTCATGATGTCGCCACCGATTTCCTTGCCGAAGGTGACGGGGTCGCCCCACACGTCGAGCACATCATCCCTGAGCTGGAATGCCAGACCCATGTTGACACCCGCCTGATAGAGCAACTCGGTGTTGCTGTCGTCGGCGTCGGCAATGAGAGCGCCGGTCTTGAGCGCGCAGCCCAGCAATACCGACGTCTTGAGGCGTATCATGTTGATATACTCGTCGACGGTGACGTCGTTGCGCATCTCGTAGTCCATGTCCCACTGCTGTCCCTCGTAGATTTCGATGGCGGTCTTGTTGAACAGGTCCATCACCTTCCAGTCGCCGGCGCGTGCGATGTACTGGGTGGCGATGGTGAGCATCGTGTCTCCGCTCAGGATGGCCGTGTTGGCGTTCCAGCGGCGATGAACGGTGGGCTTGTTGCGGCGCACGTCGGCATTGTCCATCACATCATCGTGCAGCAGGGTGAAGTTGTGGAACATCTCGATGCCCACTGCGGCGTCGAGGGCCATTGTAAGGTCGCCGCCCATGGCGTCACATGCCATGAGTGTGAGCACGGGGCGCACCCGTTTGCCGCCCAGGGCCATGTGATAGGCGATGGGCTCATAGAGCTGATTCGGGCTTTCGGGATAGGGAATGGCGGCTATGGCCTTGTTGACGATGTCAAGATAATCTTGGAAAGGTTTCATATTATTAGACGTTATGATGTTTTCAATTCCTAATCATTCTTTTTGAGGGCGGCCTTGTAGGCGCTCTCAAAGGTGCTGAAATCGGCCGGCGTGTACAACTCGCGCAGGATGTCGATGCGGGCGTTGATATCGGCCATGTCAGCATCGGGCTGGTTGGCGTCGGCAGCGAGTGCCGACCCCAGGGCTGCGGGACGTGACGATTGCACGTACACGTTCATCTGCTCCTTGACGGGCAGCCCATCGACAATGGCCTGCATGGTGCTGTCAAACACCTGGGCGTGGCGGTTGTGTCCCACCACATCACACAGCCAGTGGATGAGCGACACATAGTCGGCTGCCGAGTCGGTGTCGAATTGGCGCAGACGCAACAGTTCAATCATCTGTGGGCACTTGAGTTGCGCCAACTCACGGGGGGTGAACACGATGACGTGGGCGGCCTGGGTTAGCGAGTCGCGTCCGTCGCCAAGCAGCGGTGCGGCAAACGCGCGATTTGCCGCCTTGACCTCCCATGGCCAGTTCAGGCTGTCGTCCTTGAGGGCCTCGAAGCGCTGCACCACTTGGCGCATCGTCGCCGTATCACCCCATGCGGCCAGGAAATCACGTCCGGCCGCTTCACCGTGACGGCTGGCACCGCCACAGGCGGTCAACAGCAGCATCAGTCCCATCAATATGAGTGGTAATCGTTTCATTGTCGGTCTTATTCTTTATCTTCGGGAAAAATCGAGAAATACAGGGAACGGTCTTTCTCCTTGAGGTAACTGCGGAACGCCTCGTCAAATGCCCTCACTGCCGCCGAATCGCGCTGGAGCGCATACATGCTCTGCTTGGCCTTGGCGTCAATCACCGCGCGTTCCATCGCCATCGTGTCGGTATGGTCCACCGCCACCAGCGCCGCAGCGGCCCTCATGCCACTGTCGCGCGCCTCGGCATCCAGAGGCGACTTTTTCTCGGAGCATCCACCCATCAGCAGCGCTGCTATCGCCACGATATACAACAAATGTCTCATATACACGTTTTGCTTTTTCCCTGCAAACTTACAAAAAAACTCCTTATTGGAGATGCTGTTGTGACTAAAAACAACATATTTCAGTCACTTTATGACCGAAGTGTAAAAAATCGCTTGGATTGTCACTATAAAAAATAATCGCGCCCCGCACTGGAAATCTGGGCAATCCATTTGATTTCCCGTGCGAAGCACGATGCTATGTCCTGTCCTGACGTGGCCTCAGATGACGACGGCCGTGCCGCTGACGGCGACCATGAGCATGGAGCCGTCCTTGCCGATGGTCTCGTAGTCAAAGTCGATGCCGACGATGGCATTGGCTCCGGCGCGCATGGCGTCTTGCACCATCTCGGACAAGGCAGTGTCCTTGGCTTGGCGAAGCACTTTCTCGTAACTGTTGGAACGTCCGCCGACGATGTCGCGAAGGCCTGCCATGATGTCCTTCAAGAAGTTAGCGCCGATGATCGTCTCGCCGTTGACAATGCCCTTATACTCGCGGATGGGATAACCCTCAATTTGGGGAGTTGTTGATAGTAACATGTCTTTTTTCAATTATAGATGTTCATAAACACCTTATATCGCTACAATAATTGTGCCAATCGAAAAATAAACAGTGTGGCGTTGTAGTTTTTTGTCGTACCGTTGCGTCTAATGAGCAAAATAGGTAAAAACAAACAAAATCATTAAAAAATGTTAAATAATTTGGAAAATAGAAACGAGTTGTTATACCTTTGCAGTGTACTAGTTAAGTAGTACACTAGAAAACGTAGTATAACTCTAAAAATACTTCATAGTTATGGAAACATCAGCAATCAAAACCGAGAAAGAACAGCGCATTCAGGAACTGTTCGAGATGTCAATCGAGAAGTGTGGCCGTGCCGCCAAGCAAAGCATGTGGATAACAATCCTTGGTATTGTCCTGATAGTACTACTGTTGATGACCGTTTCTTTCGCGAAGGTTCAGTCTAATGTTTTAAAGGTTTGTGGGTCAGCCGGCGTGGTGCTGTTATTACTCATCCAACTCTGGCTGTCAAACCAGTTTAATTCCCAAATGAGCAAAGCCCAAGACGTAAACGAACTCCTGAGGGTGAATGACAAGCAAAGGAAGAAACTGGCTATTTTTACGACAATACTGATATTGTTGAGCTTGGCTGTCGTCTATGTTGTTATGGGAGGCCTTGAGAACCCGAATCCTATCAGTGCCGTCATTTGTATAATGATATGCGTGATGTACTATTTTCGCGCCTCTAGGGATTGTGAAGAGGTGAGAGAGATCAAAGAACTTATGCGCGAGAATTGAAAAAAGTATCCAGCCTTGCAACTATCTGTGTTAATATCGCGTCAAAAAGAACAAAACAATAAACCCAATAAGATGATGAAACGAGAATTCTTTAAACGCCTGATGCTTGTGGTGCTGTTGTTAACGTGCGGCATGACGGCACTGGCCCAGGAACAGAATTATGATGGGAAATGGAACGGTACCCTCACGGTGCAGCAGTTCTCCCTCAAAATGACGCTGACATTGCAGCAGACGGAAAAAGGTATCAACGCAACGCTTGACATCCCTGAACAGGGACTCCATGACTACCAGGCTCAGGCCTCGCTCAAAGGCGAGAAGCTGACAATCGGCTTTCCTGATATGTATGCCGCCTATACAGCCACGCTGCGCGGCGACACGCTGGATGGCAAATTCACTCAGATGGGCTATGAGTTCCCCATGATTATGGTGCGTGAGAGAGCCCGGGTGGGCAGCGATGACGAGGATTGGGTGAACGACTCGCTGCTGAGCGTGTTTGACAACATCCAGCTGGATGGCATCGAGGTTACTGCCCAGCGCCAGCTCATCAAGCAGGAGGTGGACCGCATCGGTTACAATGTCGAGGCCGATGCCGACAGCAAGACCAACAACGTGCTGACGATGCTGCGCAAGGTGCCGATGGTGAGCGTCGATGCCAGCGACGAAATCCGCGTGAACGGTCAGACCAATTTCAAGATTTTCCGCAACGGCCACCCCGACCCGTCGCTGTCGCGCAATGCCAAGGATCTGCTCAAGGCCATGCCCGCCAGCAGCGTCAAGCGCATCGAGGTGATTACCGAGCCCGGCGCCAAGTATGATGCCGAGGGCACAACCGTCATCCTCAACATCGTCATGGCCGACCACTCGAGCATCAAGGGCGTCTCGGGTATGGCTTCGGCAATGGTCAACCAGTATGCCGCTGGTGGAGGTTCGTTGAACTTGACTACCCAGATTGACAAGGTGGTGACCTCGATCGACTATAGCTTCCAGCACGACAACGGACATATCGCGAGATCCAAGGCGAGGTCCATCACCAATTCGTTCTCACGTTATACCGACAGCGGCGCAGAACTGGAGGCGAACAGCCTCATGGACATGGACAAGACGACTGCCCACGTCGGCACCATGAGCGCCAGTTGGGAACCCGACTCGCTGAACCTTGTCTCGCTCTCGCTGAGCGGTTATGCCTATGACTACGGCGTTGGCGGCATGTCCAGCACGCTCATGCGCGATGCAGCAGGCAATCGCATCTACAGTTACAGCATGGGCAGCAATTCCAAGAACGACTACTACAGTATGGACGGACGCCTGGACTACCAGCGTCTCACCCGCCGCAAGGGCGAAGCCATCACGCTGAGCTACATGCTCTCGGCTACGCGCGGCAAGAGCATTGACAACTCGCAATATATCGACATGTTCAACATGCCGGTGCCCTATACGGGCATTGACCAGAACGCTAAGGAGAACTTCAACGAGCACACCTTCCAGCTTGACTGGACGCGTCCGTTGGCTCCGAAGCACACCCTCGAGACCGGTGTCAAGTACATCTACCGCATGAACCGTAGCCACAATGTGCTTGATTATCTGGGCACTGATGCCGATACCGACCTGCGTTTCAGGCACATCACCCAGGTGGGGGCTGCCTATTTGAGCTACACCTTTGCCAGCGGCCCGTGGAGTGCCCGTGCCGGCCTGCGTTACGAGCACAGCTACCTGCGCGCCAGTTATCCCAACGGGGAGCAGCCCACTTTTGACGCCCATCTCAATGATTGGGTGCCCAGTGCCAGCGTACGTTACCAGTTTGACTGGGCTAACAGCCTCAAGTTATCGTATGCCGCCAGCATCAACCGTCCCAACATCAGTTATCTGAACCCTGCCGTGGTCGAGAGTCCCACCAGCCGTTCCTTCGGTAACGTCGGCTTGGGTAGTGTGCACTATCATTCGGTGAGCCTGACTTACATGCGTGTGGGTGCCAAATTGACCTTCAACCTCACCCCGCGGTTCCAGTTCAGCCGCAACGGCATTTCGGCCGTGAAATGGACCGAGGGACTGGTGCAGGTGTCCACCTATGCCAACACGCTCAAGACCTACTCCACCTCGTTGTCGGCTTTCGTCCAGTGGATGGCGTTCCAGAAGACCAACCTCATGCTTAACGGCTCTATCGGTTACGACTATTACAAGAGCAGCGAGCTGGACTTGAAGAATGACCGCCTCAACGGCAGCGTCTTTGCCAACATCACTCAGTATCTGCCGTGGAAACTGCAGGCTTCGGCCTACGTCGGCATGTGGTGTGGCGGCATCTCGAGTGTTTATGGCCACTCGGGTTCTATCAACTTCCACGGCTTGAGCCTGCAGCGCTCCTTCCTCAAGGAGGACCGCTTGACGGTGCAGCTCATGGCGGCAAACCCCTTCAGTAATGCCATGACCTACAAGTCCTATACCACCCAGGGCGACGTGACAGGTTGGTCCAGCTCCGAGAACAGACGATGGTCACGGCAGTTTGTCCTCACGGTAAGCTACCGCTTCGGCTCGCTCAAGACCTCGGTCAAGAAGACCAGCAAGACCATCGAGAACGACGACCTCATCGGCAACAGCAAGCAGAATAGCGGCGGCGCCACTGGCGCTGCTGGCGCTGGCAACACGCCCGGTGGCGGCAGGGGAGGAAATTGATGATTTTTTAGGTTAGAAAAAAATAGAGATTAGAAATAGCCCGGATATTCGATGAAATGTCCGGGTTATTTTATAAATTTGCGACATGATTACAAAGTGCTTTGCGTTGTGAGTAAAAAGATTGATGCATCATGAAACAGTTTTCTAAGTTACTACTGGTTGTTGCTGTAATGATCGGGCTGGTGGCCTGTGAAGGCGACCATACGGTCATCGAGACCGACTGGACCACGCTCGAGAGTGTGGAGTTGCAGGATCAGTACAAAAAGTACATGGACGGTGAGTGGGTATATCAGTATGACGGTGACGATAATTTCATCGAGATGTACTACACCTTCAATACCGAGGATAGCACCGTTTGGGGATATTACAACGAGTTGATACGCACCAGTATTTCGGAAGACGGCATCCCCGAGCACGACGAGTGGCAGCTGCTGTGGCAGGGTGAATTCACCGCCAAGTG
This sequence comes from uncultured Bacteroidales bacterium, assembly GCA_902776955.1. GTDB lineage: Bacteria > Bacteroidota > Bacteroidia > Bacteroidales > Muribaculaceae > Sodaliphilus. The sequence goes on along the minus strand of CACYSG010000009.1, from coordinate 20,969 downwards.
GGAACTGCTCTACAGCGTTGACCTCAAGCAGGCCTACATCTGGCTGGGCGACCTGGTGTACAAGAATGTCCATGGCGTGCTGGCCCGCTATGACGTGCTGGCCGGCCGTGTCCTCTTCTACGGGGCCAACCGCAACACCTTGCGCGTGACTACGCCGATCACGTTCCGTCGCATCGACATGCACCATCCTGACAATTGACCGTTTCGATACGGCAACCAGGACGGGAATCACTGACTGAGAAATAAATAACTGAAAAGATGCCGGGTAATGCCGATTACTTGGGCATGAAGCGTGTGGGGTCTTCCTTGTCCTCGATGGGAGGGGGCGTGCTTTCTTCCTGCAGGGGTGGGGTAGAAGTGTCCTGTTTGGGAGTTTGTTTCGTTTTGTGGCTCTTGTGGGCACTCTCCAGGCGTTTGAACTCCTTGCGCACGTGCCGGCGCCCGTCCTCAAAGGTGTCGTCAACAGCCTTTTCGATGGTCTCGTTGAACTTGAACGGCAGTAGCGAGACAAGGGCCGATAGCAGCGACAGGGCAACCAGGACAAACGAAATCTGATAACCGATGCCCAATCCGATGATAGAGAACCCTTCGCCCAGGTCATTGTCGGGAGTGACTTCGGGCGCATGCTGGAGAACGATGTCGTGATAGCTGTTGGTGTGCATGTAGAACCACAGCCAGACCACGATGCAGGCGATGGTCCCGATGACCCACCAGCGGCTCTTCAGGCAATTCATCATGACGGCGCCAAAGCAGGCGATAAACGGCAGCAATGCCAGCAGCACGTTGCCCAGCGACAAGGATTGGGTGATGGTGCCGGCAGTGAACGCCAGGCCCGTGACCGTGCCGTTAAGCGACAAGGCATAGAACGGCAGGAACACATAGCAAATCAGTGCCAGCACAAGCAATATATTGGTTATTGGTCTCATTAATTTCTGTAATTTGAGCGGTTTTTTCAACCGCAAAGACCTGCGAAATTACGCAATCTTGCCCAAATCCCCATAAAATAAAACCAATTTTTTCACTTTTTCACGTTTGTTATAAGACCCCAAGAACCCCTATCGCCCCCAGTCCACACTCCAACCGCACTGCTGCAGGTTACAGCCCGCCAGATTCTCTCCAAGTTGCCATTATTATCTAAAACTATAGGGGAAAGAGGGGTGAGGTTAGAAAAAATATGTGTAAATTTGCGCTTTTGAATCATGGCAAGAGGTTTTGTGATAGGGGCTCCTGCGAGTGGGTCGGGCAAGACGACGGTTGCTCGGGGGTTGATGGCGCTTTATGCCCTCAAGGGGTATAGGGTGCAGCCGTTCAAGTGTGGGCCGGATTATATTGACACGAAGTTCCATGAGGCGGTGTGCGGGCGACCGAGCGTCAACCTGGACACGTTTATGGCGACGCCTGAGCATGTGCGGGAATTGTTCGGCCGTTATGGCAAGGATGCTGATGTGTGTCTTGTCGAGGGGATGATGGGCCTGTTTGACGGCTATGACCGCGATAAGGGCTCGTCGGCCGAGGTTTCCCGGGTGCTGGGCTTGCCTGTGGTGCTGGTGGTGGACGCCAAGTCGGCGGCCTATTCGACGGCAGCGCTCATCTCGGGCTTTGTCAACTTCAGCAAGGATGTCCGCATCGCTGGCGTGATTTTCAACCGCGTGGGGTCGGCAAGGCATTTTTCCATGCTGCAGCAGGTGTGTGAGGACTTGGAGGTCGAATGTTTGGGCTACTTGCCCAAAGATGCGTCCCTGGAGCAGGGGTCGCGCTACCTGGGGCTGGACTTCAGCGAGCGTGCCGAAAGCAAACGCCTGGTAGAACTGCTTGACAAGCATGTGAGATGGCAGCGGCTGTTAGAACTGGCAAATGAAGCGAGAGCAGCCGATAATTCCTCATCTTCAATATCTTGCAAAGAGGAAAACAGCACTCAGCGAACCTTGATTGCCCGCAACGATGAGTCGTTCTCGTTTATCTATCAAGAGAATATCGACTCGCTGCCCGGCGTGACTTTCTTTGACCCGGAGAAGGATGTGCCGTGCCTTGACGGTGTCGATTTGCTGTATCTGCCAGGTGGATACCCCGAGAAGCATCTGGAGGCCTTGGTCGGAGCCGAGGCGACGAGGCGTGCCATCAAGCGGTATGCCGAGCGTGGCGGTCGCATCATTGCCGAATGTGGCGGGATGATGTACCTGTGCGAGACAATCATTACCGACGAGGGTGAGTTTCCCATGTGCGGCGTGCTGCCCTACAGCATTACGGCCCGTAAGGAAGACCGCAAACTGTCGCTGGGCTACCGCCGTTTCATGCTCGATGGCAAGGAATACCGCGGGCACGAGTTCCACTACACGCAATTCCTGGGTGAGCCGCCGAGATCTGCGGCTCAGGTCTATAACGCTAAGGGGGAACCGGTGCCCACGCCTGTTATCCGCTATAAAAATGTTTTAGCCAGTTACACGCATTTGTATCAAATAAACATCTAGCGGTCGATGGAGACGCAAGATTTTGCGTCTCTACATTAAAGGAAACTAATCATGAAACAGATATATACCAAAACCGGGGACGAGGGCATGACGAGCCTGAGGGACGGTGTGAGGGTTCCAAAAGACGACCCGCGCATCGAGACCAACGGGCAGATAGACCAGTTGAACGCCTACTTGGGCGTCGTGCGGTCAATGCTCAATGAGACGCAAGACATGGCGTCCCGGCAACTCATTCATGCCGTGCAGCGCGAGCTGATGACGGTCATGAGCCACATCGCCACGCCCGAGGGCGGCGTCAATCCCCGCGAGCTCCATGCTGCGGAAATTACCGCACAGTTAGAGCAGGCCATCGACCGTTCCGATTATCAGGGTGGTTTTGTCGTGCCTGGTGGAGGGTCCAAATTGTCCGCGTTTGTCCATTTAGCCCGCACGCAGGCGCGCACCGTGGAACGCCGCTTGTGGTCGTTGCATCGTGACCATCCCGTTGACGGGGAGGTGCTGGTGATGATGAACCGCTTGTCCGACTATCTGTTTGTCTTAGCCAACGAGAAAGAATGAAGCGATTACATCCCATCATGTTTGCCGGCACGGGCAGCGACGTGGGCAAGAGCGTCGTCGCCGCGGCTTTCTGCCGCATTTTCAAGCAGGACGGCTATACTCCAGCCCCCTTCAAGGCCCAAAACATGGCGCTGAACTCCTTTGCCACGCCCGAGGGCTTTGAGATTGGTCGTGCTCAGGCGGTTCAAGCCGAGGCCGCAGGTATTCCCTGCCACACCGACATGAATCCGCTGTTGTTGAAACCCCAGTCCGACCACACTTCGCAGGTCATCCTGCACGGCAAGCCCATCGGCAACAAGAACGCTTATGACTACTGGCGCCGCGGCTCGTCCGACATTGACTATCGCCGTGAGGTTTGCGCCGCCTTTGACCGCCTGGCCTCACGTTTCAATCCCATCGTGATGGAGGGAGCCGGTAGCATCTCGGAGATTAACTTGAAAGATACCGACTTGGTGAACCTGCCCATGGCGCGCCATGCCCGTGCCGACGTTATCCTGGTGGGTGATATCGACCGCGGCGGGGTGTTTGCTTCGGTCTATGGCAGCATCGCATTGCAGTCGCCCGAGGATCGCCGTCTCATCAAGGGCATTATCATCAACAAGTTCCGTGGCGATATGCGCCTGTTTGACGAGGGGCGCAAGATGCTGGAGGACATTTGCGGCATTCCCGTGTTGGGCGTTATCCCTTATTATAAAGACATTTACATCGAGGAGGAAGACAGCGTGGCGCTGGCCCAGAAGTCGATGCAGGCCGAGCGAGGCAAGGTCAACGTGGCCGTGGTCATGCTGCGGCACCTGTCCAATTATACCGACTTTGACGCGCTGGAACGTGACCCGCGGGTTCACTTGTTCTACACCAACAATACCGAGGATATCAAGAAAGCCGACATCATTATCCTGCCGGGCACCAAATCGACCTTGCATGACCTGTATGAATTGCGCCGCAACGGCTGTGCCCAGGCCATTATCCGTGCCCATCGCGAGGGAGCGGCGGTGTTGGGCATCTGTGGCGGCTACCAGATGATGGGTGTGGAAGTGCTTGACCCCGACCATGTCGAGGGCGATATCGAGCGGTTGCCGGGCTTGGGACTGCTGCCCATCACCACGACGATGAACGGCGACAAGCAGACGCGCCAAGTCACCTGCCAGTACGGCCAGGGCTACGAAATCCATCAGGGTGAGACCCGTCCCGCTGGCGACGCTCATCCCTCGCCGTTGCTGCACCTCAATGACGGACGCGAGGACGGCTATATCGTCGATGGCAAGTGCATGGGCACCTATGTCCACGGCATCCTCGACAATACGGCGTTTGTGGACTTTGTGCTGGAGCCGTTCAAGGACAAAATCGCTGAGAGTGAAGCCCCCTTTGACTATGCCGCATTCAAGGAGGAACAATACGACAAACTGGCGGCCCACGTGCGCCGGTACGTTGATATGGAACAAATCTATAAAATCTTGACAGACCATGATTGAAGGACACGGTGACGACCTGTATCGTTACGACAATATCACGATGAACTTCAGTTCCAACATCTATAACGGGACTGACCTGAGCGCGCTCTCTGCCTACCTGTGTACCCGCATGGACGTTGTGCGGTCCTATCCCGAACCCTCGGCCGCTTCGCTGGAGCAGAGAATCGCCTGGCAGTGCGGTATCAGCCCTGATGAGGTGCTGGTCACCAGCGGCGCCGTCGATGCCATCTACCTGATTGCCCAGGCCTTTAGGCAAATGGGCACTTGCCATGTGATGCAGCCCACGTTCCGTGAATATGAGGACGCTTGCCGCGTGTTTGGCTACCGGGAGCAAGAAGATGGAGCTGTGTGCTGGCTGTGCAACCCCAATAACCCGACGGGCAGTGTCCTGGAGGCTGATGAGGTCTTCAGGTTGGCTGACGGTCATCGCCTCTTGGTCGTGGATCAATCCTACGAAGACTACACGATGGCTCACTTGCTACAACCTGCCGATGCCGCCAAGCGTGACGACATCATCCTGCTTCACTCGATGACCAAACGCTATGCCGTGCCTGGATTGCGGTTGGGCTATGTCACCGCTTCTCCGGCGATTATCGGCCGACTGCGCGAGCAATACCGCCCTTGGGCCATCAACGCCCTGTCGCTTGAGGCGGGCAAGTGGCTCATTGATAACAATCTGAAGGCCATCCCCGACCTGGACTCCTATCTGGCGGAAACCGAGCGCCTGCGTCAAGCCCTTGATGAGTTGGACGGTATCGAAACGATGAAAACTCAGACCAATTTCTTCCTGTGTACCATCCGCCAAGCCACAGCTGCCCAGTTGAAGGAATACCTGGCGCGAGAGCACGGCATCCTCATCCGCGATGCCTCCAATTTTACGGGCCTCACGCCACACCACTTCCGCATCGCCACACAGTCCTCTGCCGAAAACGACGCCCTCGTCGCCGCAATAAGGAACTACGAATTACACGAATTTAAAAACTAGGGACTAGGGACAAGGGACTAAAAACTGATGAAAGAGATTTTGATATTAATATTGCCGTTGCTGCTGGGATGGTTGCTGGATTTCATCTTCGGTGACCCGTCACGGTTGCCGCATCCCATCGTGTGGTTCGGCAAAATGATTGCGTGGGGTGAGCACCGCCTCAACCATGGGTCACATCGCATGGCCAAGGGTGCAGTGATGGCCATCTGTCTGATTTTGATGGTGCTTTTCATCGTCTGGGGATTAAAACGGCTGGTTCCCAATATGGTTTTGTGGCTCATCCTGGACACCATCATCATTTTCTACTGTTTGGCGGGAACGACGCTCATCCGCGAGGTGCGCGAGGTCTTTTTGGCGCTAGACCGTTCGCTGGACGAGGGACGCCATCAGGTCGCTCGCATTGTGGGCCGCGACACGTCCCAACTGACGGCCCAGGAGGTGCGCACCGCCGCCCTCGAGACCCTTGCCGAGAACCTGAGCGACGGCGTGATAGCCCCGCTGTTTTGGTTCGCATTGCTGGGAACGCCCGGCATGCTGGCCTATAAGATGGTCAATACCCTCGACTCGATGATAGGCTACCGCACCGAGCGCTACAAGGACTTCGGCTGCTGGGCCGCCCGCATCGACGATGTGGCTAACTTTATCCCCGCCCGACTGACCGCCCTGCTGATGGTCATCGCCTCGGGAAAATTGTCACTCTTGAAATTCGTGTGGAAAAACGGACGTCGTCACGCCAGTCCCAACAGCGGCTACCCCGAGGCAGCCCTGGCCGGCATCCTCAACTGCCGTTTCGGCGGCCCGCACATCTACTTTGGCGAACTCTTCGACAAACCCTTCATCGGCGAGAACGACCGTGAGTTGACCACTCGGGACATGCGCACCGCCGTCCGCATCAACCGCCTCGCAGAACTCCTCATGCTCGCCCTGGTGCTTGTTGTGGTGGCAATATATTAGAAGTATTTGGTGATGTGGGCGGTGTCGAAGTTGTTCATCTCGTTGATCATGTGGACCGAGGAGGCGATGATGGGGTAGGCGCAGAGGGCGCCGGTTCCCTCGCCGAGGCGCAGGCCCAGGTTGAGGATGGGCTTGGCGTGGACGATGTCGAGCATGCGACGGTGGCCGCTCTCGTCGCCGCAGTGGGCGAAAATCATGTAATCCTGGGCGGCAGGGTAGAGTTGGATGGCGGCGATGGCACAGGCCGTCATGATGAAGCCGTCAACCAGCACGACAAGATGTTTCTCGGCTCCCCGCAACATTGCCCCGATGGCCGTCACCATCTCAAAACCGCCAAAATAGCGGATGGCGTTCTCGGTCGTGTTTTCCATCGTCTCGCGGTAATGCAGCAAGGCTTGGGCGAGAATTTCGCGCTTGTGCTGGATGCCGGGGTTGTCAAGGCCCGCTCCGGCGCCGATGCTCTCGTCCAGCGGGATGTTGCCGAACAGGCTCATCCAGATGCTTGACGGCGAGGTGTTGGCAATGCCCATTTCGCCGACGCACAGCACTTGGCAGCCCTCGGCAATGCAGTCGTCCACGAGTTCGCAGCCCGTCTGTATCGCGCGGTCAAATTCCTCCTCGCTCATGGCGGGCTCGTAAAGGAAATTGCGGGTGCCACGGGCGATTTTGCGGTCGATGATGCCCTCAACTTGGGTCAAGTCATAGTCCACGCCCGTATCCACGATGCGCAACTTGAAGCCATGCTGGCGGCAGAACATGTTCACGCCTCCACCGCCACGGGTGAAGTTAATCATCTGTTGCCAGGTGACCTCGCGTGGCGAGACGCTCACGCCCTCGCGCTCGATGCCGTGGTCACTACCCAGCAGCAAGTGGCAGGGGTGGTTGAGAGACGGCGACAGGGTGTGCTGGATGAGGCAAATCTGCAAGGCCAGCTCCTCCAGCCGTCCCAGCGACCCTTTGGGTTTATTCAGATGGTCGATTTTCTGCTGGATACTCTGTTCCAGCGACTTGTCGGTGTGTTGTATATTGAATTGCTTCATTTTTTCTTTAGTTTCTAGTTTCTAGTCCCTAGTCCCTAGTTTCTAGATGCTCTAGATATTCTAGATTATCTAGATTTTCTAGAACTATTAACTCTTAACTCTTAACTCTTTACTGTTACCGGGATTCCCGAGACCATGAGGATAACTTCGTCGGCCCGGCTGGCGATGTACTGGTTCATCCAGCCTTGCAGGTCGGTGAATTGCCGTTGCACTGCATCCACGCTCACGCCGCCGCTGCCTATTTCGTTGGTCACAAAGATAAAAGTGCCGTCATGGGCGGTGAAGTCGTCAAACTCCCTCTTGACGGTTTGCAAGGTCTTGTCCACGTCCTTGAGCTCAAAAAAGAAGTTGGTGAGCCACAGCGTCACGCAATCGATGACCGCCACACGCCCTGTCAGGTCGTGCCTGCTCAGCTGTTTCTCCTCCTCGATATTGGTCCACTGCGGGCCGCGTCGCTCCTGATGGCGTCGCACCCGCTCACGGAATTCCTCATCCCACACGTGGGCCGTGGCCACATAGACGGGGTTGTCGGCAAGGCTTAGCGCCAGTTCCTCGGCATGCCTGCTTTTACCCGAGCGTTGCCCGCCTGTTATCAGTATGATTTTACTCATGTCAGTTTTCAGTTGTCAGAATGCGGATGCCAATTCCTAATTCCTAATTCCTAATTCCTAATTCCTAATTACAATATAGTCCCCGTAGTCGGGCAGATTTTCCCAAGCGTTCTTCCAGGCATACAGCCCGCCGTAGAGTCCCGCGCTGATGAGCACTCCCGCGTGGGCAAAGATGGCCACACGCCGATAGGGCTGTGCCTTGAGTTCGTCAAGGAATGCCGCCACCCGCTGGTATTGTTGCTGGAAACTCTCGCCGCCTGTCGTGGGTTGGTGGATATAATCGTCGTACCATTCCTGCAGGTGCGGGTCCTGGATTTCTTCGTACAGCTGCATTTCCCACTCGCCCATGTTCATCTCCAGCAAGCGCGCGTCGGTCTCGGCATCGGGGTAGCCGCAATAGGCCGCGAGTTTGCGGGCGCGCGTCAAGGGCGAGGAGAACACCTTGTCAAACGGCAAGAACTGCTCGAGCGAACGGCGGGTCAACTCTGCCTCTTGTTCAAAGGTCTCCCGCACGGGCACATCAGTCTGCCCGTAGCACGTCCCCCTGGGAACATCAACGCTGGTATGTCTTATCAAAATGATTTCCATTTTAGTTTTTAGTTTCTAGTCCCTAGTCCCTAGTTTCTAGATGCTCTAGATATTCTAGATAATCTAGATATTCTAGATGCTCTAGAACTCCTAATTTCTAATTTCTAATTCCTCATTTCTAATTCCTCATTCCTCATTCCTAACTTGAAACCGCTACCAGGTAGACTGTCAGTTCCACGAGCAGGCAGACGGCGCCGCAGCAGTCGCCCGTGTATCCGTGAATCTTGCGCAGGATGAGAAGATACAGGAAGTACATCACCACCACAGGCAAGCAGACGATAAGGTACCAGCTGATGCCTGTCAGCCAAATCATCAATATCATCGGCAACAGGCCTTGCAGCGACATGAGCAGGCCAGCGGCTAGGGTGGGTTTACGGTAAACGGTTTTGTTCTTGGCCTCTTCCTCGCGTCGGGCATAGGGAAGCATCGACACCAGTTGGCTCGTGACCATCTTGGAGAACGGATCGGCAGCCAGGATGACAAGCGCCGCCACGGCCACGGGCAGGCTGTAGAGCGTGGTGCCCAACAGCAGCATGTAGATGATTAGCCCCAGCACGCCGTAGGTGCCGATGTGGGAATCCTTCATGATGGCCAGGATGCGGTCGCGGTCGCCACCGCCGCCAAAGCCGTCCAGGAAGTCGGCCAGGCCGTCCTCATGCAAGGCCCCGGTGATCATCAGCCGCACGGCAATCGCGGCAATCACGGCCACGGCATGAGGCAACACCATGCTGCCGAAGTAGAGCGTCGCGGCCATCGCGCCACCTGTGAGCCACCCGGCTAGCGGCCAATACTCGACAACCGTCTTGTAACTCGCCTGCGGGGGCTGATAGAGTCGCCAAAAAGGCAGCCTCGTGAAGAAAATCAACGCCGCCCAAATGCTGTCATACCACCGCGTCTTTACAGTTGAATTTTCCATAGTGCAAAGGTACAAAGAAGTTTCTAGTTTCTTGTCCCCAAGTTCTTAGTTTTTTGGTGATTTTTATGCGGTTTGGTCCCTAAAAAAGTAGTACCTTTGTAGCATAAATCAGATAAATGAAGAAATGAAGAAATTTTTTGGAATTATTGCCGTTTTGGTGCTGTTCTGCGCCTGTTCGTCACAGGGCGAAAAGCAGTCAAAACCGGGCACCGATCAGATGGAAGAAGTGACCGTGAAGTATGCCACGGGATTCAGCGTAAGGGATTCGGCCGATATTCGGCTGGTTGATGTGGGAAAGAAAGACCATTTTGCCCTGGTTCATGATGCCGATGTGGCGGTTCCCGAGGGCTACGTCAAGGTCAAGGTACCCATCGAGCGCACCATCTGCATGACCTCGCTGCAACTGTCCAATTTCACCATCCTTGATGCTCACGACGTGGTGAAGGGCATCACCAGCACCAAGAACCTCTTCAACGAGGATATCAAGGCGCGCGTGAAGGATGGACGCATCGTCAAAATCGGCATGGAGGGCGAATTTGACCCCGAGGTGGTCATGGCCGCCAACCCCGACGTTATCTTCATCTCGCCGTCCAAGCGCGGCGGTTATGACGCCATCAAGGAAATAGGCATCACGCTCGTGCCCCACCTGGGTTACAAGGAACTTGACCCGCTGGGACAGGCCGAGTGGATCAAGTTCATCGGCATGTTCATCGGCAAGGAGAAAGAAGCCGCCGAGATTTTTGCCGGCATCGAGAGCCGTTACAACGAATTGAAAGATAAGGCCGCCAAGGTCGAGCAACGCCCCACCGTCACCAGCGGCGAGATGCACTATGGCAACTGGCATGCCGTGGGCGGCAAGAACTACCTGGCGCAAATCTTCCGCGACGCGGGTGCCGACTATGTCATCAACGACGACGAGACCTCGGGCGAGGACCTGGAGTTCGAGAAGATGTATGCCCTCTCGGCCAACGCCGACTACTGGCGCATCCTCAACAGTTATCAGGGAGATTTCTCCTACGAGGCGCTGAAGGCCAGTGAGCCCCGCAACGAGATGTTCAAGGCCTTTAAGGAGAAAAAGGTCATCTACTGCAACATGAAGCAGACGCCCTATTACGAAATCGCTCCCGTCAAGCCCGACGTGCTGCTGAAGGACTTTGTCGCCATCTTCCATCCCGACCTGGTCGAGAAAGACTACCAGCCCACCTTCTACCACCTGCTGAATTAATTAGAAATTAGGAATTAGAAGTTCTAGAGCATCTAGAAAATCTAGAATATCTAGAAACTAGGGACTAGGGACTAGAAACTAAGGACTAGAAACTAAAGAGATAATTATGAGACGCGCGCTTCCCTTGATGTTGGCCCTTGTGGTGGCGATTATCGTGATGATGATTGTCAACCTGTTTATCGGCTCGGTCGAGATACCGGTGGCCGACATCTGCCGTATCCTTATCGGCCAGGGCAGCGAGAGCGAAATCTGGACCAATATCATCCTCAGCTCGCGTTTACCGCAGGTGCTCACCGCCATCGTGGCGGGAGCGGGACTTGCCGTGAGCGGCCTGATGATGCAGACCATTTTCCATAACCCGCTGGCGGGCCCGTCCATCTTGGGCATCTCCAACGGTGCCAGCTTGGGTGTGGCCTTTGTCGTGCTGCTGTCGGGGCAGTTGGGCGGCGTGGCGCTGAGCAGCCTGGGTTACCTGGGCGACGCGGCGGTCTCGGTGGCCGCCATCATCGGTGCCATCGCCGTGATGATGCTGATTGTGTGGATTTCGGGAAAGGTCAAGGGCAACGTCACCCTGCTGATTATCGGCGTGATGATCGGTTACCTCGCCACCGCCATCATCGGCGTCTTGAAATTCCTCAGCCCCGAGGAGGATGTGAAGGCTTTTGTGGTGTGGGGACTTGGCTCGTTCTCGCGCGTCTCGGGTGACCAGATGATACTTTTTGTCGTGCTCATGTGCATCCTGCTGCCCTTGAGTTTCCTGCTGGTAAAGCGGTTAAATGCCATGTTGCTGGGTGACCGTTATGCCGCCAACCTGGGCGTCAACGTCAAGCGGGCCCGCACCTGGATTATCGTCTGCTCGGGCGTACTGGTCGCCATCGTCACCGCCTATTGCGGCCCCATCATGTTCATCGGAATGGCCGTGCCCCATCTGGCTCGCGGCCTGTTCCGCACCAGCGACCACTGGAAACTGATGCCCGCCACCGCCCTGTGTGGAGCGGCCTTGGCCCTCGTGTGCAACCTGCTTGCCCGCGCCCCCGGCTTTGAAGGTGCCATGCCCGTCAACAGCGTCACCGCCCTCATCGGCGCCCCCATCATCATCTACGTCCTCTACCGCCGTCGCAAAACCTCCTACGAGTAATTTATTTCAAACAACAGTAACAACCTCAACAACAATTAAGAGTAAATAGTGCGGAAAGGGGACGGCTCTTCTGGATGAAAAATGCGTGCATTTTTCGGACTGAAGATCCGTCCCCCTGATACCACATCAGGATTTTCTCAACACAACCTCAACAACATAATAAAAAATAATAAAGTTGTCTTGGTTGTTTATCGTTGTTCAAGTTGTTTGATTAAGAAGCGCGGTTGTTTGATTAAGAAGCGCGGTTGTTTGATTTGTGTTGTTATTGTTGCTTGAAAATGGTGCCGGTGTAGGGATGAATAGATGGCCGTCAGGGTAAAACTGTAAAAAGATTATACAGTTTTCAACTTTTTTCTCTCATTTCCTGTAAAAAAAGCGATATTCACTTTTTTGTTTGTTTCAGGGCCGTTACCTTTGTGAGTGTGATGAGCGAATATCTTGACGTGTTGCCCCTATGGCAATTATTCACATCTAAGCTAGGGTTAAATCATCACAAAAGTATCATTGTTTATTAAAATCTAAACTAATTATGAAGACGAACAGATTTTTTATGACGATTGTCAGCTCTTTAGCCGTCCTTGGCATGATGGCGGCACCTGGTGCTGACAACGGCAAGGGACGCAAGGTGAACTCCTCGCGTACCGACTGCGTGACTCAGGCAGAATTGCTGATGGGTTACTATGGTATTGACGGCTTCGGCCTTGATGCCGAGGAATATGACCTCTTGATGGGGCTGGATGATGTTACCATCGACGATATGACTTATGGCTTTAGCGTTGCTACTTGCGCTGGCGGCTGGAATGTGCCGACTCTTTCGGCGCCCGTCAAGCCTAACGGTGGTGATGATGAAGGTGATGGAGACAATGATGGCAACGGTAAAGGCCGCTTTGGTACTATCATTGAACAATCCGGCGTCGGAAGCATCTCAAGGCTGACCGATGTCAGCGGCATCAAGATCCAGGGTGGCCGTCCTGGCGATTGGACAGAACCCATCATTCGTCCGTGGAGCATAAAGCCTGATGCCGGTGGTGACGAAGGCGATGGCGACGATGGCAACGGTAAAGGCCGCTTTGGTACTATCACTGAACAATCCGGCGTCGGAAGCATCTCAAAGCTGACCGATGTCAGCGGCATCGAGATTCAGGGTGGCCGTCCCGGCGGTCTGTTAGAGCCCCCAATCGATATCATTCGTCCCTGGAGTATAAAGCCTGATGGCGGTGGAGACGAAGGCGATGGAGACAACGATGGCAACGGTAAAGGTCGCTTTGGCACTATCACTGAACATTCTGGCGTCGGAAGCATCTCAAAGCTGACCGATGTCAGCGGCATCGAGATTCAGGGTGGCCGTCCTGGCGGTCTGGTAGAACCCCCAATCGATATCATTCGTCCCTGGAGTATAAAGCCTAATGGTGGTGATGACGAAGGCGATGGCGACAATGATGGCAACGGTAAAGGCCGTTTCGGCACTATCACTGAACATTCCGGCGTCGGAAGCATCTCAAGGCTGACCGATGTCAGCGGCATCGAGATCCAGGGTGGCCGTCCCGGCGGTCTGTTAGAACCCCCAATCGACACCATTCGCCCGTGGAGTATGAAGCCTAACGGTGGTGATGACGAAGGCGATGGAGACAATGATGGCAAAGGTAAAGGCCGTTTCGGCACTATCACTGAACATTCCGGCGTCGGAAGCATCTCAAAGCTGACCGATGTCAGCGGCATCGAAATCCAGGGTGGCCGTCCTGGCGGTCTGTTAGACCCCCCAATCGACACTATTCGTCCCTGGTGATGCCCCTATTCTAATGGGCTGAAACTGCGCAAGGATAAGATATTCTGATATTACCGGGTGCCGCCACAACAGCGTGGTGACACCCGTTGTCATTTCTGTCACGCGAAGCCGCCATTAAAGCAGAGAAGTGATGGTAATTACACATGTGAGATTTTCTGGTTATGGAGGGCGGTGCATCATTGGGACGGTTCTAACTGATAGCGCCGCTTCGCTTACCGCATCATTAGAACCGTCCCAGCTGATGGCACCCGTGCTCTCACTGGATAGAAAGTCTTTTTAGGCAAGCGCGCGAAAAGGGGACGGCTCTTCTGGATGAAAAATGTCCACATTTTTCGGACTGAAGATCCGTCCCCCTGATACCACATCAGGATTTTCTCAACACAACCTCAACAACATAATAAAAAAATAAAGTTGTCTTGGTTGTTTATCGTTGTTCAAGTTGTTTGATTAAGGAGCGCGGTTGTTTGATTGGTGTTGTTATTTTTGTTTGAAAATGGTGCCGGTGTCGGTGATGAGGAGGAGGGTGAGGTGGCCGTTGGGGAGTAGGGGCGCGCAGTAGCGGGCGCAATGGTTGATGACGACGGCGGCGAAATCCTGGAGCTTTTCTTGAGGTATTCTCTCCCACAGTTCGCGGGCGAGGGTAAGGTCGCTGATGTCGATGTCAATGCCCGCCTCGTGGAGCATCGTCATCACGAAATCTTTGTCCATCGTGGTGAGGCGGCTGTGGGTGTCGAGGTTGCCGGCCGCGAGTTTGACCGCTTTGCCCAGCATCACGCCCATCGTGACGTTCTTGATGCCGAGTTCATGGGCGATGGCCAAGGTCTCGCCGATGTAATTCCCGTATTCCACAAACGCCTGCTGCGGCAGGTCGGGGTATTGCGCTTTTACAAAGCGCTCACTCTTGCCGCCGCTGTTGATGACCACGCGGTAGCTGCCCGATGCCTTGGCGACCTGCATGCACTTGCGGATGCTGCTGATAAAGGCCTCCTCGCTGAAGGGTTTTACTATGCCCGAAACCCCGATGATGCTGATGCCGCCCTCGATGCCCAGGCGCGGGTTGAACGTGCGACGGGCAATTTCTGCGCCCTCGGGAACCGAAATGGTGATGCGCACATTTTCCTTGATGTTGTCGCGCAGCATCTGACGCGGCGCCTTGTTGATGGCGGGTTCGCCCGGCGGAAAATCAAACCCTGGCACGGTAAATCGGCCAACGCCTTCGCCCCCGCAAATCTCAAAACGGTCGCTAGGCTCAACATGAGCGCGTATCTCAATACCGTTGGTCACATCGGGGTCATCGCCAGCTTGCTTGAATACGGCAGCATAGCCGTCACCATAGGTCACCTCAACATCTATCGTCTCGCCATCGGGCAAGATGACGGGCACCGAGGCTGGCGTCTCTCCCGACAACAGCCGTCGCGTGGCGGCGATGGCGGCAGCCGTTGCACAGGTGCCTGTCGTCAACCCGCTGTGCAGGGGATAAAACTCGGGCAAAAGTCGCTCTACCATGCGGCGCAGGCCGTGAGGGCCGTTGACGTGCTCAACGCTGCCCCCGGGGGAGACGGGATAGTCGGGCCGCTTGACGACAAAGACCTTGACACCCGCTTGCCGGGCCGCCTCAACTTTTTCATCAAAACCGCCGCTCACTCCGCTCTCCTTGGTGACAATGGCTTGGGGATGTAACTTTTCAATCAGGGCAGCGGTATCATCCTTCTCGTAGTAAACGAGGCGGTCGGCAGGAAAGCCGGCCTTCTGTGCCCCTGTCAGCGACTCCTCTCGTTTCAGGATGCGGAACCAGCACTCATGCTCTTGCCAGTAGTCACGCAGTCGAGCAATGGTATTGACCCCGGTGAGCGCCAATAATCTGCTGATGCCATGCTGCTCTAATTGCCGAATGGCATCGCCATAATCCTTGCACCAGACGAGGCCCTCGTCATGGGGCGGATAGATGCGGTCATAGCGGATGACGGGAAGGCCTGTTTGGGCCGCAAGGTCAACAATATTGCGGTGCAGATTAACGGCAAACGGATGGGCGGCATCAATCAGGAGACGGATATCATGCTCTTGGCAAAAAGCGACCATCTGGGGCACTTCCATCGCGCCAGTGACGTGGCGGCCATGAACGAGTTGGATGTCTTGCGTATCGCTTCGGGTGGAATAGAAAAATTCGGCCCCCGATTCCTCGAGCACCTTAGCCGCAATGCGGCCCTCAGTCGTTCCACCAAAAACGAGTATCATAGTCTTTAGTTTCTAGTTTCTAGTCCCTAGTTTCTAGTCCCTAGTTTCTAGTCCCTAGTCCCTAGTCCTTAGTTTTTGGCTTCTGAAAGCTAGAGTCCGGATGGCAACTAGAAACTAGGGACTAGGGACTAGAAACTATTTCTCCCCTTGTCGGTAGAGATGCGTGAAATGTTTGTTGTAGAGTTCTGACAGGCCCTTGCGGTTGTCGATGGCTTCGCCCACGACGAGCATTGTGGTCAAGGTGAGGTTGTTGTCGTGGACAATCTTGGCCAGGTCCTTGAGTACGCCGCGGTAGATGCGCTGGTCGGGCCAGGTGAGGTGATAGCAGGCGGCGACGGGCGTATCCTCGGGGTATTCCATGAGCAGTTCCCGCTGCACGTCATCGACGATGGCGGCGCTCAGGAAGATGCACATCGTGCTCTGGCTGCGGGCCAGCAGGTGCAGCTGCTCCTTCTCGGGCATGGGCGTGCGGCCCTCGCCGCGGGTGAGGATGATGGTCTGGGTGCGCTCGGGGATGGTGAACTGGCTGCGCAACTCGGCGGCAGCGGCAAGGAATGACGAGATGCCCGGCGTGATGTGGTAATGCATCCCATGCTGGTCAAAGAATGCCATCTGTTCCTGAATTGCCCCGAAGATGCACGGGTCGCCCGTGTGGAGCCGCACGATGAATCTTCCCTTGTCGTAGAACTCCTTCATCAACGCGCACTGCTCCTCCAGGTTCATCCCTGCCGAACTGCGAACGACGGCGCCGGGCTTGGCGCACAGGGTCAACTCACGCGGCACAAGTGAGCCTGCGTAAAGAATCAGGTCGGCACGTTCCAGCATCTTGCGACCTCTAACCGATACCAGGTCGGGGTCACCGGGTCCGGCACCCACAATCTCGATGTGTCCATGCTGGTCACGCAGGTATTGATGGTCGATGGCCAGAGCGACAGTAAAATTCTTGCCTTTGATTTTGGGAACAATCAGTTTGCCGTGATTGGAACCCAGGATGGCCGCCGCCTCGCACACGCTGGGCGTGCCCACGTGCTTGGCCACCGTGTCACTCGGGTTAGGCACCTCGACAGCAGCCAACTGTTCGGCCGTGAAAAATTCAACATTCTCGCAGTCTCTTTCTCTCAGCAATTCGACAAACGGCTCGTCGGCCTTCACGTCAATCGTGCAGTAACGGCAGGCACAGGGCAGGATGCCCCAACGTGCCAATGCCTCGTCCATCTGGTCATAGATGAATTCGTAATCCTTGGGATGATGAGCCAAACCGAAACCTATGGTGCCCACCATAGGCACGAAATGCAGTGTCAGCAAGCCGAAAGGATAGTCATGGCTGTAGGGCGTCACCATGATGAGCAAACGGTATTTCATGGGGTCGGCTTCGCTGAGGTCGTTGATGATGGTGACGTGGTTGGGAAGGGTCTTCTCCAGATAATCGGTACCTTCGTCACGCACCTCCATAAACAAGGCCGTGGGTTTGCGGTTGACAAAAGCAAAGATGCAGGCATTCATGTCGTCCTCGCTAGCGATGGGCCAATCGAAGCGTTCTTCCAGCGTGTCCAGCGCCCACAGTCCCGCGTTGTCGCTCAGGGTCGTAATCACGGGTTCGGCACCCAGTATGGCTGCCACACGGCGGGTCAAATCGTTGGCACCGCCCACATGGCCCGAAAGTACCGAAACGGCGTGGACGCCCAAGCTGTCCACACAGACGACGGCGGGATCCTCGTGTTTGTCCTTGACCAAGGGCGCAATCGTGCGGACACAGATGCCCATCGCGCCGATAAAGATAAAAGCGTCAAACTTGTCCCAATTTTTGCTCACGTCGGCCCGTTTGATGGGGCGAGCCTGCAAGTCGAATTCCAGGTCGAGCGCCAGTTGCCTACTTTCCTCGCTGATGTTGATGACGGCTATCTTTGGCATGTCAATTGTCACTATGTTAGAACTACAAATTTTGCTGATTACACCAATGATTTTCGTTTAATTCGCTTAATTCGTAGTTTTTGTTTTGCATTTCAGGATTTCAATCGGGTTGTTGTCGTTCAGGACGATGCGTGTGGGCGGTTCTTGCTGGAGACCCAACTCGGCACACGCCTCGTTAAACAACTGGTGGCTGTCGGTATTCACCATGGGCGAGGTGACGCTGTTCATCACGATACAGCCGTCATCGGCCAGGACGGTGAGCACGCGTGCCATGATTTCCTTAAGTTGACCACTATGGCCGCC
The DNA here is from genome assembly GCA_902776955.1 of uncultured Bacteroidales bacterium. Lineage (GTDB taxonomy): Bacteria > Bacteroidota > Bacteroidia > Bacteroidales > Muribaculaceae > Sodaliphilus. Next base: position 2,779 of record CACYSG010000009.1, on the reverse strand, counting down.
GATGAAGACGGCATCGGGGCGCGGCAAGTTTTCGATATCGGCCTCGAGGAAGTCCCCGATGTGGACGTTGATGCCCGGTGCGCCAAAGCGGTGGCTGTTCTCCTGTATCAATGCCTCGCACTCGGGCCTGACCTCAAAGGCCTCGACATCCAGATGCGGGAACTGCAGGCGCGCCTCGATGGACACGCTGCCCGTGCAGAAACCGATGTCCCACAGGACGCTCTTTTGCGGCAACTCCAGGGCTTGCATGGTCATCAGGCGTATCGGAGCCTTGGTGATCATCTTCTCCCGGCCGTCAAGCAGGGCGAATTCGCTCTCGGGAATGCCGTAGTATCGTGGTCTAGAGTCATTGCCGACCAGAATCAGGCAGTTGGGATAGTCAAATTCATGCTCGGCGGCCTCTTCGAGCGTAAAGGTCGAGATACGCTCCTCTTTGGGATTGCCCAGGTGCTCACCCACATTCATCTGATAGCTATTGTAGCCATATTCCAGCATGCGGCGGGCGATGGCGGCGGGTGTGTGCTCGTGGTCGGTGAGCACGCCTATCTTGCCGGCCCGCTCGATGAGTGCCCGGTCAAATTCGGGCCAGGGACGCCCCGTCAACGAGACGATGCGCAAATCATTGTAAGGCATCACCAGGCGATGCACCAGCAACTGCAATGAGTTGAACGATGGGAATAGCACAATCTCGGCATCGGGCATCATCCGCTTGATGGTATTGGCAAACCCGAAGAACAACGGGTCACCGCTGGCAAACACAATCACTTCATCGTGATATTGCTTAAAGACCGCTTCTAGCGGCGTGGTGATTTCAATCCACTGTGCCCCTTGAGGCAAATAGGGTGCAACAAGACCGTAATGGCGCTTGCCACCCGAAAAAATGCGCCCTTTACAGATAATGCTGATTACCTCTGGCGGCAAATAAGGCCTGGGCGCGTCACTGATTCCTATAACGTAAAATTTCATCTCTTCTAAATTATTAAATGGCAAAAGCCAACTCTTATTGATATTATCTTTTAACTATTAACTCTTAACTCTTAACTCTTAACTCTTAACTATTAACTATTAACTTTTATCTTTTATCTTTTATCTTTTATCTTTTATCTTTTATCTTTTATCTCTTATCTTTTATCTCTAAACTCTAAACTATTAAAGGTCTCTTCCCGGTTTCAACTGTGCGGCGTCGTCAAAGGTGAGGATGGCGTTGCACAGGGTTGCGGCCAGGTTGCTGCCGCCTTTGCGTCCCTCGACGATGATTTTGGGAATGTCCTTGAAGGGCTTGACCATGTGCTTGGACTCGCGTACGTGCACAAAGCCCACAGGAGCGGCAATGATGCCGGCGGGACGGGCCTTCCCCTTGCGGATGAGGTCGCACAGTTCCATCAGCGCCGTCGGAGCGTTACCAAAGGCGAACAGGGCATCGGGGTGTTCCTCAACGGCCAGGCGGATGCCGGCCTGGGTGCGGGTGATGCCTTGGGCTGTGGCCATCTCGGCCACGCGGGGGTCGCTCAGGTAGCATTTCGCCTCCATCCCCAGTCGTGCCAGCGCGCCCTTACGGATGCCGCTGGTCACCATCGTCACGTCGGTCACGATGGTCTTCAACTCGCCGTTTGCGACCTTGTTGTAAAGGGTTTCCACAGCACCATTGTCGGTATAGAGTATGCGCTCCATCTCAAAGTCGGCCGTCGTGTGGATGGCATGAAGCAGTGCCCACTTGTGGTCAAGAGGAATGTCCTTGTTGTGGAGTTCGCTGGCGATAGTGCGGAACGACTCAATCATGATCTGCTGGCCGGGCTTGGCCTCCTCGTCAGGTTGCTCGCGGTAATAGCCGCGCGGGGTGATGATATGCCCGTTGCTGACGTAGGACTGCGAATTGCCGATGAGGATGACGGTGAACATGTCCACATCCTCGGGGTCAAACGCGCCGAGTGTCGTCACCTTGACCTCCTGCTCCTCGCGGCCGGCCTGACGGACGTAGCCCACGGGCGTGTCGGCCGAGCGCTGCTGCAGGAACAGCTCCTGCAGGCGGTAGAGTTGCCAGTAGCGGCCATGGGACTTGGGATTATAGATGGCGGTGACAAAGTCGGCCACGGCGGCAGCCTTGATGCGGCGCTCAATGATTTCCCAGGGGGTCATCAGGTCGCTGAGCGAGATGATGCACATGTCGTGGCCGATGGGTGCGCCCAGCAGCGACGCCGCCTTCTGGAACGCCGAAATACCCGGCAGGGATTCAATTTCCACATCAGAGCCGCGTTCACGCTTCATCTCATAGACCAGCGGAGTCATGCCGTAGATGCCCGCATCGCCCGACGAGATAACCACGACCGTCTTGCCCTGCTCGGCCAGTTCAAAGGCCTGCTCGGCCCGGTCGCGCTCGCGTTTCATGCCCGTGTCGATGCACTCGCAGCCGTCGCTCACATACCGCTCGACAAACTGGAAATAATACTTATATCCAACGATAACATCAGCCCCGCGCAATGCTTCCTGCACCGCCGGAGTGATATCGTGTTCGCTGCCAGGCCCTATGCCTGCTACTATAATTTTACCCATACAAACTGCAAAGATAGTGCAAACTGAGCGGAAAACAAAATTTATTTTTTATCTCAAGGCGCAGTCTATCTTACCCGAGCACAGCGAGAGAACAAAACGTTTTTTTCGTCTTCCTAAACATATAATTCTTCAGGTTGCCGCTGGAGTTGTTGACCCACGGCAAGGCGGTGTAGTCCTCCGTCCTGCCCCAGAGCTGCGCCGGAGAGGCGTAGGACACTTCTTCCCCGGG
>CACYSG010000008.1 GCA_902776955.1 uncultured Bacteroidales bacterium | reverse complement strand
TGTGTGGCGCTTACTTCTTCGGGAGCGGCAGGGATTTCAAGCGCATCGCCCACCAGTTGCTTGACGACGGCACTCACGGCAAGGCCGAGTTCTATGTGTCGCTGCTCTACAACTACCTCCTGGCCGAGGGCAAAACGGTCCGTCTGGCCACGATGGAAGAGTATTACTCCTACGGCACCCCCGAGGAGCTCATGAAATATAACTCATAGCATACTGTCCGTTATGCAAATCAAACTGATTATCACCGACTTTGACGGCACGCTGGTCGATACGTTCCAGGCCAATTACCAGGCCTATTGCGAGGCCTTCGGGCAAGTGGGCCTGACGTTGACCCGGGAGCAGTACCGCCAATGCTACGGCCTGCGGTTTGATAACTTCATGGACACAATGAACATCACCGATGCCCGGGTGCGAGACCAGATACGCACCATCAAGGGCAAGTGCTATCCGCGCCACTTCGACCAGTTGCGCGTCAACGCCCGCTTGCTTGACTTCATCAGGATGTTCCGTGCTGGCGGAGGCTTGACGGCTGTCGCCTCGACGGCTCGCGGCAAGAACCTGAGCAACGCGCTGGCGCACATCGGCGCCACGGGCGACTTTGACCTGATACTGGCCGGAGAGGACGTCAAGCAGGGAAAACCCTCTCCCGAGATCTATCTCACCGTGATGTCGCGCATGGGCGTCACGGCAGGCGAGACCCTCGTCTTTGAAGATTCAGCGGTGGGCCTGCAGGCCGCACAGGCGGCGGGAGCCCACTATATCAAAATAACCCTCTGATAAATGATCTAAGCTATGAAACTGGACATCCAAGGCCATTCGGGCTGCGACATCGCCATCGTGCACGAGGATAGCGACCTGTTCATCCACAAGAGCACCCACGACCCGGGCTACGTGTCGCGACTCGTCAACCAGGCGAAAAAGCAGATTGCGGCGTCCCGTATCGAGTACCAGAATATCCGTGTGCCCAAGATCTTTGAAGTGGAGCAGAGCGACACCGATGCGACCATCAAGATGGAATACATCTACTCGCGCAACTTCATCGAGCACTTCGAGCAGGCGGGCTTTGAACAGATCAAGTACCTCATCGGTGCCATCAAGTACTTTATTGACCTCGAAATCAATAACTCGTCGATGCAGACGGTGCCCTCGCGCATCCTCACCGACAAGATGGCCGATGTGGCGCGCAAGGTGTCGCACAACGACCATCTCAACCACGACGAGGAGGCCATGGAACTGGTGAAGCGTTCCAGCGAGGTGATGGATGGCGTGGGCGACATGGTGATGCCCGTCGGCATGTGCCATGGCGACCTGACCTTCAGTAACATCCTGTTCAACGGCAACAACTACTATCTGATCGATTTCCTGGACTCGTTCATCGAGTCGCCCTTGCTCGACATCGTCAAGATACGTCAGGACACGGCCTACTTGTGGTCCACGCTGATGTACAACAAGCCGTTCGACAAGGTGAGGCTGAGCATCATCAGCGAGAAAATCGACACGGCCATCGACGAGTACTTCACCGGCAAGTACCAGTGGTATCGCGACTACTACATGCCCTTGCAGCTGATGAACTTCCTGCGCATCCTCCAGTATGCCCACGATGACAAGGTCATTGCCTATCTCAAGCGCGTCATCTCAAGTCAGCTGGCGACCTTGGGTAACCCTAAAACCGCATGAAATTATGATGACGCTGATAGTACCCATAGCCGCTAACAATGACGACTATGCACACAAACTGCCCCAGCCGTTCCGCCTGGACGACGAGGGGATGATGTATTGCGTGAGGGCCATCACGGGCCTGCCGCTCGACCAGATGGACAACATCTACTTTGTGGTCCTGCGTGACCATGACGAGCGCTTCATGCTCAACGAGCAGCTCATGATGCAGTTCCGCCGCCACCATCTCACCAATGCCCATGTGACCATCCTCGACGAGCCCACCGGCAGCCAGGCCGAGACCGTTGCCCGTGCGATTGAGCTGAACGGCATCACCGGCATGGTGTTCATCAAGGACGCCGACTGCTATTTCACGGCCGACGAGATCCTGCCGCAGAATGGCGTGGCCATCTATGCCCTCGAGAATCTGCCGATCGTCGACCCGCAGCACAAGAGCTATGTGGCCGTCGACGACATGTTCTATGTGACCAATATCATCGAGAAACGGGTGGTGAGCCGCTTCTTCAGTGCCGGCGGCTACTGCTTTGAGGATGCGGCGGAGTTCTGCCGCTACTATGAGCGCCTCAAGGAATACTCACCCCTGTACTTGTCACACATCATCTACTCGATGCTGCTCGACAAGAAGATTTTCCGCCCCATCGAGATAGACGACTATCAGGACTGGAGCGTGACTAATGTAAAATATTGAATCATAACAAGATATGAGAGTAGTATTTGTCAACCTGCATGGCAATGAGTTCCTGGTGAAGACGCTCAATAAGTACATCTTCAAGCAGTCGGTTGCCATGAAGCATAAATATATCCTGGACTACCTGCTGTCGCGTGACGACGTCGAGGTGTGCACCTTCATCAACCGCCGCGGACTGTCGTTGTCCTACTCGACGGACAACCGCTTCCTGCAATCGTTCCGTTTCCTGGAGCACGACATCACGATGAAGAAAAACGGCATCCCCAAGGACAAAATCACCGTGCTCAAGCATGAGAACGAGATACGCCACGACGATATCGTGATCATGTATCAGGTGTTCTGGACCCAGATAGATTTCGACCATCGGCCCGATGCGTTTATCGCGGTGAGTCAGTTGCACTTCACGCCCTGGGCGTCCAAGTCTCTTGAACAGGTGGATCCCGACCTGATGTACAACGAGAGCAATATGATGAAGCGCTTTGTCGGCTTCAACGATTTCTTCGGCTGGTTCAACAAGCAGTATCTGGTCATCCCCTTTGTGTTCGCCGAGCGTTTCAAGGTCATCAAGCCTTTTAACGAGCGTCAAAACAAGGCGGTGTCGGTGGGAACGGTGACCTATCCCAACTATCTGGACAAGTATTATGGCACCAACTGCCTGCAGCCGGCACGCAAACAGGTGTATGACAACGCCAAGGAGTTGACTCCCTGGGTGGATTGCTTCAACAGCGATTACCTGGAGGATGACAAGGTAGCCAAGTCTTCGGCCAACGATAACAAGCTGAAGCAGATTGCCACGCGCTTGCACTCCAAGTTCTTCCTGGGCCACCAGAAGAAGTATTACTCGTTTGACATGGTGGAGAAGTTCAACGACTACAAGATGTGTGTCGTGGGCGAGGAAATCATCGGCTTGCCGGGCATCGGCTTTGTCGAGGGTATGGCTTGCGGTTGCGCCTACCTCGGTCAGACGGTCGGCTACTATGAGGACTACGGCATGAAAGAGGGTGTCCACTACATCGGCTATGACGGCTCGTTGGACGACCTGAAAGCCAAAATCTCCTATTACCAGCAACCCGAACACCAGCAGGAACTCGAGGCCATTGCTACGGCGGGCTGCGAGTTTGTGCGTAAGCATTTCAACGGTCCGGCGGCTGCCGAGTCGTTGCTGAATAATCTGATCGACGCCCAGCGTCGATGGCTTGCCGAGCATCCGGCCAACAAATAAAAAGTATCCATATTCAAGGCGATGGTATCGATTCTTGTTCCTGTTTATAATTCCGCTCCCTATCTCAAGGAATGTGTGGAGTCGCTTGTGGGCCAAACCTATCGCGACCTCCAGATTGTCATGATTGACGACGGCTCCAGCGATGGCTCCTGGGCTGTCATGAAAGAACTGGCCCGCATGGACCGTCGCATCGAGATTTACAGTCAACGCAATCACGGTGTTGCCGCGACACGCAACCAGCTGTTGGACAAGGTGCGCGGTGACTTCGTGTTGTTTGTCGACAGCGACGACTGGATTGACCTGGACACCATCGAGGTGCTGATGCAGGAACAGCAGGTCGATGACTATGACATCGTGATGTACAGGATTACCGCAAATGGCGAAGGGGACCGCACGTTGACACAAGAACAGGCCATCAGCCTCTTTCTTGAGCACAAGAGTTTCCGCGGTTCGTTGTGCGATAAGTTGATCAGGAGCTCGTTGTTCGAGGGATTGAAGATTGACGAGAACGTCAGCTATGGCGAGGACGCGCTCATGGTGTGGCAAGTGCTGCAGCGCATCAACAAGATGCGGATGCTCGGTCGCGTGTTCTATCATTACCGCGTGAATCCCGCCAGCCTGTCCCGTCAACCCTTCAACGGAAAGAAATTATCGGCCTACACGGCCTGGGATGCGATCTGTCGCGAAACCGACAGTTCCTGGAGAAAGTACCATGATATAGCTCGTGGACGGTTTGCCTGCGAGATGACACAAATCCTGCGGGATGCGGCGCACAGGGAGTACAAGCGTGATGCCGGAATCAAGTTGCTGCAGGAACAAGTTCGCCGTGACGGGTCGTTGATCACCCGTGCCGGCATTTCGTCATGGAAGATGAGGGCCTATGCCTGGCTGGTATCCCACCATTACCGGCTCGCTTGTTTCGTGACCAAGTTCATATACCGCTGATACCTCAGCGACACAATAGTTATAAAAAAACACTAGACACATAATGGAACCTATTGAATTTATACCCTATTACTACTATAGTTCTGCCTGGTATATAGCTTTGCTGATATTGAGCTGGATTACAACATTGTATTATGTTGGCTCTAATGAGCAAAAAATCCTGCGGGCCGAAGGCAATTCGGCACTAGTGTCATCGTTGTTGCTGATCCTGGCGTCGGTATTCTTCCTGGGCTTGAGAGAGATTGCAAAGGACTTTGGTGATACTGTTGGTTATGCTGGCTACTATGAGCGTATCACAAACTTGACAGGCTATATGCCGTATAGTCTTAAGACCGAGTGGCTCTGGTCGAACATTCAGATATTTACCAAGAACGTACTGGGCATGAATGTTCACGACTTTTTTGTTCTGGTGGCATTCGGATACTTTGGTGGAATGTTCATTTGTTCTGTTTTACTCGTGCGCAAGAACTTGTGGATAGCAATGATGTTTTTCTTGACGGCATTCAGTACCTATTCTTATGGGACGAACGGTATTCGCAATGGATTAGCTTGTAGTCTTATTCTTGTTGCGATTGCCGAGGTGGCGATGTATGCGATTGATAAGAAGAATTCCAAGCGTATCGTTGCTATCATATTGATGCTGATGGCGTTAGTTATTCACCGTTCCACAATGTTACCGTCGGTAGCGGCTTTTGCATCGCTGTATTTTATTAAAGATACCAAGACGGCTCTCAGGTTCTGGTTCGCTTCGATTGCCATATCTCTGGTAGCGGGTCCGCTTATGGAGCAGTTCTTTGGAGCGTTGGGATTTGATGATCGAATGTCAGACTACTCCGAAGCACAGAACTACGCAGGCCACTCCGACAACTTCTCCCACGTCGGTTTCCGTTGGGACTTCTTGCTTTATAGTTCGTTCCCGGTGGCTCTGATTTGGTATGTGACACGTTACCGCCATTTCAATGATCCCGCCTTTACCGTGATTGCCAACACCTATCTGTTGTGCAACTCATTCTGGATCATGGTAATCAGGGCCGCGTTCTCTAACCGCTTCGCCTACTTGTCCTGGTTCATTTACCCGTTAGTGTTCATCTATCCGTTGCTGCGCATGAACTTGTGGAAAGACCAGGACCGTAAGACGTCCCTCACGTTCTTCTTGTATTCTGGTTTTACGTTCTTCATGTTCTTTATCTTCTACTTCGGAACAACAGGTTTCAAGGGATTTGACCAGTACTGGTGGAGAAAGTAGGATACGCTCTGTTCGCATAAGGTATTGTAACGCTCGGTTATGGAAAACAGTAGAACCCCTTTGGTAAGCATATTAATACCCCTGTATAACCAGGAACGGTATTTTGACAAGTGCATGCGCTCGGTTTGCGGTCAAACCTACAAGAACCTGGAGATTATCGTTATTAATGACGGGTCAACCGACCGTAGCCCGGAAATTGCTCAACAATGGGCTGCCCGTGATAGCCGCATCAAGTATATCAGCAAGAAGAATGCTGGTGCGGCAATGGCGCGCTGGACAGGATACCGCCATGCGACAGGCGATTATATCACCCCGGTCGATAGTGACGATATTCTGCCCAAGAATGCGATTGAGATTCTGGCGGGCTACATGACCGAGAAGAACGTGGATATCGTGCAAGGGTCGATGTCCTGGATGCTCGGTTTTATCAAGAGGGATCACTACTATGACGTGGGCACTTTCCCCTTTCATCAGGTTGTTAAGCAGCCTGAATTGTTTGATAAATACTACCTGAACTTCTTCGGCAAGGGTTATTTCACCATCATGATGTGCAGCAAGCTTTATCGCAAGAGTGTCATTGACAATGCGATGAAGGAAACAAAACTGTGCTCCCATGAATTCCCCTTTGTGGGCGAGGACCACTTCTTTAATTTGAAACTCTTCCCCTATGTACGTTCCATGTATCGGACCGAAGAGACCGTTTACTATTATCGGTATGGAGGCGGGTCATCCAACAGGTTCAGCCCCAGTTATCCGTCCTTGTTCACGCTGGCCGATATACGGTTGGATCTCCTTGACCATTACAAGTTAGACGAAGGGTACGACCCCTTGTTCAGGAGCTATGCCGATACGGTTTATTATCATGCACAGCAGCTCCTTTATTTCAAGAAAGGGGGTAAGGACGAAGTGATCGCTTTTCTCAAGAAAGAGTTCTCCACAAGGCGCATCATCCCTCGCATGATAGAGTACTACACACCTGATAAAGACATGAGCGAACGCATCCGCCTGATGGTCAACAGGGACTTTGAGGGGATGTATCGCTTGGTCGAGCAACTGGTCTATAACAGCCGCTACTCGCTGAAAGGGAAATTGCGCAACTTTGTGATGAATGTTTTAAGTAAATTCTAGTCTTGATTTTGCAAAAGCCTGAAATAATGAATCAGTCATCTTTGGTGAGCGTTATCGTGCCGGTATATAACCAGAAGTATTATCTGGATGCCTGCCTGAAATCCATCGCCAATCAAACATATCGCAACATCGAAGTCATCATCGTGAACGACGGGTCAACCGACAACACCTTGTCAAGGGCCCAGAAGTGGGTCGATAAGGACCCTCGTTTCAAGATGATCAATAAGAAAAACGAGGGAACGTCGTTTGCAAGACGTGACGGCTACCTGAATGCCACGGGAAAGTACATCACGTTCATCGACAATGATGATATGTTAACGGCAAACGCGGTCGAGACGATGGTAAGACTCATCGAGGAGCACGACGTCGATCTGGTGATGGGCTCGGTGATAAGAAAGCTCGGGCCGTTCATGAGAAAACAGGTCTATGGCACCTTCCCTGTCAACGAGGTTGTGAGGATACCGCGCCTGTTTGATGACTATTATAACGGTTACTTTGCCAATACGGTATTCCTTGTGACCATCTGGGCGCGCTTGTACAAAAAAAGTGTCGTCGACAAGGCTTTCCAGGAGACCGAACTGTTCTCGCCCGAGATGCCCTGCATGGCGGGTGACGAGTACTTTAATGTCAAGTTGTTCCCCTATTTGACGTCGATGTATCGCACCGACGAACCGGTGTACTATTATCGCTTTGGGGGCACGGTCGATCATTACAACCGCTTTTTCCCTGAGATATTCGTCTTGTCGGACAAGAGGTTGAAGTTGCTGGATGAGTTCGGCTACGACCGGGGTTATACTTATTTATTTGAGGAATATGTGAACTGCGTTTACTATCACGCGGCTCAGATGATGTTTTTTAACCACACCGACAGGGATGCTGTGATAGCCTTCTTCAAGCAAGATATCGGATCCCGTGATTTCACGTCGAGGCTGATAGATTTCTATAAAGACAAGGACGTACAGGACAAGGGCACACAACTGTTGATCAGCAGGGACTATGAAGGAATGTACAATCATGCTGTTGATGTGAAAAAACAGGTGTTTGGCTCTACTAGACACAGGGTATTGAATACGGTTAACGCAATTATTGAGGGATATCATAAATTGATTGGCCCTAGACGATAAGTGGATACCGGGAACAGGATGTATCAATTATCGCCTGTGACTAACTATAAACAGAGAATAAAATGAGAATACTTCATGTGATAACGATGTTGGACACCGGTGGAGCAGAGCGCTTGATGGTCGATTTGCTGCCACGGTTGCGAAATCTGGGCCATGATGTTGAGTTGCTTTTATTCAATGGCGTGGATACCCCTTTCAGGGCCGAACTTGAGAGGCAGGGAATAAAGATTCACGAACTCTCGCATGGGCATGATGTGAAGAAATATCGTTTTAGGGTTTATAATCCCTGGAATTTCGTGAAAATGCGCAAATACCTGCGTCACTACGATATCATCCATACCCATAATACTGCCTGCCAGCTCTATGCGGCGATGTCACGGGCGCTTTTCGGGGGCAAGGTGAAGTTGGTCACGACAGAGCACAATACGACCAATCGCCGTCGCGATATGGCATGGTTCAAGCCTATTGACAGATGGATGTACAGGCAATATTCCAAGGTGGTTTGCATTTCAGAAAAAACGATGGAGAATCTGAAAGCCCATCTCGGAATTGAGGTTCCCATGTGTGTGATCAACAACGGTGTTAATGTGCAGCGTTTCATGAGACCGGTCGCCGACGTAGCCGGGAAGAAACAGTTTGTTATTGCCATGGTGTCGGCTTTCAGGGAACAAAAGGATCACGCTACCTTGATAAAAGCGATGACCCATTTGCCCGAGAATTACACATTAAAATTGGTGGGCGATGGTATCATCAGGCCGCAATTCGAAGAGCTTAGCAAGGAATTGTCCGTGAGTGACCGTGTGGAGTTTATGGGCAACCAAATGGATATCCCCGGCATTCTCGAGAATAGCGATGTCGTCGTTCTCTCGTCACATTGGGAGGGTTTGTCCCTGTCAAGTGTTGAGGGCATGGCGTCAGGGCACCCCTTTGTCGCTACTGATGTTGACGGCCTGCACGAGATTGTATCTGGTGCCGGTGTGCTTGTTCCGCATTATGACGACGTTGCTCTGGCCAATGAGATCCGTGACCTTTGCGAGAATCCTGAACGCTACCGCAAGGTGGCCGAGGCTTGTCAAGAGCGGGCTCAACGATATGACATCACGGTGATGGCCGAGGGGTATAGCAATTTGTACCGCAGCTTGTCCATGTGATAGCTATTGATTGACGCATGAGGATTCTTCACGTTATCACATCGTTATATACCGGTGGGGCAGAGCGGTTGATGGTTGATCTGTTACCTCGGTTGACCGACGGCGGCAAGAATCAGGTGGACCTGTTGCTCTTCAACGGGGTTGATACTCCCTTCAAGAAGAGCCTCATTGAGCATGGCATCGGCGTGAAATGGCTGGCCATGACCAATGACATATACAACCCGAACCGTATCCCCAGGATGCGTAAGTTCCTCAACGGGTACGATATCATTCATGCGCACAACACGGCTTGCCAGATGTATGTGCCTCTGGCCAAGATGCTGACGTCGTCAAAGGCCAAGTTGGTCGCCACCGAGCACAGTTCCAACAACAGGCGCCGTGACAAGTGGTGGTTCAAGCCCATTGACCGATGGATGTACAGCCGTTACTCGGCAACCGTGTGCATCAGCGACATCTCGCGTGACAATCTTCAACGATACGTCGGCAAGAAATACAATTTCCCCCTGATTTCTAACGGGGTGGATATCGAGCGCTTTGTTCGACCTGTCAAGGACATCACGGGCAAGGATGAGTTTGTGATTACGATGGTGGCCGCCTTAAGGCCCGAGAAAGATCACGAAACGGTGTTGAAAGCCATGACCCGCTTGCCCGATAACTATCATCTGCGGCTTGTGGGCGGCGGTGACCTTGAGGCTGAAATTAAGGCTCAGGCCCATGACTTGGGACTCGACGAAAAGGTGACTTTTATGGGGGTGCGCATGGATGTTCCCGACCTCTTGGAGCAGAGTGACGTCAACGTGCTCTCGTCCCATTGGGAAGGCTTCGGGCTGGTGGCTGTCGAGGGGATGGCTTCGGGTCGACCTTTTGTCGCCAGCGACGTGGACGGCTTGCATGATATCGTCGGCGGGGCAGGCGAATTGTTCCCCGCTGGAGACGATAAGGCCCTGGCTGAAAGAATCCAGTGGCTTTGTGAGCATCCTGATGTTTATCGTGACGTGGCCACTCGTTGCCAGCAGGCCGCTCATCGTTATGACATATCCATCACGGCCGAAAAGTACCTCGATTTGTACCGCTCGCTGTGATGAAGAAATGATTAAGAACAGAATACCATTAAACTAGATAATATGGCTACATTAACAGTATTCACTCCGGCCTATAACCGGGCCCATACCATCGGACGAACGTACGAGAGCCTTTGCCGACAGACGTCAAAGGACTTTGAGTGGCTCGTCGTTGATGATGGCAGTTCCGACAACACCCGTCAACTGGTGGAGGGCTGGATTGCCGAGGGGAAGATACCCATCCGATATATATACCAGGAGAATCAGGGCATGCATGGGGCCCACAATACCGCCTACCGCAATATCCACACGCTGCTCAACACCTGTATTGACAGCGACGACTACATGCCTGATGATGCCGTAGAAAAGATATTGAAATGCTGGCGGGAGAATGGCAATGACCAATTGGCCGGACTGATCGGTCTGGACGTGACCCAGGACGGAAATGTCATCGGCGTCCCCTTCCCCGAGGGCATGAAAAGAACGACTTTGCAGGGCTTCTATGAGGCAGGCGGCAGGGGCGACAAAAAGCTTGTTTACCGCACCGACGTGATTACCCGTTATCCCGAGTACCCCCTGTTTGAGGGTGAACGTTATGTGGGTCTGGGCTATAAGTACATGCTCATCGACCAGGATTACGAACTTGCCGTGCTCAATGAGCCGTTGGTCATCGTTGAGTATCAGCAGGACGGTTCCAGCTTCAATATGTTCAAGCAGTATTGGCGCAATCCTCGGGGCATGGCCTTTTATCGCAAAACCGAGATGCTGTTGGCCCATAGCTTGAAACGCAAACTGATGGTGTGCACCCATTATGTGTCAAGTAGCATCATCAGCCGCAACTGGCGCTTTATTCAGGAAAGCCCCAAGAAACTGATGACCGTGCTGTGCATTCCCAGCGGTGTGGCACTCTATTTGCTGATTCGCCATAAAGTGAAAAACAATTCAAAAATGAATATCAACAGGTGAAGCCCAACTAGGCAACACCTATCATCTTTTTATGTTACAGGTTCTTGAAATCATGCCTCTGGGAACGTCGGCAATAGCGTTTATTGGCGACCAGTTGTCCTATCTCAGGGAAAAAGGAGGCTATGGGATGCATCTGATCAGCACGCCGATGAGCGGTGTCGCTGAGTTCGCCGAGGGCGAGGGTGCGAGCTATTACCCGTTAGAAATCCCGCGGGCGATAAAACCCGTTCAGGACCTCAAGAACATGTGGACGATTTACCGGTATATCCGCAGGCATAAGATAGATGTGGTCATCGGTCATCAGTCCAAGGGCGTTCTCTATGGCATGATTGCCGGATGGCTGGCTGGTGCACGGTATCGCATCGTGTTGGCCCATGGCGTGCTCGAGGACACGATGACGGGCCTGAAACAGAAGATATTCGCCACCGAGAACCGCATTTGCTCGATGTGCGCCACCCATGTGCTGTGCGTCAGCCCGTCGGTGATGAAAAGCCGGGTGAACCTGGGTATAGATAAGCCCCGGAAACAGCATATCCTGGGTAAGGGAACGGCGAATGGCGTTCAGGCGTTGACCAAATTTAATCCGCAGAATGTCCCCGCATCAGTCACCGAGGAAATCCGCAGTAAATATCGCTTGACAACCGATGATTTTGTCGTCGGATTCTGCGGCAGACTCGTTCATGACAAGGGAATCGAGGAACTGACGGATGCCATCCGCCTGCTGCATGAGCGCTATCCCGACAAATCCGTTAAACTGTTTGTCATCGGCGATCCCGAGAAGCGCGATGCCATCCCCGAAGCGACCATCCGTTTTTTGAAGGAATCCCAGCACGTGATATTCACCGGCAAGGTTGACTATAGCGAGATACAGAACTACTATACCGTCATGGATGTGTTTGTGTTGCCGTCCTACCGCGAGGGGTTCCCCACAGTGGTGCTGGAGGCATCGGCGATGGAACTGCCGGTGGTCGTTTCGCGCGCTACAGGCTGCATCGACTCGATTGTCGAGAACGAGACGGGCGTCTATTGTGATATCACCCCCGAGTCGATAGCCAACGCCATCGCATCCTTCTTTGACCGCGAGAAAGCACGCCGCTTCGGTAAAGCGGCACGGGCGTTCGTGGTTGAGAATTTCGAGCATTCCATCGTTAGGGAGCACATGCTGGATTTCCTGAACAAGATTACATCCGCTCGTTGAATATGGCACAAAAGGTCATCGTTTACCGCACCGACGAGATTACCGACGAGTTGTGGGCCAAGATTGTGGATGGCTTCAACGAGTCGTTCGGCCTTCATGCCGATGCCGAGGGCTTCAAGCACGGTTGGTATGTGTCAAATCCATGGGGCTATGCGTTTCATGCGGTAGCCTTGGCCGACGATGACGAGCTGATGGCCTATAATGTGTTCACGCCCTTACAGTATGATAACGGCATCAAGGTCGTCGTCAGCGGCAGCACATTCGTGCGGAAGAAATATCGCAAAAACATCATGCTCTTCGCCTCAATGATCAAGGCGTTGAGAAAGCGGTGTGCCGACGAGGGCTTTGACATCGAGGTGGGGGTGCCGAACCATAATTCACTGGAATACCACCTCAAGATCAATAAGGTGACATGGGTAAAGGATTTGCCCTACTATGTACTGCCGATAACCTTGTCGCGCACTATGGGCAAACGATTGCCGGGATTTGTCGACAGGCTGTGGCGCCTTGCCTTGAAAGTTCATCTGTGGGTCAACGCGCTCTTGTCAAGCATCGCCGACAACAAGGAGCGTTGGCGTCCGTTCAGCATGTCGGTTGACGAACCCTCTTACAGCAACCGCTTTTCGGGCCGCGAATACAAGAAAGTGAATGAGGATGGGCACCGGTTCGTCTACAGGGTATACCACGAGGAGGGCAAGGATGTTGCCTACCTGATGGATTGCCGCACGGGAGATGACAAAACTTACAGGTCCCTGGTCAAAGCATGCCGTTATATTGCCGCCCACGAGGACGTTGACGCGGTCTTATATGTGGGCTTCATGCATCTTGCCCAGTGCCTGATGGCGAAATTGCCCGACCGAATGGTTCCCAAACGCTTGCCCTTGACGTGCTATGTGCTCAATAAGGATGAGAAATCGCGTTTTGATGGAATCGCCAATTCCGATAACTGGAATTTCTCGCTGATGGGATTTGATGTAAGATAATTAATTCAATAGTACTATGAAGAAAAAGTATATTTGTGCGACCACAGTCAGCGTGTCTATTGCCGACCTGTTTGGAAGGGTCATAGACGAGATGTCAAAAACGCATGAGGTGGTTGCCATATCAGCTCCGGGAGAGGGACTCGATTCACTGAAAGGCAAGGAATCGGTGAGGACAATCGCAGTTCCCATGGAGAGAAGAATCTCGATTTTCAAGGATTTACGTTCCTTATGGCAGATGTGGCATGTGATGAGGCGTGAACGTCCCGATATGGTTCACTCGATGACTCCCAAGGCTGGCCTTATCTGTATGCTGGCTTCTTTCCTCGCACGGGTCCCTGTCAGAATCCACACCTTCACGGGACTGGTTTGGCCCACATCGACAGGTCTGAAACGCCGCATCCTGATGTTTACCGATTGGTTGATCTGTTCATGTGCTACACACATTATCCCTGAAGGCGAGGGTGTGAAAAGCGATCTCTTGGGTCACAAAATCACAAAGAAACCGTTGAAAGTGCTGGGTTATGGCAACGTCAAGGGTATTGATCTGGATTACTTCAATCCCGAAGGGAAAGGTTATCAAAAGAGTCATGACGGTTTTATCTTCGTCTTTGTGGGTAGAGTTGTCAGAGATAAGGGTATCAATGAATTGATCTCGGCATTTGACCGAATCCGTCAGGAGCATCCCGACACTAAGCTGTGGCTGGTAGGGCGTTACGAGAACGAATTAGACCCGTTACTGCCAGAAACATCCCGCCGAATCGAGCAAGGCGACGGAATAGAAATGTTAGGTATGCAGTCCGATGTCAGGCCATTCTATGCCCAAGCCGATGCGTTGGTATTTCCGAGTTATCGAGAGGGCTTCCCTAACGTCGTTATCGAAGCCGGCGCGATGGGACTGCCCAGCATCGTGACCGATATAAATGGTTCGCGAGAGATTATCATTGACGGTGAAAATGGTGTGATTATCCCACCTCAAGACGAAGAGGCCTTGTACAATGCGATGAAGAACTTCATTGAGCATCCCGAGGTCATCGCCCCGATGGCGGCCAATGCCCGCCAGTTAATCGCCTCCCGATTTGAGAAGGGCTTCGTGCGTGACTGCATTCTTGCATTTTATCGTGAAGTATCGCAATAAGATTTCAGCACGGGTATAAGAAATGCGTTATTAAAAATATTAGAAACTAAACGAATCAATCATAGATTTGTATTATGGAAATAAACGATTTTATCAAGAAATTTGCTAACATCTTTGAAGAGACCGACCCTGCCAGCATCAAGGCCGATACCGTGTATTCCGAACTTGAGGAATGGGACTCGGTGATGCTTCTCTCGTTGATTTCGATGGTTGACGAGGAATATGGCATCATTGTCGATGTGGATGAGTTGAGCGAGACGCGTACCGTCGAGGATCTGTTCAATTACGTTAACTCCCTGAGTTAATCAAGGATAAGGTTCCATTAAGGGCTAAACCCCATAATTCTTTGAGTGAATGAAAAAGGCTTTTATTAAGCATGTGGCATATTATCTGCCCGAGACGGTAGTCACCAACGAGGCCATTGTCAAGGATTTCCCCGAATGGTCTGTCGAGAAGATTACCGAGAAAGTTGGTGTCAACCAGCGCCATGTCTCGGCACCTGGAGAAACCGCGACCGACCTTGCCGAGAAAGCGGCTGTCAGGTTGTTTGAGGAAAACAATATCGACCCCGCGAGCATCGATTTCATCCTGCTGTGCACCCAGAGCCCTGATTATTTCCTGCCCTCGTCGTCCTGCCTGTTGCAGACCCGCCTTGGGTTGCGTCAGGACGTAGGCGCCTTTGACTTCAACCTGGGCTGCTCGGGATATATATATGGCCTGGCTGTGGCCAAGGGACTTATCCTTGCAGGTGTTGCCAACAACGTGCTGCTGCTGACTGCCGAGACCTACAATAAGTATCTGCACCCCAAGGATAAAGGAAACCGAACCATCTTCGGGGACGGCGCTTCGGCCACACTGGTGTCTGACGATGGCGTCGCCGAGATTCTGGACTTCGCCTTGGGAACCAACGGTAAGGGCGCTAACAACCTGATTGTCAAGTCTGGTGCGTCGAGGTTGCCCGAGCAGCAGAATGACTTGACGTTTGACAAGAACGGCAACCCCGTGTCGTCAGACTACCTGTTCATGAACGGTGCCCAGATATTTGCCTTCACCCAGCGCAATGTGCCTCAGGTGATTAACGAGGTCCTTGACAAGAATCATCTTGCCAAGCAAGATATAGACTTGTTCATCCTGCATCAGGCTAACAGGTATATGCTCGATTTCCTGAGGAAGAAAATGGGCATCCCCGAGGAGAACTTCTATATCCACATGGAAAATGTGGGCAATACCGTCTCCACCAGCGTTCCCATCTGCCTTGTCGAGGCGCATAAGGATAATAGCCTCAGGGGCAATGTGCTGCTGTGTGGATTCGGCGTAGGCTACTCATGGGGAGCCGTCGTGGTGAAGATGAACAAATAAACAAAGCCCCCGTAGATGAATATCCTGTCGTTTGACATAGAGGAGTGGTACATCGAGAGCTTCCTGCATGGCAGGGGGTCTGACCGCTTCAAGGTATTCGATCAATATCTGGACTCCATTCTGGATGTGCTTGATGAGCAGCACACTCAAGCGACCTTTTTCGTTATCGGTCAGATGGCGCTGGATTTTCCTCAAGTGGTAAAGCGCATCAATGACCGGGGACATGATATCGGGTGTCACTCCTATCAACACACATGGCTCAACACAATGAGCCGTGACGAGGTCTATGAGGACACGCGTCAGGCAGTTGACGCCTTGGAGCAGTGCATCGGCCGTAAAGTGAAGGCCTATCGCGCTCCCGCTTTCTCGATAGGGAAAGAGAATCAATGGGCTTTTGAGATCCTGGCCAAATGCGGTATCGAGTTTGACGCATCGGTTTTTCCCGCAGCGCACGACTTCGGCGGTTTTCCCGACTTCGGGAATCAGGTCCCGACGCTCGTCAAGACTCCTGCTGGTGACATCAAGGAGTTCCCGATCACGATTTCGAGGCTTCTTAACAAGGAAGTGGCCTTCTCGGGTGGTGGATATTTCAGACTCTTCCCGTTCTGGTTTGTCAATCGCGAAATGAAGAAGCGTGATTACAACATCTGTTATTTCCACATCGGAGACTTGACACCGTCCAGCAAGATGATGTCAAAGGAGAATTATGAACGGTACTACAAGGAACCGGCCACCTGGCTGAATCGGCGCAAGCGTCACATGAAGACCAATTTGGGCAAGAAAACGGCCCTCAGCAAAATGAATCGCCTGATTCGCGCTTGGCGTTTCGTGTCGGTAGCCCAGGCCAACGGGCTGATTGATTGGGAGAATGCACCCAAATTGATAATCCAATAAATCAATACGATGAATACCATATATCGCAAGTATATCAAGCGGATGCTCGGCTTCATCATCTCATTGGTGGCGCTGATCTGTGTGTCACCGGTGTTGCTGGTAGTGACCGTGTGGCTGCATTTCGCCAACAAGGGCGCCGGAGCGTTCTTTATCCAGGACCGCCCGGGAAAGGATGCCAAAATCTTCAAGATCATCAAGTTCAAGACCATGACCGACGAGCGGGATGAGGAGGGCAACCTCCTTCCCGACGAGGACCGCTTGACAAAGGTTGGGCGTTTTGTCCGTGCAACAAGCATCGACGAACTCCCGCAGCTGTTGAATGTCCTCAAGGGTGACATGGCGCTGATTGGCCCACGTCCGTTGCTGACCCGCTATTTGCCGCGGTACACGCCCGAGCAGGCCCGCCGGCATGAGGTCCGCCCCGGCATTACGGGATGGGCTCAGTGCCACGGCCGTAATGAGGTCTCGTGGAGTGAGAAATTCAAGCTGGATGTGTGGTATGTCGACCATTGCTCATTCAAGATTGATTGGGAGATTTTCTGCCTCACGATACGCAAGGTGATCAAGCATGAGGGCATCTCCCAGGAGGGTCAGGCTACCATGAAAGAGTTTAATGGTAATTGATAAATCCTAGTCATTAAGAGATAAATGTACAAGCACTTTTTCAAACGATTGATCGATTTTCTGTTAGCACTTGTCGGGTTGATCTGTGTGAGCCCGATATTGATAGTGGTAACGATATTGCTGCATTTTGCCAACAAGGGAGCCGGCGCGTTCTTCCTTCAAGAGCGCCCGGGCCTGAACGGAAAGATTTTCAAGGTCATCAAATTCAAGACGATGACCGATGAACGGGATGCCAACGGTGAACTCCTTTCCAATAAAGAGCGTTTGACCAAGGTGGGCCGCATCGTTCGCGCCATGTCTCTTGATGAACTGCCCCAATTGATCAATGTCCTCAAGGGAGATATGGCACTCATCGGCCCTCGTCCCTTGCTCACGTGGTTCCTGCCTCTTTATGATGAGGAACAGGCACGGCGACATGAAGTGCGTCCCGGTATCACGGGATGGGCTCAGGTGAACGGAAGA
The DNA here is from genome assembly GCA_902776955.1 of uncultured Bacteroidales bacterium. Taxonomy (GTDB): domain Bacteria; phylum Bacteroidota; class Bacteroidia; order Bacteroidales; family Muribaculaceae; genus Sodaliphilus. Next base: position 30,363 of record CACYSG010000008.1, on the reverse strand, counting down.
AACACCATTACCTATGGTAACAAATTCAAGTATGACGTATGGTACGTGGATCATCTGTCATTTAAACTGGACCTGAAAATCCTCTATATGACAGTGAAGAATGTGTTGTCGTCTAAGGATATAGGCAATGGCTTGTCCAACGAAGTGGATGACCTGGGCTGGGACAAACGCAAGAATGAAGCAATCAGAATATTTGAAGAACAATATCGCAATAAAAATAAGTAGTATTATGGAAAGAAAAAAAATTATTATTTTCGGTGCAACGGGTAATGTGGGCTCTTATTTGACGTTATATGCCCTGAACTTTTTTGACAAAGAGAAATACGAAGTGATTGCCTCGGGGCGCAGAAAGACGGATTTCTGGACCAGGCAAGGCGTTCGTTACTGTTCTGTTGACCTGACCAAAGCCGAAGATTTTGAAAATCTTCCCCAAGAGAATGTCTATGCTGTCATTCATCTTGCCGCCGAGATCCCCTCTTACATGAGTGAGTATCATCCGCGCAAGTACATTGATAGCATTGTAATCGGTACCACCAATGTGCTGGAGTACTGCCGCAAGGTGAAGGCCGACCGCCTGATGTTCAGTCAAACGGTGTTCGACGTTTCCCTCTATCCGAGTGACCATGTGATCGACCCCTACGACAAACCTAATTTTGCCTATACCGGTGACCATGCCGTATATGTGATCGCCAAGAATTGCGCTATCGAGATGATGGAACACTACTACCAGGAGTTCGGTATCAAGAAGTTTGTCTTCAGGTTCCCGACGATTTATGAGTATAGCCCCTATCAGTACTACTATCCCAATGGCGTAAAGACGATGCGTCCCTTGTATCAGCAGATCAACAAGGCCATCAAGGGCGAGCCCTTGACCATCTGGGGCGATCCGAATTATGCCAAGGATATGGTCCATGTCTATGATTGCGCACAGATGATATGCAAGGCGGTGCTGTCTGACCGCGAGGGTGGCTTCTACAATGTGGGTACTGGTATTCCTGTTACCTTGCAGGAGCAGTGCCAGGCGATTATTGATGTGTTCTCGCCCAAGGACAACCCGTCGGTAATCGAATATATCGACCCCGATCGCAAGAGTGGTGGCGGCTTCCTCATGGATATTACCAATGCAAAGGAAGAACTTGGTTACGAGCCGGTATATGATGTTCACAAACTGTTTGAGAACTATAGGGAGGAAATGAAGATTGATCGTTTCCTCGAGCTTAGAGGAAGATAATGAAGGAATTCGGTTCCAACTTCCATTATTTGCCTGTAGAGGTAAATGCTGTAAGGACAATCGGGCATTACCACCCTGACGCGGTTTACTATGCGACGGGGCGGCATGCCCTGATTGATCTTTACAGGCAGATGGGTTGGAAACGCTTGTGGGTGCCGGAATACTTCTGTTACGAGGTGCTGGGCTCGGTGCTTCGTGAGGGGGTGAATGTCGCGTTCTATACCGATTACCCGACGTTTGACGAGGATGACGTTGTGCGTGACTTGCCCTTTGAAGAAGGGGACGCCTTGTTCCGTGTGAACTATTTCGGCTTGAGGTCGATGAGGAGCAATCGAGCAATCAAGGTGCCCGTTGTCGAGGACCACACTCATGACTTGATTGGCCCCTGGGCCTGTAGCAGTGATGCCGACTGGTGTATCGCCTCCCTGAGGAAAACGCTGCCGCTGGCCGAGGGCGGGATGCTTTGGTCTCCCCAAGGGCACGAATTAAAAAATGAGCCTGCCGAATCAAGTCATAACAAGGAGGTTGCCGCGATAATGTGGAACGCAATGCGGCAGAAGGCCTTGTATATGGAAAACAAGATTACGGATAAGACAGAATTCCGTAACGCGATGATTGCCGTCGAAGAGGCGTTGGACTCCATGGAAGTGTCGGCACTTGACCCCGAGACTGTCGACTATCTCGAGCAATTTGACGTCGACCGGTGGTATAAAGGAAAACGGGAGAATTGGTCCCTCTTGAACAAGGTCGCCGCCAGCGATGCCTTCAAGATACTAGAGCCCGAGACGACCGGTTGCAATCCCTTCTCGATGACAATCGTCTTTAGTGACAAGGAGGCGAGAAACCGCTTCAGGAAAGCCTTGATTGATAATGACGTCTATCCTGCGATATTGTGGAATACACCTGACGAGAAGACCCCGATTGTGAAAGATTTCTCGCAGCAGATGTTGTCAATTCATTGTGATACCCGATATAACAAAGATGACATAATGGACCTGTATGGTATCATAAACCATTGTAACTCATACTGTAATGATTAAGATAATAACATTTACGCAAAAAACTGAATGGAATGATGTGGTCTCGTTGTTCAAGAGCCACGATGTTTACTATTTCCATGGCTATGTCGAGGCCTTCATGCTTCATGGCGATGGCGACCCGGTACTGCTTTACTATAAATCGGACTCGGGAGACCTCCAGGGCATGTATGTGGCTATGAAGCGAGACTTGTCATTGTTGCCATGGATGACAGATAAGTTCCAGCCGGGCAAGTGGTATGACTTGACGACTCCCTATGGCTACGGTGGCTGGATATTTGAAGGGGACTCCTGTGAGCAGAACCTGCAGACATTCTATGCTGAGTATACCCATTACATGCTTGAGCACAACTATGTGAGCAACTTTGTCAGGTATAGTCCCGCGTTGAAGAATGCTTGTTTCATGAGGCAGTTGAGCAAGGTCATTGATCTGGGAAAAACCATTGCCATCGATTTGAGCTCCGAGGAAATCATCTGGCAAAACATCACCAGCAAGAACCGTAACATGATCCGCAAGGCGATCAAGAACGGCGTGACGATCGAGCACAGCAAGCCCACGCCCGAACTCATGGCGTCGTTTAAAGAGATCTATGATGAGACCATGAGGTATGATCATGCCGAGGATTACTATTTCTTTGACGATACGTTCTATAAGTCGATCATCGACAGCCTGAGCGAAAACACCGAAATGTTCTACGCTGTGCTCAACGGCCAGATCATCGCGATCTCGATCATGCTCTATGGCAATGGATTGATGCATTATCACTTGTCGGGAACAGTGGCGGAATTCCGTCAGTATGCGCCGACCAATCTATTGCTTTACGAGGCCTCGTTGTGGGGTTGCCGCAATGGGCTCAAACTCTTCCACCTGGGCGGCGGCGTCGGCTCTGGCGAAGACAACCTTTACAAGTTCAAGGCCGCATTCAACAGGAATAGTGATTTCAGGTTCTCAATTGGTCAGGAGGTCTTCAACCTGGGCGTCTATAACCAGTTGGTGGATTGGAGGAAAGAAAAAGACCCGCAATTTGACGTCAACTCTTCGTTCTTCCCGGTCTATAGGGATAAACTGGGCGAAAACAATTCTCAGGTTGCAACCGTTGTTGAGACCAAGGTTAAGCGGATTGCGGTTTATGGCGCGGGTGGCTTTGGCCGTGAGGTGGCAGGAGGTATACTGCGCATCAATCACTCAAGCGATGAACAATGGGAGTTTATCGGGTTCTATGACGACAATATCCCTATCGGGACCCAAATATCCCACTACGGAAAGGTCCTCGGAGGAAAAGAAGCCCTCAATTCCATCGAGGAACCGCTCGGCCTGGCCATTGCCGTCGGCGACCCGATGACACGTAAACTCCTCTTTGAGGGCATCACCAATCCCAATATCAGCTTCCCGAATCTCATCGCGCCTTCTTTCAAGGTGCTTGACCCCGAGACGTTCAAGATCGGGCGGGGCAATATCATACAAGACAACTGCAGCGCCACCTGTGACGTGACCATCGGTAACTTCAACGTGTTTAACGGTGCCAACGTTCTGGGTCATGACGATGTGATAGGTGATTTCAATGTATTGATGCCTAGCGTGCACCTGTCGGGCGCCGTTAAGATAGGTAACTGCAATCTGCTGGGTGTTGACAGCGTTGTGCTGCAGAAGATAACCGTCGGTAATAATGTGACCCTGGGCGCTGGCAGCGTGTTGATGACCAAGCCCAAAGATGGCAGTACTTACATCGGCGTGCCCGCCAAGAAGTTTAACTTCAAATAAATCATTTCATCATCAGAAAGCACGAAGTGTGTATTTTAAGGAGACGATAGGCTTGATGCCATGATGGAACAGAAGAACGCATCAAACAGGACACCGGCTAATTCCTTCACAGGAGACAATTATCCGTTTAAACTGACGGTGATTGTTCCGTGTTACAATGTGGAGAATTACTTGGCTACTTCGTTGCGCTGCCTTGAGAGGCAGTGGGATGACGACTCGCTGGAAATGGTGTTTATCAACGATTGCAGCACCGATGGCACGATAAACATGCTGCGCGAGTTCTGTGAACGTCATCCCGATAACACGCAACTGATTGACAAGCCCGAGAACCAGGGCGTGAGCAGGGCGCGCAACGACGGCCTGAGTGTCGCCAGGGGAAAATGGATCGTCTTCCTTGATCCCGACGACGCGTTGAAAGATGGCGCCTATCGGTATCTGTATGAGCATTTTATCACCGATGACATTCAAATCCTTTCCTTTAAAACCAACATCATCGAGAAAGCCGATGGTTTTGAAAAAATACTCTCTGAGGGAAAACTGGATGAGTACTCCGCCGATCTGATTGAATGGGAAGGGTCGGGAACCGAATTCTTCAAGAAGTATTTGGCCAAGGTGTGTTGGATTTTCTTCTACAGCCACCAACTGATTACCGACCTAGGCGTCAGGTTCAGGAACTTGTCTTATCTGGAGGATAATATGTTCAATATGGACTTGTTGCTGCAGGATTATCCCTTGAGGGTGAGACGTGTTAAATGCAGATGCCATTACTGGATTCATCACAATTATTCTTTATCCAATATCCGGTACAGCTCTGCCGAGAAGAATAGTAGGATGCTGTCAAATATCATTACCGGAGTGGGCGCGATGCAGCAAAAGAAGGAAGAAACCGCCGATAAGGAGTTGAAAGCGCGTATCGCATGGAATCAAACCGATTCCTTGCAGTCTATAGCCCCGCTGGCGCTGAGGTCTGACATGAGCTGCAAGAAGATTAGTGGCATGAGGAAACAGCTGATGGAGTGGAAGGTATATCCCTATTCCGGAGGTGCCAAGGGCAAGATATATGATTTGTTCTTGCATTTCCCGGCTTCTCTGATGGTTGTCAGGCCGCTCATTAAGGTCTTTGACCGATTCGCAAAATGATTTCAAATAACGTAATATAGAAAAGCTAATAAATAAAATAAACGTATGGAAACAGGATATAATCCCTTCTCGCTCGAGGGTAAGACGGTGCTGGTCACCGGAGCTTCGTCTGGCATTGGCCGCGAGATAGCTATCGCTTGCTCGCGCATGGGGGCCACGGTAGTGGTAACGGCCCGCAACGAGGAGCGCCTGCAGGCCACCTTAGACAGTTTGGAGTCGAGTGGGCAGGAGCACCGCTTGCTGGTGGCCGACTTGACCTCATCCGACGAGATGACTGCGCTGGTGGCATCGTTGCCGTCGCTCGACGGCGCTGTGCTGTCTGCCGGCAATTCAACGACCCTGCCGCTGCAGTTCGGCTCGAGGGACAAGTTCGACGAGATGTTTGACGTCAACTTCTTTGCCCCGGTCGAGTTGCTGCGCATGATGTACAAGAAAAAAATCTTGCAGAAAGGGGCGTCGGTGGTGCTGATGGCATCGATAGGCGGCACCCACAGTTTCATGCCGGGCAACGGCGTGTATGGTGCATCCAAGGCCGCCCTGAACTCGTTCATGAAATATGCCGCGCGCGAGTTCGCCTCACGGCGGGTGCGTGTCAACAGCATCTGCCCTGGCATGGTCGACACGCCGCTCATCCACCGCGGCACCATCACCGAGGAGCAGCTTGCCGAGGATGCCAAGCGTTACCCGCTGGGACGCTACGGCCAACCCGAGGATATCGCCAATGGTGCGATCTACCTGTTGAGCGATGCGTCAAGCTGGCTAACAGGTCACGATTTGGTGATTGATGGAGGCTTTTCCATATAGTTTAACACCGTTTGTTTTGTTAATTTCAAAAATAAGTGTACTTTTGTCGCTTAAATATTGAAGTAGTAACCCCAGTTTTAACACGAACTTAGACTAGGTATTCTATGAATATTCAGGAGTTTATTGATAATTTCGCCGCACAATTAGACGACACTGATCCCGAAGCAATTACTGCCGAGACCAAGTTCAAGGAGTTGGAAGACTGGTCGTCGTTGACTGCTTTGTCAATCATCGCGATGATTGATGATGAGTATAATATCATCGTCAAGGGTAACGATATTATCAACTCGGTCACTATCCAGGACTTGTTCAACGTGGTTGAGAAACGCATTCTTGACCCCAAACGCTAAGGAATCACAAGAATCATTGATGGAATCGCAGGTTAAAGAAATCATTGCCCGGGTCCTCAACGTGGACGTCGGTAGGATTACCGACGACCTCTCGTCAGGAGAAATCCCCGAATGGGACTCCGTGGGCAATCTTGCGATTATTTCAACGATAGAGCAGGAACTGGACATCGAGTTCCCCCTTGAAGTATTGTTTGACTTGACTTCTGTCAGGTCGATAGTTGATGAAGTCAACCGACTCTATGATGCTTGAAACGGCACACAGCCCCATACTGTGTGAAATCTCCCGACATGCGAGCCGCAACTCCGACAAGATAGCTCTTGTCTCGGGCACCGAGCGTGTGACCTACCGCCAGCTATCGTCGCGCATTCTTGCTGCGGCAGCCTATCTGCGGTCGGTGGGCGTTAAATCGGGCGACCGCATCGTCCTTTCGGCTCAGAAGGAGTTGAATTTCATCTATTTCTATCTTGCCGCCCACTATACCGGTATTGTCAACGTGGTGGTTGATCCCACGTCGCAGCGCGATCGCCTTGATTACATCCTGGGCGTTGTCAATCCGGCCCTAGTGATGGGTAACCGATTGTCGGTAGACGGCTACCGTTGCCTGTCATTTGACGAGATAGACCTCAACGAGGGCGCCGAGGCAGATATCCAGCCGGCAACAGTCCACCGGACTGACGTCGCCGACATCATGTTTACTACGGGGACGACGGGCACTCCAAAGGGAGTGTGCCTGACTCACGCCAACATTGCCGGCTCTGCCGGTAACACCAATGCCTTTATCGGCACCCAAGAGGGCGATATCGAGGCTTTGGCATTGCCCTTGAGCCACTCCTTTGGCTTGGGGCGTCTGCGTTGTGTGCTCATGACGGGTGCGGCATTGGTCCTGGTGGGTAATTTTGCCAACCTCAAGTCGTTCTTCTCGGTCCTTGAGGCCGAGCACGTGACGGGCTTCGGCATGGTGCCCGCCGTGTGGCAATATATCAAGCGACTGAGCGGCAGGCGCATAGCCAAATTTGCCGACCAGTTGCGTTATGTCGAAATCGGTAGCGCATCGCTGCCTGTCGAGGACAAACGCCTCCTCATGGAGTTGTTCCCCAAGACGCGTCTGTGCATGCATTACGGCCTGACGGAGGCCTCCCGCGCGATGTTCACCGAGTTCCATGCCGATGCCGGCAACCTGACGACGGTCGGTCGGCCGTCATCCCCTCAGGTCGAGGTGTGTGTGCTGGATGATTACGGCAAACCGGTGCCCGACGGCGTTGACGGGGAACTGTGCGTGCGCGGCAACATGGTGTGCCGCTCCTATTTCCTGCCCCAGGATAATGAAAACGCTTTCTGGGGCGACTGGTTCCGCACCGGCGATTGGGGCCATCGCGACACCGACGGGTATTTCTATCTCACAGGCCGCAAAAAAGAACTTATCAACGTGGGTGGCGAGAAAGTGAGCCCCGTGGCCATCGAGAAGGCCATCCTCTCGCTGGGCATTGAGGACTGCGCATGCGTCGCCGTGCCCGATCCCAGCGGCGTGCTCGGTGAGGTGCCCAAGGCTTACCTCAAACGTGGCCGTTGCACTATGAGCATTGACGACATCAAGGCGCGGTTGACGACACTGTTACCGACGCATGAAATTCCCGTGCAGTGGGAATGGGTCGACAGCATTCCCCGCACCGCATCGGGGAAAATCCAACGATTAAAACTCAAACAATAGAATATGTCTCAATTAACGATCAACAATGTGCGCATCGCGGGCATGAGTGCCTGTGTCCCGGCAACCGTCGAGGACAACCGCACGCTTCCCATCTACAAGGATGAGGCCGAGGCCCTCAAAGTGATTGCTTCGACTGGCATCGAGCGTCACCACAAGGTGGAGGAGGGGACAACGGCGTCCGACCTGACGGTCAAGGCCGTCGAGGCCCTGCTCGACAAGATGGGGTGGCAACCCGAGGATGTCGATTGCTTTGCCTACGTCTGCACGTCAAGGGATTATATCGCACCTCAAACGGCCTGCGTCCTGCAGGACCGCTTGAAACTGCGCCACGATTGCTGCGTGTTTGACTTGCCGTTCGGCTGCTCGGGGTGGGTTTACGGCATGAGCATCGTCTCATCGCTCATGTCCCACGGTACTTTGAAGCGCGCATTGCTCGTCGCTGCCGAGACCAACACCCAGAACCGCAACCAGCGTGACACGACGGTGAGGCCCCTGTTTGGCGATGCCGCTACGGTGACAGCCCTGGAGTATGATCCCGAGAAGTCACATCCCATGAATTTCATGTTCGGGGTCGACGGTAGCGGTTTTGACGCCGTGTGGGCTCCCTATGGCGGAATGCGCAATCCTGTCACGGTCGAGGCTCTTGAAGAGAAGGAGGTCTCCCCCGGCGTCTTCAGGCGCGGCGTTGACATGATTGTCAACGGCATGGACGTGTTCGGCTTTGCCATCAAGCAGCCGCCCCGCTCGTTGAAGGAACTCATCGAGACCTTCAACATCGATGTTGAGACGGTGGACCTGTTGCTCCTGCACCAGGCCAACAAGTTCATCGACGAGAAGATTCGCAAGGCGGTCAAGATTCCGGCCGAGAAGACCCCCTATTGCCTGGAGGAATACGGCAACGTGACCAGTGCGTCCATCCCCTTGACCATGGTGTCGCGGTGCGGTGACCGACTGGCAGGACAGGAGTTGCACTGCGTCGCATGCGGCTTTGGCGTGGGACTGGCATGGGCGAGCATGGAGTTCTATGCCGGCGATGTGAAAATGGTCGATGTGATTGACTATTAACCGATGATGGATAGTTATGGTTCAGTTTATCAATACCAATAAAGAGTTCCACTGGGGCGACTGGTACTTCAAGGACCACGTGATGGCGCCCGAGTTTGATTATAAGGCCCATAAGAAGGAACTTTCGCCCTATTACGAGCAGCGGGGCTTCAAGGTGTCGATGATGTTTGACGACTTCTTTTCGCGCATCAACGGCATCCACAGCGACCGCTACCTCTCGATGGACGTGTACTACTTCTTTGTCGTCCCGGCGCTCAACCGCTATGATTTCATCAACGCTTACCTGGACAAGAACATCTACAGCGACTTGTTCCCCGGTGTGCGCCAGCCGGTGACGGTGGTCAAGAACATGCATGGCCACTTCTACCGCGAGGGGAATGAGGTGACCCGTGACGAAGCCATCGACATCGTGGCCCATTATGGCGGCGAAATCATGATCAAGCCCACCGTCGAGACCTGTAACGGTGACGGCGTGGACCAGATTACGGCATTTGACAAGGACAGCCTCAACAAACTGTTCGACAGATACGCCTTCAATTTCATTGTGCAGGAAAAGGCACGCCAGCACCCCGACTTGCAGCGGGTGAACCCCACATCGCTCAACTCGATGCGCCTGTACACCTACCGCAGGCTGGACGGCAACATCGTGTTCCTCTATCCCTACGCCATGCTGCGTTATGGCGGGAAAGGGGCCATCAAGGACAACACGTCCAAGGGCGGCGGCACCTGCCTCATTGACCCTGAGGGCCGTGTGGATGACCGCGTCTTCCGCTTCAAGAGCCTGGAGGTGTCCTCGCTCAAGCGCGAGACGGGAACCGAGAATCTGGTGATTCCCTGCTATCAGAAGGTGATAAATACCTTGATTGGGATGCACAAGCACCTGCCTTACTTTGACTACGTGGGATGGGATGTGACGGTTGACCCCGACGGGGAGCCGCTGTTCATCGAGTTCAATCTCGTTCCCGGCATCGAGGGACCGCAGATCATGGCGGGCCCGATGTTCGGCGAGAATCTGGACGAGGTCGTCGAGCGGGCGCGTCAAGCCGAGTGCTCCCGTGTGAAGACCAACAAGAAAGTATTTGCGCGCGATTCGTTGTTCTACCTGCACATGCAGTGAGAAGGCCGCGCGCTAGATAATGTGAGATATAGACGCCGTTGAAGTGGAAATTCGTCAAGTGGTAAATAGGATATTCAATTCCTGCAGCTATGTGATTGTGCAGGACGGGAAATCGTGGCTGGTGGACTGCGGCGACGTGGAATCCATCCTCCATGCCCTTGAAGGCCCCCTGTGCGGGGTGTTGCTTACCCATGCCCACTTTGACCACATCTACGGGCTGAACCAGCTGCTTGAATTGTTCCCCGACCTGCCCATCTACACGGGTGAGGACGGGCTGAAAGGCCTGCTGAGCGACCGACTCAATTTCTCGCGGTATTACGAGGAACCCTTTGTGCTCAACGCGCCTGATAACGTCCGACTGGTGGACGATAGCCAGGAAATCGTGCTCATGGACGGTCTGTATGCCGTCGCGGTCGCTACTCCGGGACATAGCCCGGGTTGCATCACTTGGGTGGTCGATGATGCCGTTTTCACCGGCGACAGTTACATTCCCGGTGTCAAGACGGTGACCATTTTCCCGCAATGCGACAAGGAACAGGCCCGGCAGAGCGAGCAGTTGATAAAAGAACTGGCCAAGGGACGGCACATTTATCCGGGTCATGCCCCGCAAAATGAAGAAATAACTAACTAAAAAACATATAGATATGGCAAACAGCAAAATTTTACTTTGTCTCGCCCACATGAGTGGACAGGAAATGAAATATATCCAGGAGGCCTTTGACACCAACTGGGTAGTTCCCCTAGGACCCAATGTGAACGCCTTTGAGCAGGACCTTGAGCAGTTGTGCGGCGAGGGCAAGCATGTGGTGGCCCTCAGTTCGGGCACTGCGGCGATCCATCTGGCTCTGGTCAACCTGGGTGTAGGACGTGGTGACGAGGTGATCTGTCAATCGATGACATTCTCGGCCAGCGCCAATCCTATCGTCTATCAGGGCGGCACTCCCGTGTTTGTCGATAGCGAGCGCGACACATGGAATATGGATCCCAACCTGCTTGAGGATGCCATTAAGGACCGCATCGCCAAGACCGGACGCAAGCCCCGCGCCATCATACCCGTTTATCTGTATGGCATGCCCGCCAAGATTGATGACATCATGGAGATCGCGCGTCGCTATGAGATTCCCGTCGTTGAGGACTCGGCCGAGGCCTTCGGTTCACGCTATCGCGGACAGTTGTGCGGCACGTTCGGCGAGTACGGCATCATGAGCTTCAACGGTAACAAGATGATCACCACCAGCGGTGGCGGTGCCTTGATTTGCCCCGACGAGGATACCAAGAAGAAGATCATGTTCTATGCGACGCAGGCCCGTGAGCCCATGCCCTATTACCTGCACAAGGAAATCGGCTATAACTACCGCATGAGCAACATCTGCGCCGGCATCGGCAGGGGACAGATGACCGTGCTCGACGAGCATCTGGCTCATCACCGCCACCTGTGCGACCGCTACGTGGAGTTGTTTGCAGACGTTGACGGCATCACGGTTCACACCAATGCCGACGAGCGCTCTGACAGCAACTACTGGCTCAACACCATCCTGATTGACCCGAAGTTGACCGGAACCGACTACGAGACCCTGCGCCTGCATCTTGATGCTTGCAACATCGAGTCCCGCCCGTTGTGGAAACCGATGCACACCCAGCCCGTGTTCAAGGATGCGCCGGCCTATGTCAACGGCGTGAGCGAGGAATTGTTCACGATGGGATTGTGCCTGCCTAGCGGCCCCTGGGTGAGCGACGAGCACGTTGAGCTCGTGGCCAGCGAGATCAAGTCCTGCTGCAAGAAGTGATTGGCCAATTTCAACTATTTATCCTAATAAAAGAAAAGCTATGAACATCGCAATATATGGTGCAGGCGGATTCGGCAAGGAGGTCGCCTGCCTGATCAAGAGAATCAATAACCATGGAGGACAATGGCATCTTATCGGTTTCTTTGACGACACCAAGGAGGCCGGCTTGTCGGTTTCTAGTTACGGTAAGGTCCTGGGCGGCATGGAAACCCTGTCGCAGGTCCAGGAACCGCTGGCCGTGGCGATTGCAATCAACGACAACAAGGCCGTGCGCCGCATCCGTGAGAGTATTACTAACCCCCATATCACCTTCCCCAATCTGATCGACCCGTCGCTGTTCTATGTGGACGAGCACACGGTCACCATGGGCGAGGGCAATATCATTCAGAACCACTGCATGATATCTTGCGATGTCATCATCGGCAGCTTCAATCTGTTCAATGACCACGTCGTTGTGGGCCACGACAATACCATCGGGGACTTCAACGGCCTGATGCCGGGAGCTCACCTCTCGGGAGGTATCACCATCGGCAATAACAACCTGCTGGGTGTGGCCAGCGTCGTGTTGCAGGGCATGACCATCGGTGACGGTGTCACCCTGGGTGCCAACAGTGTCCTGATGACGCAACCGCGCGACAACTGCACTTATCTGGGTGTTCCTGCCATGAAATTTGACTTCTGACATTATCACCATCGGCCATTTTAAGGGTAAAAACTCAAGAATCTATAAAAAAACGGGTAGAATATAAGTTTTTTTGCTTAATTTTGCGCCCCGTCAAAATATATCTGGTATAATTGCGTTATATAATGTGATGAGCCTTGAACGTTTCATAGAGAACTTCACGGACCTGTTCGAAGAAACAGAGCCTGATACCATACAAGCCACCACCCGTTTTAAGGAACTTGACGAGTGGTCCTCGCTTTTTGCCTTGTCGGTCATTGCAATGATTGATGAGGAATATGATGTTGAATTCCGCGGTGATGACATCCGCAACAGCAACACCATCGAGGATCTGTACAATATCGTCAAGGAAAGGGTAGAGTGATGGCATGAGGATAATAGATATTTTCCGCACTGTCGCGAGTTTTCGCCGATAGGTTATTCGTGTAAGTGTAGGTGTTATGTTCTCATGCGGGACTCTTTTTAGTACAACCGAAAAACCAAATTCCTGATAGTAGAATATGGCTAAAGTTACATTCCATGGAGTGGGAATTAAGGCCCTTAGTGCATGTGTGCCTCCCGAAATCGTTTCCAACAGGGACTTGGGCTATCTCATACCCGAGGAAGAAATAGAGAAGACAATCAACAACATAGGCATCGATCAGCGACGCATTGCGGCGCCTGACGTCATGGCCAGTGACCTGTGCTTCAAGGCGGCACAGCAACTGATGGCCGACAACGACATCGCGCCCGAGAGCATCGATGTGCTCTTGTTCATGAGCCAGACGGGCGACTACCGCATCCCCGCCACGTCATGCCTGCTGCAGCGACGGCTGGGATTGCCCCGCGAGACGATGTGCTTTGACATCACGTTGGGCTGCTCGGGGTATATCTACGCGCTGAGCACGGCTTTTGCCTACGCCTCGATGGAAGGCGTCAACCGGGTGCTGCTCCTTGACGGCGAGACTTTTTCCAAGATTGTGAACCGCCGCGACAAGGTGGATTGGCCACTGTATGGCGACGCGGGCACGGCGACCCTGATCGAGAAGGGCGACTATGGCGATTCGACGTTTATGCTCTATACCGACGGCAGCGGGGAGAACACCCTCAAGATACATGCCGGAATGCGCAATCCCATCACGCCCGAGTCATGTGTCGAGCGGGAGCAGGAGGAAGGGAACATCCGTAACGACCTGGAAGTGTTCATGGACGGCATGGATGTCTTCAATTTTGCCATCAGCAAGGTGCCTAAGAGCATCAAGCGCCTCCTGCAGGAGACCGACCACACCATCGATGATGTGGATTATCTGGTCTTCCATCAGGCCAACCGCTTCATGATGGACTTCTTTGTGAAAAAACTCAAGATATCGCCCGAGCGGGTGCCCTATTGCATCAGCAAGTACGGCAACACGAGCAGTTCGTCGGTTCCCTTGACGATTTCCAGTGAACTGAACGGCCGCCTGGACGGTACTCACACGGTCGTACTGAGTGCCTTCGGTGCGGGATTGAGTTGGGGCGCTGCAATCATGCAGACGCGTGACTGTAATGTCTCGCCTGTAATCGAGTATTGATGGATAACAAGTTGACGTTTCATCACATCGGCATCGCTTGCCACCGGATAGAGAAAACCCGCACCTTCTACGAGGCGATGGGATATTCGGCGTCGGCAGTGGTCGAGGACGAGGTGCAGCATGTCAAGGTGTGCTTCCTCGACAAGGCCGATGCGCCGCGTCTTGAACTGCTGGAGCCGCTCGACGATAAGAGCCCTGTGGCACGCACGCTGGCTAACGCCGGTGTCACCCCCTATCACCTGTGCTACGAGGTGGCTGATATCGAGGAGACGATACAGTCGCTGCGTGGTGAGCGCTTCCTGCTGGTGAGCGGCCCTGTCGCCGCACCGGCAATGGACGGCCACCGTGTGGCGTTCCTTTTCAAGAAAGATACGGGCCTGATTGAGTTGGTCGAAACGGAGTGAGATGACCGAATCCCCCCTGTTGACATATATCGTACCAGTTTATAACACCGAGCCCTATGTGCTCAGGTGTTTGCTTTCTATACTCGACCAGGGTCTGGAAGATGGCGAGTATGAGGTCATCGTGGTGGATGACGGCTCGACCGACGGCAGCCGCGAACTCATCGAAGCCTTTGCCAAGGAGCATCCTCAGGTGAGGCTGATGGCCCAGAAGAACGCCGGCGTGAGTGCCGCCCGCAATCGGGCTATCGCTGGCGCCCGCGGCCGCTACCTGCAGTTTGTCGACAGCGACGACCATCTGCAGCCGGGCCAGATGGCTTCGCTCCTGCGGCAGGCCATCGATGAGGGGCTGGATGTCCTCGTGTTCAATTACGAGTGTGAGGACGAACAGGGTAACAAACTGCCCGCATCCCGCAACGACAACTTTGAGGCCTCACCGGTGACCGATGGCGTGACCTACCTCAAGGGGCACAGCATGACCCCTTACATCTGGCGTTTCCTGATCAACCGTGAATACCTCAACGGCGGTGGCTGGCGCTTCAACGAGTCGCTCATCGTCTGCGAGGACGGCGAGCTCATCACCCACCTGCTGTTGAATGCCCGCCGCATGGTGCAGTCCGATGCCGCGCTTTACCATTACGTGCAGCGTGGCAATAGCGCGATGAACAATCGCAACGTCGAGCACCTGCACCGACGCATCATGAGCCAGGTGGAATCGGCCTCGTTGATTGACGAGACCATCAAGCGCCACGAGGCGTCGACGGGACAGCAGGCGCCTGCCAGCGTCGCGGGACTGCGTAATGTGTACCTGTATTTCGCCTTGACCAAGGCCTTGACCTGCGGCTTCGTGAAACCGACGGTGGAACGGATGCGTCAGTCCGGCCTTTATCCTTTCCCCTGTGTGGGCCCCGAGGCCAACTACTATGGCAGGAAATGGAAACTCATCCACGTCTTGATGATGCGACCCGGCCTGTGGAATCTGCTCAGCTGGGTTTACCGCACGATCAAGGGATAAAACAATAGCACTGAATACCACCCACTATCCAATATGACGACATTTGTCTTTCGCAATCAAACGGTAGAGGCTTTCCTCGGTGATTCCGGGATGACCTTCTCGGGCTATGGTGACATCAGTCGGATTCCCGGCGATGTGGACCGCTACATCTGGTTCTATCAGGTGCCGGTCAACGCCGATAGCGCGCAACTGGCTCAGGAGGTGACGGCCTATAGCGACCAGCTGGACCTGGTGCTCTCGGCCGCCGACCCGTCCAAGCCGTTTATCATTTTCTCGCTGGTCAACCTCTTCCCCTTGAGGCTCACTGGTGACGAGGTGGCTGTCGCCGATGCGGTGTCGGCCTTTAACGACCACGCCATGCGCTTGTCCCGCGAGCGCGCGGGGGTCAAGTGGGTGGACTTCGGCGAATTCACCTCACGCTATGACGCCGAGACGCTCGTGAACTGGAAGTACTACCTCATGTCCCAGACGTTGCTAAATCCGCGGCTGGCGCGTGATTTCCAGGCCTGGTGGCAACGCATCGAGGACGAGATGGCGCTCAAGCGCAAGAAGTGCCTTGTCCTGGATTTGGACAATACCCTGTGGGGTGGGGTCCTGGGCGAGGACGGCGTCGATGGCATCTCGCTGGGCGGGGACTATCCCGGCAAGGCCTACTACATGTGGCAGAAAGCCCTGTCGCAACTCTCGTCGACTGGCGTGATCCTGGCGGTGTGCAGCAAGAACAATGAGGCCGACGTGCAGGAGGCATGGGACAAAAACCCGTCGATGGTGCTCAAGCGCGAGCACTTCAGCGCCCTGCGCATCAACTGGAACGACAAGGCGACCAACCTGCGAGAACTGGCCGCCGAACTGAATATCGGTCTGGACAGCATGGTCTTTGTCGACGATAATCCCGCCGAGCGTGAATTGGTCAAGCAGATGTTGCCCGAGGTCACGGTGCCCGATTTCCCCGACAAACCTTACCAGCTCATGCCGTTCTTCAAGCAGCTGGTAGACAGATATTTTCGCATCTACGCCGTGACCGACGAGGACCGCGCCAAGACCGCGCAGTACCAGGCCAACGCCATGCGCCGTGCCGAGCAATCGCGTTTTGTCGACTTTGAGGACTACCTCTACAGCCTGGACATCTCGCTGGACGTCATCCCCGCCGATGAGCACAACCTGCCGCGCATCGCCCAGATGACCCAAAAGACCAACCAGTTCAACCTCACTACCCGCCGCTACACCGAGGCCGACGTCAACGGGTTCCTCAAGAGCGGTTGGCACATCTTTTGCGTGAATGTGAGTGACCGCTTCGGCGACAGCGGCATCACGGGAACGATGTTCCTGCACCCGGTTGACGACGTGACCCTTGATATCGACACGTTGCTCGCCAGTTGCCGCGTCCTGGGCAAGGGAATTGAAGAGGCCTTCTTTAAGACGGTGCTCAACCTGATGCGTCTGGACGGGTATCGACGCGTGACGGCCTGTTACCTCCCGACGGCCAAGAACGGCCAAACGGCCGATTTCTTTGACCGCATGGGAATGACGTGTGTGACGGTTGACGACGACGGCACCCGCCGTTACGAGATGAGTCTCGACAGTGTGTATGAAATTAAGAATTGTTACAACATAAGAGTATTATGAATCTGGAAGACAGGATTTTAGAAATCATGCGCGAGGTGTTTGGCATCGACGATGTGACCACCGAAGTGTCTCAGAAGAATTGTGACTGCTGGGACTCGCTGCGCCATCTCACGCTTGCATCCGAACTTGAGGAGGCCCTGGATATCGAACTGGAGCCCGAGGAGATTGCCGAGATGACCGACTTTGCCCGTGTCGTCGAGATGGTGAAATCCAAACTGTGAGACGGCGCGTCTTGACGCCGTCACAGACTGCTGCAGGGAATGGCCGGTAAACAGCGCATCGCCTACATCGACTTCATGAAGTGCCTGTGCATCATGCTCATCGTGATGTACCATATCGACCATGAGTTTTTCAATTATCTGGCACCTCACCTGAATGACGCGTTGCAGGCCTTCCGCCTGCCGATGTATTATTTCATATCCGGCATTTTCTTCAAGCTCTACGACGGCTATGGCGACTTCACGCGGCGCAAGGTCAACAACATCCTTGTGCCGTTTGTCTTTTTTGTGGTTTTCGCCTTCGGTGTACGCTGCCTTGAGACCGCCGTCCGGCATCTGCTGGGGGCCGAGGCGATAGAACTGGGTTTCCATCAGCTCGTCGAGCCGTTCTACCTGCGTTACTGGCCCAACACGACGCCGTTGTGGTTCCTGCTGAGCCTGTTTTGGGTGAATGTAATATTCTATGCCCTGCAGCGCTTCATCCGTCCCCTGTGGGGGCTCTTGCTGGCCACGGCAGGCATTTCGGTTGCGGGCTACTGGCTGGGCATCCGTCATGTGGAATTGCCGCTCATGCTCGACACGTCGCTGGTGGCGTTGCCCTATTTTGTGCTCGGATGGCTTGCCAAGCGGGTAGGGGCATTGCAGCCCTCACGACTGGACCGCTGGGGCATCGTAGCCCTGCTGCTGGTGGCCTTGCCCATTTACTGGTTGAGCGACTTCATGAACCTGCATTTCCAGGTGCTGCCGGCCTATTGGAAACTCTATTTGTTGCCTTTTGTCGCCATCCTGGCGTTTTTCTGGGCGTGCAAGCCGTTGCCTCACATCCCCGTCCTGTGTCACTTTGGCCGTTATTCACTCATTATATTGGGCACCCATCCGCTCATCATGCAGCCGCTGCGCTTCCTGCTCTTGCGGCAGGGCATGGAAAGTGGCGTCACCCTCACCTTGACGGTGTTTGTACTGACCATGCTGCTGGAGTGGCCCCTGATTTGGCTGCTCAAGACCTACGCTCCGCGCTTCACGGCTCAGAAACCCTTTTTCTTGCCGGGTTGGCGCTTGAATTGAAACAATCATCATTATCATGAAATACTTATTTCGTCTGTTAGCTATCGTGGCGGCATTCGCGCTGCTGTTTTCAGCCTATGGCGGCCGTGTCGATCCCACGGTGTGGACACTTCCCTCGCTGGCGACCCTGGCCCTGCCGGTGGTGACCCTCGTGGTGCTTGTGTTGCTGGTACTGCTCGCGGTGTTCAAGCAGTGGCGCTCGGCAGTGGTTATCGTGGGAGCGTTGATGCTCTCATGGCCCACGTTGAGGCTCATCTCGCCCGTCAATTTCGGCCATAGCAAGGCCGACCCCGATAAAACGCAGCTCAAGGTGATGACCATGAACGTGACCCAGTTCAACTGGTCCAAGGGCGAGCCTCCCAGCAAGAATATGCGCTATATTCTCGACGAGGATGCCGATATCGTGGTCATCCAGGAGGGATTGTTGTACTACTCCTACGAGGGCCTCGTCACGGTGAAACCCATGCTCCAGGAATTGTATAAGAAGTACCCTTACCGCAAGAAGCAATACTTTGATGTGGGCATTCTGTCCAAGTACCCGTTCGAGGAGGTGAAGAGCCCTGTCCTGGCACAGGATACCCTGGGCTATTTCATCAAGGCCTGGGATGTTGACGCGCCTGGCGGCAACTTGCGTGTGGTGAGTATGCACCTGAGCTCGTTGCGCTTTACGGGCAATGACAGCCAGTTGATAGAGTCGATGAATACGCCCTCGGGACGCAAGAACCGCATCCGCTCGGTGGCCCAGAAACTGGACGTGGGTTTCCGCTCCCACGCCCGTCAGGCCAAGGCGATGCGCCAGTTGCTGGACGAGACCCCCGGCGACGTGCTGGTCATGGGAGACATGAATGATACCCCTGGCTCGTTCGCCTACCGCACAGTGTGCGGCGAGGACCTGCGGGATGCCTGGGCCGATACGGGTTTCGGGCCGGTCTATACGTTCCACGACCATCACATGTATGTGAAAATCGACCATATCCTCTACCGCGGGGACATGAAGGTGCTCTCGTGCCGATGCGACAAGAAGGGGGAGAGCGACCACTATCCGCTGGTCGCCGTCATTGAGCGTTGACTGGACCGTACACACTAAACGGGCGATTTTCTCGTTCTATAGATGTAATCTTCTTAAGTAAATAACCAGTCACATGAATAATATCAAACAATCACTGTGGGTAATGGCGGCCCTGCTGGCTGTCATGGCGATATCCACTTCTTGCATCGAGGACGGTTTCACCACATCGTCCAGCGACGTGCTGGCGTTCAACACCGACACGGTGGCCTTTGACACCGTCATCACGTTGCAGGGAACGGCCACCAAGCAGATGATCGTGTATAACCGCAGCAAGAAACAGATCAATATCTCGTCCATCAAGGTGGCGGGACTCTCGTCCAAGGGGCACTTCCACCTCAACGTGGACGGCATCCGCGGTGACGAGTTCCAGAATGTGGAAATACGTGGCAACGACTCGATTTTCATCTTCATCGAGGCCTATCTCGACGAGATGGAGCAGGACGAACCCACGCTACTCGAGGATCGCCTGGAGTTTGTGACCAACGGCATGACTCAGAAAGTGTTGCTCAGTGCATGGGGACAGGATGTCGTCCGCATCAAGGGGGACACGATTTCTCGCAACACCCGCTTCAATGCCAACAAGCCCTATCTCATCTACGACACGATGTTTGTGTCTCCCGGCGTGACGCTGTCGATTGATGCCGGCGCGACGCTCTTGTTCCACGACAAGGCGGCGATACGCTGTGCGGGCCGTATGCTCGCCAACGGCACGGTCGAGGGGCCTATCACCTTCCGCGGCGACCGTCTGGACCGCATTGTGGGTGAGACCAGCTTCGATGTCATGTCGGGGCAGTGGGGTGGCGTCATCTTCACGCCGCCCACGATGGGCAATGTCTTGAGTCACGTGATTATGCGGGGCAGCAGCATCGGTATGCACTGCAGCGCCAATGGTGACACGACAAATTGCGCCTTGAAACTGGTGAATTGTGTCTTGACCAACTCGGCATCGACCTGTCTGGCGGCACAGATCTGTTATGTGGAAGCTATCGGCACCGAGTTCAGCGATGCCGCCGAGGAGGTGGCGTATTTTGCCGGTGGCAAGGTGAAGATGAGCCAGTGCACGTTTGCCAATTACTACCTGTTTGACGTTCCTTCCTGGCCCCTTATCAGTGCCTTAGACGTGGAGTTCGAAGATCACACCGTCGGCAAGATTAAGGCTTATTTCGATAACAGCATCCTCTACAGCATGGCCGAAAAAATCCCCGAGATCAATGACGGCAAACTCGAAGACATGGACGTCTACCTGCGCTACTGCCTGCTCAAGAATGACGGTAACAATGACGAGCATTTCATCAATTGCATGTGGTTGGGTGATCCCAAGTTTTTCACCGTGCGCGAGGATTACATCTTCGACTACCGTCTGGGCAACGAGAGCGACGCCATCGGCAAGGGCAATCCCGCCCTGTGTCCTGCCGCGGCGCGTTACGACCGCTATGGTTACGACCGCTTAATCAATGGCACTGTGGACCTGGGCGCTTACGTCTGGAAATATGTCCCCGACGACGAGGAAGACTAATCATTCAAGCCAATCATTCAAGTTATATATGAAAAGATCATTCATTATTCTGTCGATGCTCATCGTGGCATTGACGGGTTGCGTGACGGCACAGACGCCTGACGCAACGACCGTGCGGCTGCCCAAGCATGAGTTCCGCGGCGCCTGGATGCACATCATCGGGCAAAAACAGTATGCCGAGATGTCGCCCGAGCAGACGCGTGAATACCTCATTAAGCAGCTCGACCTCCTGCAGCAGGCCAACTGCAACGCTGTCATCTGGCAGATACGACCGCAGGCCGATGCGGCCTATCCCAGCGAACTGGAACCCTGGACCCGCTGGCTCACCGGCGAGCCCGGCAAGGCCCCCAATCCCGTGTGGGACCCCTTGCGGTTCATGATCGACGAGAGCCACCGCCGCGGCATGGAGTTGCACGCATGGATCAACCCTTATCGCGTGACCAGCAGCGAGGAAGACAAGCCGGCGCCCGGCAATGTCTATTATGAGCACCCCGAGTGGTTCCTCAAGTATGCCGACGGCAAGTTGTACTTCGACCCGGGTCTGCCCGAGAGCCGCGACTTCATCGACCAGGTGGTGCGCGATATCCTCACCCGCTATGACATCGACGCCCTGCACATGGACGACTACTTCTATCCTTATCCCGTGACGGGTGCCGAGTTCCCCGACACGGCCTCCTACAACGCCTATGGCATCGGGTGGGACAAGGATGACTGGCGACGCCACAACGTGGACCTGCTCATCGAGCAGCTGCACAATACCATCCAGGAGGTGAAGCCCTGGGTGCGCTTCGGTATCAGCCCCTTCGGCATCTGGCGCAATATCTCCAGTGACCCCGACGGCAGCCAGACCGACGGCCTGCAGTGCTATGATGCCCTCTATGCCGACTGCCTGAAGTGGACCGCCGAGGGATGGGTGGACTACATGGTGCCCCAGCTCTACTGGGAGCTCGAGCACAAGCGCGCCAGCGACCTCGTGCTCATGCACTGGTGGAACGACCATGCCTACGGCCGCCACATGTACTACGGACAATCGGTCAACAACGTGATGAGCCACCGAGACATCGCCGACGAGGGCGGTGACACCATCAATCCCACGCAGCTCGACCACAAGATGCGCCTGCAGCGCGCGATGGACGATGTGCACGGCGTCACCTGGTGGCCTGCCTATTCGGTCACCAGCAACTACAAGGGCGTGCTCGACTCGTTGACCGCCAAGCAGACCAGCCGTCCCGCGCTCATTCCCGCTTACACCTGGCTTGATGACGTGAAGCCCCATCATGTCGATGGCCTCAAGATCAAGAAGGTGGGCGGCAAGAAGTGCCTCATCTGGCAAGCTCATGACACCGACGACCCCATGCAGCAGGCTGTCCGCTATGTCATCTACCGTTTCCCCAAGGGCAAGAAGGGGAGCCTTGACGATGCCGCTCATATCTTGGCCATTACGGGCGAAACGACGTTTGCTTTGCCCGATGGAGGGAAGGGCAACTGGCAATATGCCGTCACCGCTCTGGACCGCTGCTGGAACGAGAGCGACCCGGCCTGGAAGTAGTCCTGACGGCCAGAATGCCCCGCTTTGCCGTTGCAAATCTAAATAACGGGTGTTTGCATTTGTGAATTTTTTATCTCGCTGAAGGCTAATAGATTACGCTGCTTCGTTTAGACAACGAAACCAAACTTTACACTTTTTAGCACGACAAAGACCGTCTCTTACAAAATAAATGCCTAACTTTGGGCGTTCTTAAGATAAAACGGACTAGAAAATTACCTGAAATGAGTATAAAACGATTATATGTCGCCTTGACGGCGATGACCCTTTTTGCGCTAAGCATATCGGCTCAGAATATGCAACCTTCTAGCTACAGCAAGATGCACAACGACCTGCTCGCAAAGCAGAATCGTGTTAAGGACCAGATCCGCGTGCAGGAAGCTCAGAAGTATGCTGCCGACTTATACGAGGAATGTGAGCCCGAGCCCGACATCTACACCGAGGGCTGGGACAGCGATCTCGTTAACTGCTATAAGGACGCCAACGTGCCTAACACCAAGGTGCTTGACGTTCGCCACTATGTCATGCCCATCAAGGGCAACTATGTCACCTCGCACTACGGCTACCGTCCGCAGTTCGGCCGTACCCACAAGGGCGTCGACCTGCGTTCGGCCATCGGCGACACCGTTTACTCGGCTTTCTCGGGCCGCGTGCGCCTGACGCGCTTTGAGCGTGGCGGTTACGGCTTCTATGTGATCGTGCGTCACGAGAACGGCCTGGAGACCGTCTATGGTCACCTGTCGCGTTTCCTTGTGAAGCCCGACCAGTATGTCAAGGCCGGACAGCCCATCGCCCTGAGTGGTAACACGGGCCGCAGCACGGGTCCCCACCTGCACTTCGAGACCCGCTTCATGGGTTACGCCATCAACCCCGAGGCCATCTTTGACTTTGCTAACCGCTGCACCCACACCGACAGCTACACCTTCTCCAAGAGCACTTACACCAAGGCTCGTGACTACTCGCCCAGCAAGCGCTACTCCGCTTCCAAGAAGAGCACCGAGGAGAATGCTGCCGCATCCAAGTCACATGGCAAGAAGGAGGCTACTACCGCCAGCACCCGCAAGTCTACCAGGGAGAGCCGCGATAACAGCCGTTCGACCTACAAGGTGCAGAAGGGTGATAACCTGACCAAGATCGCTGCAGCCAACAACATGAGCGTTGACCAGCTCAAGAAGTTGAACGGACTGACAAGCAATAACGTTGAGGCAGGAAAGGTGCTGAGACTGAAATAAACCGTCTTTCCCCACTTAGTTGAAAAGATAACCCGGGCGGCCAGCGCTGTGAAAGCAAGCTGGCCGCCCGCCGTTTTTATCGTGTCCTATTGTGATATCTCACATCCTCTAACAACGCCTAGGTATAAAACCCGCATGATGTAGGGCCTCGCCTTGGCGTGGCCGCAATAAGGCAGAACCGTCCCCCCGTAACCTGTAGCAGCCAGCAAAGCCACAGGTAACTCCATCAGACCTATTTTAACGTGAGTTCAAAGAAAGTAAAGTACTGATGCCCATAGCCTGTAGAGACGCAAAATTTTGCGTCTCAAGGGTAGCATAATGGTAATTTCTACCGATTGGAGACGCAAAATTTTGCGTATCTACAGGCTAGAATATAAAACGCATTTTCCCACGGACATGGTGATGTCTCGCGTCAGTTACCCATCAGATAGCGGTAAACTGCGGTGAACTGCCGCCTGAAGCGGTCCTGGAACTTGTCGAGCTTGCGGTCAAAGGTGAAAACGTCGGTCTGCGCCGACATCTTGGTGACACGGTTGCGCGTGATGCGCTGGATGTCGTAGTTGCTCATCTGGTAGTGGCAGGTCACATAGTAGTCGTTGTAGGTGAGGTAGTGCCGCTTGACGATGTCGCGACGCGTGACGTCACGGTCGGTCTTGAGGATGATGCGGTCGCCGCCGCGCAGCACCAGCGTCAGGCTATCGCCGCGTGAGACCTGCAACAGGCCCTCGTCGTAGGTCACCTCAAGCGAGAAACTGATCAGCCCGCTGACGTCGGCAACGGCTGCCACGGCAAAGCGTGCGGTATGGAAGAAGTCGTCATACATCACCTCTTGGCTCGAGCACACATAGCGCGAGCCGTCTTCCCGGTGGTAGTCAACGCTCACTTGGGCCGACAGCAGCCCCGTCCCCAGGGCCAGCAACAGGATTGCACCTATGATTCTCTTGCCAATCACGCGGCAAAAGTAGCACAAAACCACGATATGACCAAAAAATGGGCTGTATCACGCTTGTATAGTGACACAGCCCCTAGAGGGTATTGATTGACGGGATTGTCAGTTGGCGTTCAGGATGATGTCGATCACCGCATTGATGTCACCCAGGTTGACCTCGCCGTCGCAGTTGATGTCGCTGATGCCGATGAGGCGCGTGCTGGCGTCGCTGGAGAGCATGACGTGGATGATGGTGTTGACGTCGGCGATGTTGATTTCGCCGTCACGGTTCACGTCGCCACGCATGCCGTTGACCGTCAGGCGCAGGCGGTCGCTCCACATCGAGCGTGTGCCGTCGGTATAGATGGCCTGGACGCTGAGGGCGTAGGTGTCGGGAGACAAACCGTCCACCTTGCAGGAGGAGCCGGTAATCCCGTCGATGTAGAATACTGTTGACTGGTCGATGGGTGAGAAATCGTCACCGGTAATCACCTCGACGTTGTAGAGCAGCACGCGCTTGCCCGTCATGGCGTTGGTGAGCCTCATCTTGGCATCCTTGCTGATGGGGCAGGGCAGCAGGACGCTGTATTCGGTGGCTTCGGGAGTGATCATGACGGTCGTGTCGTTGTCGCCGCAAGAGATGCGCAGCGCGGCACCGTTGTCCGAGGTCACACATTTGGCGGTCACCTTGACGGTCATCAGACCCTTGCTGTCGAGCATGTTGACGGCCGGCGTCTCGAGCCAGCCCTTGGTGCTGTTGTTGCCCAGGCGCAGGTAGTCCTCGCCCATGTACACCTTGCTGCCGGTCCAACCGGGGGTGGCGGTGATTTCGTCGAGATGTGACGAGCAGTCGGCTGAGCCTGACCACGTCGCGTTCTCATGGTCGAAACGCTCCTTCAGGGCTAGTTCGCTATAGGGAACCTTGGCGACCTCAAGTCGGTAAGTGGACACGTTCTTGGCGGGGGTGGCGTCGTCCCAGTTGACGGTGATGGACGAGGTGCCGATGTCATAGCGCTCGGTCAACTCGGGGGTGTAGGTCTCAAGCTGAGAGGTTCCCGTGATCTTGATGTTCACGTCCTTGGCGCCCTCGCTCTTGAGGGTGAGCACGGCGGTGTGGGTGCCGGGAGACAGGGGCGCGTAATTCACTTTCACATGCGTGCCGCTGGTGATTTCGCTACGGTTGATGTGATCCTCGTCAAGCGAGAACATGCCCGTGTTGTCGTTGAGCTCGAGCTGCACGTCGCCCGTGAGCAGGACACCCTTGACCTTCAACGACATGCTGGTCTCATGGTCCACCAGGGTCTCAAGTCTCATGCGCTGGGCGCTGGGCTTGATGGTGGGCACCGTCGCTGTCGGTTCCATGCCTACGATGATCTGCTGCACGATGTTGTAGGTCGAGCCGCCGCCCTTGAAGGCGTTGAGCGCGAAGTGGGCATTGCCCGAGCCGCTCCAGCCCCAGTTGATGTGGTACATGTTCATGTCGGCGTCATAGCCGTCGATGTTGAACGCATGGCCCGACATCCCGTTGAAGCCGTTGGCATATCCGCACATGACGATGGGACGGCGGGCATACAGCTCCTCCTGGATAATCTCGGCCCACTCGTCGTCGGTGTAAAACTCGTCACCGTCCCATGAGGTCTTGTAGATGAGTTCCGTGTCGCTGTCGTAGCCGAACAGCAGGGCGGTCTCGAGGATATTCTCGCCGTAGGAGCCGCTGCCGTCGGGCGCATAGTCCATCTCTTCGGCCTGGCCGATGTAGCGCATGAGCCAGGCAACGGCATTGGCCTGTGCCGAGCTGTAACCGCCGCGGTAGCGGTTGAGCATATTGTCCCAGTCAAACGTGGTCGAGGGTAACTCGTTCACGTAGATTTGTTCGCTCGCGGTGACATAAGCCGGAACTGTCGGCGTGGGCTCGGTGGGATACTTCCAGTAGTAGAATACCATCGCTAGCGAGGTTGCGGCACAACCGGTGATGCAGCGACGTCCGCCTTTATAGGGGCACTGGTTGTTGTAGGGCGCGCTCTGGTCCCACAAAGCGGTCAGCAGTGGCTCTACAGTCTCGCCAAGGGACACGCCGGGCAAACGCCGCGGCCCATTGTCGACCACCATCGCGGGATGAGCCTGCAGGTACTCGAGTTGTCCCTTATAGCAGTCCAGCCAGTATTGCAACCCCTCGGGGATATTGTTCATGTCCAGCGGGCTGTCGCCATAGGCCAGCACCTCGGTGGCGCGGTCGTCGCCGGCGACGATGATATAGCTGTCATCGGTGTTGAAGATGTAATAGACGGCTTGGGTAACGCTCGACGTGTTCAGCTCGGTGTGAATCAGTCTGACGTTGTTAGTGCCATTGGGGGCAGCACGGCGGGGACCGATGGCGGCCTGGGTGGTGAACCGTTGGGCGGTGGCCATTGCGGTAGCCACATCGACGTCGGCGGCTATAGCCTGTAAGGTCACAGCCAGCAGGGTGGAGAGAAAAAGGATTTTCTTCATAAATCGTAGTTAATGTATTAATGATACTGGGTTACAATATGCTTGAATTCTGTTATTCAATGAGTTAAAAACATACCGCCCTTAACGATGACATCGTCTGTCGTGAAAGGCGGGTGCAAATTTACACATAAAATTTGTTTTTTAATCAATTTGCGCCAAAAAAACCGCACCCATCTGTGAATATGGGTGGGACAGGACAGATTGCGCTATCCCGTGGTCAGCGCTGGTTGAACGGCGAGAAGATACCGAACAGGTTGGCGTCAATCTTGTCGCACACCTCACGGAAGGCCTCGTCGCTGTCGCCGAATTTCACCTCGTCGCCGTTGATAATCACCAGGTTACCCTTGTATCCGTCAATCCAGTCCTCATAGCGCTTGTTCAGTCCCTCCAGGTAATCGAGGCGCATCGTCTGCTCGTATTCGCGGCCGCGTTTCTGAATCTGCTGCACCAGGTTGGGGATGGTCGAGCGGATGTATATCATCAGGTCGGGCATCTTCACCAGCGACATCATCAGCTCGAACAGGTCGCGGTAGTTGTTGAAGTCGCGGTCGCTCATCAAGCCCTGCCCGTGAAGGTTGGGGGCGAAGATGCACGCATCCTCATAGATGGTGCGGTCCTGGATGATGTTCTCCTTGCTCTGCGAGATCTCGACAACCTCCTTGAAGCGCTTGTTCAGGAAGTAAATCTGCAGGTTGAACGACCAGCGCGACATGTCGGCATAGAAGTCCTCCAGATAGGGGTTGTTGTCAACGGGCTCGAAGCGCGGGCTCCAGCCGTAGTGCTTGGCAAGCAGCTTGGTCAAGGTGGTCTTGCCGCTGCCGATGTTTCCTGCTACTGCGATATGCATATCCTATTTTTTGTTTTAGTTGGTTAGTCTTTAGTTGATATTGGTCTTATTGGTCCTATTGGTCTTATTGGTCTAATTTGTCCAATTAGTTCAATTCGACCAATTTGTCCAATTTGCCCTAATCCAGCGGCCCGAAGATGCCGAACATCGTGGCGTCGATCCTGTCGATGATCGAGGCAAAGTCCTCGGGATTGTTCTTGTAGTCCATGTCGTCGACGTCGATAACGAGTTTGCGGCCCTTGTAGGTGTTCATGATGAACTCCTCATAGCGCTCGTTAAGGTTCGACAGGTATTTCAGGGGCATCGTCTGCTCGTAGTCGCGGCCGCGCTTGCGGATGTTGTCCACCAGGTGAGGAACGCTCGAGCGCAGGTAAATCATCAGGTCGGGCATGCGGACAATGGTCATCATCTGCTCAAACAGCTCCATGTAGGTTTCAAAGTCACGGTCGTCCATATTGCCCATGTCGCGGTTGTTGGCGGCAAAGATATAGACGCCCTCAAAGATGCTGCGGTCCTGGATGATGGTCTTGTCGCTGGCGTTGATGCCCAGAATGTCCTTGAAGCGCTGCTTGAGGAAGAACACCTCCAGGGCAAACGACCAGCGCTTGATGTCCTTGTAATAGTCGTTCAAGTAGGGGTTGTCCACCACGGGCTCCATAAAGGGCTCCCAGCCGTAATGCTTGGCGAGCATCTCGGCAAGTGTCGACTTCCCGCTGCCGATATTTCCTGCTATAACGATGTGCACGGTTCTGTTGTTAGGTTGTTTTACAATCTACAAAGGTAGCCCTTTTCGCCGTCTCAACAAGCGTTGCAATAAGAAAGTTATTAACATCTTGACGATTCCTCGACCATCGCCAAAAAAATAAAACTATTATCCATTATCTATTCCCTATTATCTAAAAAAAAGCATTACCTTTGCCGCAAAATACATAGACCCCCGGAATGAAACAGAACTGGAGACCTGGAACCATGGTATACCCGCTGCCCGCACTGCTGGTCAGCTGCGGGGCTTCGCCCGACGAATATAACGTATTCACGGCGGCATGGACGGGCACCATCTGTTCCGATCCGGCGTTGTGTTATGTCTCCATCAGGCCCGAGCGTCACAGCCACGGCATCGTGGAGCGTAACATGGCTTTCACGCTCAACCTGACCAATCGCGACCTGGCACGCGCCACCGACTGGTGCGGCGTGCGATCGGGACGAGACTACGACAAGTGGCGTGAAATGGGGTTGACGCCTGTCAAGGGCGAGACAGTTGCGGCTCCCTATATCGAGGAGGCTCCGGTGAGCATCGAGTGCCGCGTGCGTGACATCATGCGCCTGGGCACACACGACATGTTCATCGGCGAGGTGATGAACGTCATCGCCGACGACCGCTTCATCGACCCCGAGACGGGGGCTCTGGACCTCAAGGCAGCCGACCTGATTACCTACTGCCACGGCCACTACTACGCGCTGGGCGAGGAATTGGGCCACTTCGGCTGGACCGTCCGCAAGAAACCGAAAAGAGACTAAATAACTTTAATACTAACAACTTAAAAAAATCTAGAAACTAGAAACTAAGGACTAGGGACTAGAAACTAGAAACTAAAAAAACTAAACAATGGAACGAGACAAAGTGATTTTTGACATCATCGAGCGTGAACATCAGCGTCAGCAACACGGCATTGAGCTCATCGCCAGTGAGAACTTCGTGAGCGACCAGGTGATGCAGGCCATGGGCAGCTGCCTGACCAACAAGTATGCCGAGGGTTATCCCGGACACCGCTACTATGGCGGTTGCCAGTGCGTTGACGAGAGCGAGAACGTCGCTATCGACCGCCTGAAACAGATCTTCGATGCCGAGTACGTTAACGTGCAGCCCCACTCGGGCGCACAGGCCAACATGGCCGTCTTCATGGCTTGCCTCAAGCCCGGCGACAAGTTCATGGGTCTGAACCTGGCTCATGGTGGTCACCTGTCACACGGTAGCCCCGTTAACTTCTCGGGTCTGATGTTCCAGGCTTGCGAATATAACGTTACCCCCGACACCAACCTGGTGGACTATGACCAGATGGAAGAGGTGGCACAGCGCGAGCGTCCCAAGCTGATCGTCGGTGGCGCCAGCGCCTACAGCCGCGAGTGGGACTACGAGCGCATGCGCAAGATTGCCGACAGCGTGGGCGCACTGCTC
>CACYSG010000007.1 GCA_902776955.1 uncultured Bacteroidales bacterium | reverse complement strand
GCTGTGGCCGTGGCCAGCCTTGCTGTCGATGCGGATGAGCTTGGGCTGGTCGCCGGTGTTGCAGTGCTGCAGCTCGGCGGCATACTTGAAGCTGTGGGCAGGAACGACGCGGTCATCGTGGTCGCCCGTGGTCACCAGGATGGCGGGGTAGTGGGTGCCGTCGTTCTTGATGTTGTGCAGGGGCGAGTAGCCGCGCAGGTAACGGAACATCTCGGGGCTGTCGTCGCTGCGGCCGTAGTCGGGGGCCCAGTTCCAGCCGATGGTGAACTCGTGGTAACGCAGCATGTCCATCACACCCACCTGGGGCACGGCTGCTGCAAACAGGTCGGGACGCTGGTTAACCACAGCGCCGACGAGCAGACCGCCGTTGCTGGCACCGTTGCAGGCGAGCTTTTTGGGGTTGGTGTAGTTGTTCTCGATGAGCCACTCGGCGGCAGCGATGAAATCGTCAAACACGTTCTGTTTGTTCATCTTGGTGCCGGCCTGGTGCCACTCCTCGCCATACTCGCCACCACCGCGCAGGTTGACGTAGGCGCAGATGCCGCCGCAGTCCATCATGGCGAACAGGGTGCGGGTGTAGGTGAAAGCGGGGTTGAGGCTCACGTTGAAACCGCCGTAACCGTAGAGGAAGGTGGGGCGCTGGCCGTCACGCTTCAGGCCCTTCTTGTAGACGAGGAACATGGGGATGCGGGTGCCGTCCTTGCTGGTGATGAACACCTGCTCGGTGACGTAGTCGTCGCTCTTGAGGTTGACCTTGGGGCTGAAGAACAGCTCGCTCTTGCCGGTCTCGAGGTCATACTTGTAGATGGCACCGGGGAAGGTGTAGCTCGTGAAGCTGTAGTACACCTCCTTGGCGTTTTTCTTGGAGCTGAAGCCTACCGAGCCGAAGGTGGGCAGCTCGATCTCGCGGATCAGGCGGCCGTTAGCGTCATACAGGTAGGGGTGGCTCGACGCGTCCTTGTCATAGGTAAGGATGAACTTGTGGTCGGCCATCGTGGCGCCCGTGAGCACCGACTCCTGCTCGGGGATGAACTCGGCGAGCGTGGCGGGCGACAGGTGCTCGGCATCATAGGTGACAATCTTGCCCTTGGGGGCATTCTCGTTGGTCATCACATAGATCTTGCCACCATCGATGCCCACGACCCCGCGCTCATACTTCATGCCGCCAATCAGCTGCACATAGTGGGGGTTGCGGTCCTTGAGGTCCTTGACGTAGATGTCGTTGCCCTCGGCGTCGCTCTTCCACAGGATGACGTAGCGCTCATCGTCGCTGACGCTCACCTGGTGGAAATGCAAGGGTTCGCTCTTGTCCTGATACTCGATGTAGTCCTCGCTCTGGGGTGTGCCCAGCTTGTGGTAATAAACCTTCTGGAACTCGTTCTTGGACGATTTGGCATCCTCGGGGGCGTCGTAGCCGCTGTAGAAGAAGCCGTCACCTAGCCACTGGGCGTCGGTGAACTTGGCCCAGACGATGTGGTCGTCGAGCACCTTGTTATCCTTGAGGTCCATCACATAGATCTCGTTCCAGTCGCTGCCGCTGCGGGTGATGATGTAAGCCAGATAGCGGCCGTCGTTGGAGAAGTTGAGCTGCTGCAGGGCCACGGTGCCGTCGTCGCTCAGCGTGTTGGGGTCGAGCACCATCTTGTGGTTGCCGTCGGCGTTGTACTCATAGAGTACGCTCTGGTTCTGCAGGCCGTTGTTCTTGAAAAAATAGAATTTGTCCTTCACCTTGAAGGGCGTTCCCATCTTCTCGTAGTTGGCGAGTTCGGTGATGCGCTTCTTCACGTCCTTGCGGAACGGAATCTTGGCCAGGTAGTTCTGTGTCACCTTGTTCTGGGCAGTGACCCAAGCCTCGGTCTCGGCGCTGCGACGCGACGCGTGTCAGGGTAGTTGATGCGAGCCTGCGTCGACATGGCCGACGCTGCAATCAATGCGCTCATGAGTAAAATCCTTTCTTTTCTCATTGTTGATGATTCTTTATTTAATAGTGACTATAATATCTATAGGGGTTACTGCTCGAGGCTGGAGATGACGTTGAGGAGGGTCTGGCCCACTTCGCCTAGGGTGGTGGCGCTGATGCCGTCCATCGTGTCGCTCAGGGTGTGCCACTCGGGGCAGAAGCCGGTGCCGGTGTCGGTGCGCATGTCGATGATGTCCACACAGGGGATGCCACCGCGGTTAACGAACACGTGGTCGTCGGTCACTGCACCGCCTTGAGCATTGATGAAATGGTTGCCCGCGGCATTATTCCACACCAGGTCAACAAAACCGCCGGCATACTGCATCGAGTAATACTCGCGGGTGAAGGTGGCGTTCTGGGCTCCTACCATGTCGAGCAAGATGCCGAACAAGGGTCTGTAGCCCTGCACATGAGGGTGCTGTACCCAGTACTGGGTGCCCAGTCCCCATGAATCCTCGTTGTCGTCCTCGCCCATGTCCTCGGCATCCACCAGCAGGATATCGATGCCCAGCGTGGTGCTGTCGGCCTTGAGCTGGCGTGCCAGTTGCAGCAGCACGCCCACACCGCTGGCCCCGTCGTTGGCTCCCATCACAGGCTTGCTGTGGTTGGCGGGGTCGGGGTCATTGTCGGCCCAGGGACGGGTGTCCCAGTGGGCAAGCAGCAGCAGGCGCTGGCTGGCGTCGGGGTTGATGACGCCGATGATGTTCTTGATACCGATTTTCCCCTCGGTGGCGGTCTGGACAGTCCCCGTTTGCAGGATGACCGTGTCGCACGATTGCTTCAGGGTGGAAATCAACCAGTCGGCACACTTGGCGTGGGCTTGAGTGCCCGGTACACGAGGACCGAAGTTGCATTGCTGCCGGGTCAGGTCCAGGGCCCCGTTGCCGTCAAAGGCTTGACACTCACTGGCCGTTGTTGTGGCGACAGCCTCGGTGGATGTCTCGTTGTCGGTCGAGGTTGCGGCGCCATGGCCACATGCCGTCACCATCGCTGCCAGTACTATATATAATAATGTCATTTTCATCGTCTGTCAAGATGAGAAAAAGGATACGGTATGTCTTCATCCGCTGTGATGCGGATACGACATACCGCATCCTTTAGAAAATTCGGGTCAAAAATGCAGGTTACTTGGCCTCGGGTGCGGGAGCTTCCTTAGCGGGAGCAGCCTCCTTAGCGGGAGCAGCAGCCTCCTTGGCAGGAGCAGCGGCTGCGGGAGCCTCCTCGGCCTGAGTGCCGAAGTTCGGGGCTTGAGTCTCGCTGGTGGGTAATTTCTTGATCTGGGGAGCAGCCTCGATGATTCTCTGCTCGGAAACAAACGCCGAAGCGATGCTCAGCACGCAGATGAAGATTGCGAGGCCCCAAGTTGCCTTCTCTACAAAATCGGTGGTCTTGCGCACGCCCATGAACTGGTTATAGTTGTTCACATTGGCAGCAAGGCCGCCACCCTTAGATTTTTGAATAAGAATCACACCGATTAACAGGATCGATGCAATGGTGATCAGAATTGCTAAAATAGTGTACATTTTTTCTTATTTGTTAGTGTTTAGTGTCTCATTCAAGACCAATTTGGCCAAAAACCGAATTTGGTCTGCAAAGTAAATACTTTTTTCTGGATATTTCAAACTTAATCGCTCAATAATTTCAAGTGCCTGTGAATATTTGTGTCTGGCGATGTACATTTTGGCCAGACTTTCGCTCAGCATCGAGTCATCGGTTTGGGTAGGATTGTCGATGGTTTCACCGGCGATTTCGGCCTTCTCTTCCTCGTCGATGGTGACATCGATGCGGGTTTTGGCGGCCTGCTCGCCCAGCTGCATCTGTTCGGCGATGAACTGATTGATGAGTTCGTCCTGCGAGTCGCCGCTGGTGAGTTTCGCCCCGCCTTCCTCCTTCTCTTGGGCCGCGAGCACGTCGGCATAGTCGGGCGTGGGGTTGAAGATGGCTTGGCTGATGGCCTCGACCTCTCCGGGGCTGGTCTTGCCGTAGTTGTCCAGGAAACGGTCGATGGTCGTCACTGTGTCGGGGGTCTCGGGCAGCGCTTCAGGCGGGTAGAAGTCGGCCAGATGGCCGGCATCCTCGCCCAGCGCGAGGGACAACGCCTGACGGTCGGGGAAACTGATGGCTAGCCCCGCCAGCACATCCTCGTTGCCCTTGACGCCATGATGCTTGAGGTAGAGCAGGGCCGGCAACACGCAATAGGGCGCGGCGAGCTGAGCTTGTTCCAGCCACTCGCGCGACAGCTCCTGCTTGTCATCGGACGCCAGATTCTTGATATCCTCAATCCATCCCATCGTTTTTAGTTTTTAGTTTTTAGTCCCTAGTCCTTAGTCCCTAGTCCCTAGTCCTTAGTCTGTAACCCTTTAACCTTTAACCTTTAAACTGTACTCGTCTTACCAATCGCCTAGCGTTGCATTGAAAATCAGGTCGCTCAGGTCTTTACAGATCTGATTGCACAGCTCGTCCTGGACATCGACCAGCAACTCGGTGCTCGAGAAATCACGGTAGGCGCTGAAGGATAGGTCCTTTGACAGGCTCTGATTCTTGTTGTTGACATATTTGACCTTGACCGTAATCGTCAATCGCGTCTGGCTGGCATAGGCGTCCTCGCCGACAGCCTGCGGCGTCAACTGATAGTTGGTGATTTCGCCCTCCATGTGCAAGTCGGCATTGCGGCCGTCAATGACCTGCAGACGGGTCTGCTGGGCAATCATGTCGGTCATGCGGTTCTCGAACATCGACTGCAATGGCGGATAGACCAGAGAGGCGCGTATCGGGAACTCGCCGAAGGAGATGGTCTTGTAAACGCTATAGTCAATAGACGCACCGTTGAGGGTGTATCGCGGGACACACGCCTCCCACGCCATTGCGGCGATGGCAACGGTCAATATGATGAAAAGCCTTTTCACTAGCGTTCCAGGTTGTATTGCTTGATTTTACGGTATAGCGTGCGCTCCGAGATGTTGAGCTCCTGGGCCGTGAGTTTGCGGCGGCCGTTGTTGCGGCGCAGCGCATTCTCGATGGTCTCTCGCTCTGTCTCGTCAAGCGTCTTGACGGTTTCGCCCTCGACGTCCATGGCCGACACCTCATCGACGCGTCCCAGGTCCTGAGGCTGGTTACGCATGTTGTGATAAGGCGAGGTCATGTCCACCTCGGGGTTGGTGCTGCCGTATTCCAGCAACGGCTTGGTCTCGCGTTTGAGCTCGTGGACGTTGGCCGACACATGGGTCGTCGTTCCCACACCGTCGATGCGCTTTTTCAAGGCCTCGATTTCGGCACGCATCGACAGGATCAAGGTGAACAGCTGCTCGCGCTCGGCGTTGTAGTCGAAGTTTGGCTGCGACTGCACCGTCAAGGCCGTCTCGCGGTTGCTGGGCATGTACTGCTGCAGTGTCGCGGCATCTACCGTGTTGCCCGATTCAAACAGGGCCACCTGGTCGATGACGCTCTTCAGCTGGCGCACGTTGCCGGGCCAGTGGAAGGACTTGAGCAACTGGTTGGCGTCGTCGGTGAGCGTGACCAGTGCCGTGCGGTTGTCGTTGACAAAGTTGCGCAGGAACAACCTGGCCAGCAGGACGATATCGTCACCACGGTCGCGCAGGGGCGGCACGTTGATCTGCACCGTCGAGAGGCGGTAGTACAGGTCCTCGCGGAACTTACCTTCCTTCACGGCCTGCAGCATGTCCTTGTTGGTGGCGGCAACGACGCGGATATTGGTCTTGCGCACCGTGCTATCGCCCACGCGCAGGTATTCACCGTTTTCCAGCACACGCAGCAGGCGGGCCTGGGTGCTCATCGGCATCTCGGCCACCTCGTCAAGGAAGATCACACCGCCGTCGGCCTCCTCAAAGTAACCCTTGTGGTCGACGATAGCGCCGGTGAACGAGCCCTTGACGTGTCCGAACAGTTCGCTGTCGATGGTGCCCTCGGGGATGGCACCGCAGTTCACGGCGATGTATTTCTTGTGCTTGCGGGGGCTGCTCTCGTGGATGATCTTCGGGAAAGACTCCTTACCCGAACCGCTCTCACCGATGATGAGAACGCTCAGGTCGATCGGGGCCACGAGCATGGCGCGGCGGATGGCGGCGAGCAGGGCAGGCGACTGTCCCACGATGCCGAACCGCTGCATCATCATTCTGACATTGTTATCGTTTATTGTTGCCATTTCTTCATCTTGTAGGTTTCGTTTTTCAAGAAGACACCCAGCTCCTCGGGGGTCTTGTATTGGGCATACTCCTCGGGCATGATGGGATCATGCACGCTCACGCGGAAGTCGTAACTCTTGCGGCGGAACATCTCGGAGGGCAGCCTGAGGGTGCGCAGTTTCCAGCTGATGGCGCCCAGCAGGAGTGAAATCCAGCTGTTGTGCCCGTGGATATAGATGGGGATAACAGGCACCTTGAGTTTCATGATCAGGCGCATGATGACGGGTTGCCACTCGCGGTCCTCGACGCGCAGTTTCCACGTCAATTTGCTCACGGCACCGGCGGGGAAGAATCCCATCGGATGGCCGGCCTTGACGTGCTTCATCGTTTCGCTGATGCCCTGCATCGACACGGCGCGCTTGGCGGGGTCGTCGCTTGCCAGGGCATCGACGGTGATGAAGTTGGGCATCATGCCGCCAATCTTGCTCAGTATCATGTTGACCATGAACTTGTAGTCGGGACGGTGGGTGCCGATGATGTGAATCATCATCACACCGTCTGCGGCGCCGAAGGGGTGGTTGGACACCGTGATAAAGGCTCCCTCGGGCAGATTGTCAAGCACCTTGCCGTTATTATAGGTGATGGTGGCATTCAGGTCGTTGAGCACACCCGTGCAGAAGGGCACGCCCGGCGTGTGGCAGTTGTGGCCGTGAATCCAGTTGGCGTCATCCATGTCAAACAGGTGGAACAGCCACTTCACCAATTTGGGCTTGCCGTCAAAGAACGGCACCGCCTTCCTCACGTCATCATAGTCCAGAATATCGGGCTTGATGGGGGTGGGCTGCTCTTGTGCTTGTTGAGGTTTGTTTTGTTCTATCTTATTTTCCTCCATGTTTTCTACATTTATCTCATGAAATTGGCCTGCAAAGGTACAACGATTTTTTGGGAACTGACAGCAAAAAACCGTTAAAAAGTGACATTTTGGCAGAAAAATGAGTGTTTTTGGACGATAAGAGCTTAGCGCCGAAGCGCCTGGGCGTCGGCAGGGGTGCCTTTAGGCCTATGGCCGAGGCTGTGTTCAGTCTTTCTTTTCTCCCTCGTTACCGGGAGCCGCTTGCGCGTTCTTGTAGGGGTTGGTCTTCACCAGGTCGCTGTCGCGCTCAATCTTGGTGACGACGTTCTTGGAGTTGCCGCGCCACAGGACGGTGCCTTTGTACTCCTTGTAGGTGAGAATAACGCGCTGACCGTCACCTGCCCATCGCATGGCCGAGCGAGCGAGGCTGTCGGTCGGGATGCTGAAGTCGAAGTTGCTGTGCATAGCCACGAGCGTGTCCTCGACATAGCTCTCGGTGATCATCTCGCCCTCATAGGTCTTGAAGATCGTGCCCTCGTTGCTCACCTTCATAATCCATCCCTTCTCTTGGCTCTCACGGTAGGGGTGATAATAGTATTGCCATATCCACCAACCCAGGAAAAGGCCCATTGCCAGAATCACCAGCGCAAGCAGCACCTTCACCGTGTAGCCACGGCGCTCTATCGTCGCCTCTTTTATCTCCCGTTCCTCGCGTTCGAGTTCGGTTTCTTGATGAACTTGAGGTTCCTCCTCAGGACCATTCTCAAAATAGTCGTCAAAATTATCGTCCATATGTTTATTTTTTAGACTTTAGATTTTAGACATTAGACTTTAGATTTTAGACATTAGACTTTAGCTGTTAGCCTTTAGCCGTTAGCTGTTAGCCATTAGCTGTTGCCTTTAACCTTTAACCTTTAATTCTACAAAGTTACGCCGTCGCCTGTTACATCGACAACCGTCTTGCCGGTCTCGATGCGGTGGCGGTCAATCGCCATGCTGGAGAATGCGTAGATGCCCAGCACGATGAGCAGTAAGGTCTGGAATCCCCACACGAGCATAGCAAACGCCGTTGCCCGGGGGTCAAAGTTGGATGGCGAGAAGACACCCACACCATAGAGCGAGAGTCCGAAGATCGTGGCCACGTGCCACGCTCCCAGGCCACCGTTGGTGGGCACTCCCATGCCGATGCTGCTCAGCACGAACACCACGAGCACGGCAAGCACACTCAGGTCGCTCGTGAACGAGAACGCCTTGCAGGCAAGGTAGAGCTGCAGGAAGTAGCAGCCCCAGATGAGGATGGTGAGCACCAGGAACCACCACTTGCCGTCCATGCGGGTGATGGCTGCGAAGCCCTCCCACAGGTTGCGGGCCATGAGTTGTATCTTCTTGATGATCTTGTTCTCGGTTTTCATGATCATCAGCCAGCCCACGGCTGCGATGACGACTACGGTACCCATCCACACGCGTGCGTCGCTCACGACGTTCATTAGGTTTTCCTTGGCAGCGGGATAGGCGTCAAGGAATTGGCTGAAGGCGTTTTGGGCCAGCAGGAACGTCACAAACGTCAATGCCAGCACGGTGACGGTGTCGGTCAAACGGTCGGCCACCATCGACCCCATCACCTGGGTGACCGAGGCCTTCTGGCGGTTGGCGATGTAGCCGCAGCGCCACACCTCGCCCAAGCGCGGAAAAACCAGGTTGACGGCATAGGTCCCGAAGATGCTGTTCAGCACGGCACTGAACGACGGTTTCACGTCGATGGCATTGAGTTGCAGGCGCCACCGTAGTGCCCTGAACACATGGCTCAGGATACTTACCAACGCCACGGGTACAAACCACCAGTAATTCACGTCGGTTTTCAACGTTTCCATCATCAGGTTGAAGTCGACGTTCTTGTACAGGAAATACATCAGTCCCACGCCCAGAATCAGGGGGATACCGTATTTCACTAAGTAGGATATGGCTTTTTTCACGCTGTTTTTGTTTGATGTTTAATTAAAAATGTCGCCCATTGTGACGATAAACCCCAAAAAATGGTTATCTTTGCACTTTAATAAGGGACGCAATCGAGCCTGCAAAGGTAACAATAAATGAACAAAAATGCGGAATGTTAGAGCAAAAAAGTCACTGGGGCAGCATTTCTTGACCGATTTGTCAATCGCCGAGCGGATAGCCCACACCCTTGACGACTTCAAACACTTGCCTGTGCTTGAGGTGGGACCGGGCATGGGGGTTCTCACCCAGTTCCTTCTCGACATGGGGCTTGACCTCACCGTCGTCGAGCTTGACAGCGAGAGCGTGGACTATCTCGAGGTGGCATTTCCGCAGCTTCATGGACGCATCATCGGCGAGGATTTCCTCAAGATGGACCTGCACAAGCTCTACGGCGACAAGCCGTTCTGCGTCATCGGCAACTACCCCTACAACATCTCGACCCAGATCTTCTTCAAGGTGCTGGACTACCGCGACCAGGTGCTCTGCTGCAGCGGCATGTTGCAGCGCGAGGTCGCCCAGCGCATAGCCGAACCCCCAGGAAGCAAGACCTACGGCATTCTCTCGGTACTCCTGCAGGCGTGGTACGACATCGAGTACCTGTTCACCGTCGATGAGCACGTCTTCAACCCGCCCCCCAAGGTCAAGAGCGGCGTTATCCGCCTCACCCGCAACGGCGTGACCGACCTCGGCGTGGACGAGCGCGTGTTCAAGCGCATCGTGAAAAATTCCTTCGGACAACGGCGCAAGATGTTGCGAAGCTCGCTCAAGTCGATGTTCAGCACCAATCCGGCTGTGATGGAACGTGACGTGTTTCGACAACGCCCCGAGCAGCTGAGCGTCGAGGACTTCATCGACCTCACCAAGCTCGCCATGCAACAGGAGCAATAGCCATCTTTTTTCAACCCAACCCTATGACACTTGAAAAGCAATGAAAGAATTTACCGAGGAATATCTGTCCAATCTCAACGAACTCATCGACAGCAAGAACGAGGAGTTGGTGCGTGCTCAAATTCGGGATTTGCACCCTGCCGACATCGCTGAGCTGGTGGGCGACCTCAATGACGAGGAGGCCCTGTTCATCATGCTCATGCTCGACGACGAGACTGCCGCCGATGTGCTGGTAGAACTTGACGAGGCTCAGCGCCATGACCTGATGGAGCTGATGCCCAACGAGGAGATCGCCAAGCAAGTCGAGCAAATGGATGCCGACGACGCCGTCGATGTGATCCAGGAGCTTGACGAGGAAGACCGTGAGGACGTCATCAGCCACATCGATGACGTGGAGCAGGCCGGCGACATCGTGGACCTGCTGCAGTATGACGAGGATACCGCCGGTGGTTACATGTCCACCGAGATGATTGTCGTCAACGAGAATATGTCCATGCCCGACTGCATCAAGGCGATGCGTCAGCAGGCCGAGGATCTGGACGAAATCTATAACATCTATGTCGTGGACGATGACCACCGCTTGAAGGGCATCTTCCCCCTCAAGACCACCATCACCAATCCCTCGGCCAGCAAAATCAAGCACGTCATGGAGCCCGACCCGCTGAGCGTGCGCACCGATACCCACATCGAGGACGTTGCCCTTGACTTCGAGAAATACGACCTTGTGGCGATGCCTGTTGTGGACAGCATCGGCCGCCTGGTGGGCCGCATCACCGTCGATGACATTATCGACCGCGTGCGTGAGCAGGGAGAGGACGACTACCAGTTGGCATCAGGTATCTGGGGCGATATCGAGACCGATGACAACGTGTTTCGCCAGGTGCGTGCGCGCCTGCCGTGGCTGCTCATCGGCCTCGTGGGTGGTATCATCAACGCGTTGATCCTGGGTGGCGGCGAGGGTGATGCCGACCTGTTGCGCATCCTGCCGG
This sequence comes from uncultured Bacteroidales bacterium, assembly GCA_902776955.1. Lineage (GTDB taxonomy): Bacteria > Bacteroidota > Bacteroidia > Bacteroidales > Muribaculaceae > Sodaliphilus. The sequence continues at coordinate 73,845 of CACYSG010000007.1, read as the reverse complement.
GTCTGGCGTTGTTTATCCCCCTGATTGGCGGTACCGGCGGTAATGTGGGCACCCAGTCGAGCGCTATCGTCGTGCAAGGCCTTGCCAACGGCAGCCTGGACATCAAGCATGTGGGAAAACACCTGTTCAAGGAGTTCAGCACAGCGCTCATCAACGCGCTGGTGATGGGCTTGCTCATTTTCCTGTACACGCGTTTCTTCCCTGTGGACAACGATCCCACCAAGTCCAACATCGCTGCTGCAGCGGTGACGACATCGCTGTTCCTGGTGGTAATGTTCGCCTCGCTGTTCGGAACCATCGTCCCGTTGGTGCTGGAGAGATTGAAGATTGACCCCGCCATCGCGACGGGTCCCTTCGTCACCGTGACCAACGATATCGTCGGCATCACCATCTACATGGCCATCAGCGGTTGGCTCATCAAACTTTTCACCAGCTTCGTCGTGTAGACAGGTGTTCATTATTCAAAGGCTAGAACTATAATAATTTGTTTAATTTCCCGAAGTTTGGCAGCACCTTAGCAATTGATGCAAGCATCATTGCCTTCGGTTTGCACAAACTTTCCCGTGCGATAGCACGGTTTTATTGCCGGGTCGCAATTCTGACACACCCCCAATCCATAAAACCGAAAATTCCCGAAAAATCAAGCGTTTTTCGGGAATTTCGTTTTTTGCAATCAAGAGAGATGCTCTATTTCTTGTTGTAGAGGATGCTGTCGATGTGCTGAATGAGCGGGGCCAGCGTGGTGAGGCTGTCGACCGAGAGTTGCTTGGTGCGGAAGGAGGATTGTATGGGTTCCTCCTCGGGCGTGTTGATGCTGCGGCCACGCTCATCGGTGAAGGCCATGACTTCCTGCTTGGTGACGCCGATGATGACCATGTTCTGGCTATTAAGGTAGCGGTGATAGGCCGAGATGTAATCGAGCCAGTTTTTGCGGACATGGAAGCTTTCGATTTTCTGGCGCACGGTATTGTCCGAGAGCAGTTTGGCCAGGGTGCGCTCGTTGGGCTGCATCTGTTCGATGACGCGGGTGATGGCCGACTCAAATTCGGTTACCCATTCGTTCCAGTTGTTCTCGTCGGAATTCATCTTGGCGAAGCATTTGCCCACATTGTCGATGAACTGGAAGTTGTCCATGTTTTTCCACGTCTCGATATTGTTGCTGAAGATGCTCTCGGCGGTCTTGTCGTGTGACAGGAAATTAATCGAGCCTATCACCTCATTGATGATATCGCTGGCCTCTTCGGGAGAAATCTTGTTGAGCCTGTCCTGAGGCAAACTGAGCAACCACGTGCCGATGGAGTCGCATCGTGCGATGTCCTGGGCCATGAGGTCCACATTGCGTGAGAAACTCTCGATATTGCTCATTACCATCAGCGCCGACATCTTGCGGTCGTCGACGCGCTCGCACCTGTCGAGGCAGGCGGCGGTGCCAAAGGTCAGTATAATCGAGATGGTGGTACCGATGATGGTCAGGAGCAGCTCTTTCCAGGTTGATCCATAGGCCCACGTGCGTGCGGAGCGGGGCATTCTTACTCTTATCTTGGGTGTTCTCATTGTTCTATATGATTTTATTGGTCGTTGTTAATCTGTGTTTTGCGCAGCTCCCAGAAGGCGACCGCCGAGGCGGCTGCGACGTTTAGCGAATCGACGCCATGCTGCATGGGGATGCGCACCACATGGTCGGCGGCAGTGATGGCCTCACGGGACAGGCCGTCGCCCTCGGTGCCCATGATCATGGCCAGGCGTGGCTCGCGTTTGAGTATCGGGTCGTCGAGCGAGATGGAGTCGTCGCTCAGTGCCATCGCGGCGGTGTGGAACCCTAACTCGTTGAGCCGCGGTGTGACGGGCTCCTCGATCCATGTCCAGGGCACGAGGAAAACCGAGCCCATCGACACGCGCACGGCACGGCGGTTCAAGGGGTCGCACGAGGTCGGGGTCAACAGCACCGCGTCGATGCCCAGTGCCGCTGCCGAGCGGAAGATGGCTCCGATGTTGGTCGTGTCGGTCACGCCGTCGATGACCACGATGCGGCTGGCGTCGCGGCACACGTCGGCAACGGGGTGGGGCAGGGGGCGGCGCATGGCACACAGCACACCGCGCGTCAATGTGTAACCCGTCAGCGAGGCCAGCAGTTCACGCTCGCCGGTATAGACGGGTATGTCGCCGCAGCGCTCAATCAGGCTGGCGGCATCGCCCGTGATGTGGCGGCGCTCGCACAGCAGCGACAGCGGCTCATAGCCGGCATTGAGGGCGACATGAATCACCTTGGGGCTCTCGGCGATGAAGATGCCCTTGTCCGGTTCCAGGCGGTTGCGCAGCTGCGCCTCGGTGAGGGTGCTGAACACCTCCACCCCGGGGTGGTCCATCGATGTGATTTCAATGATAGGCATGACAGCTCAAGGACGTTAATTCTCGCTGCTGGTGCCTGCACCTTGGATGGCGCGCACCTGGCGTTGGAACTCGATGGGACGTTTGAGGTAGGGCAGAATGATGGTTCCGGCGCCGGTACCCGAGACCTTGACGGTGCCGTAGTTGCAGAGGCGGCCCCACAGGTTCTGCTCAACCAGGATGCTCTCGACCTTGCCGATGACAATCTCGTGGGCGTGCCGGTGAATCCAGCCGTGGCTGTGGAAAAAGCGCTTGTCGCTCACAAAGATGGTCGTGGTCAGGTTGCGCACCAGTCGGCCCAGCTGCAGGTAGGCCCACTTGCTGAGCTTGGGCTGATAGATGATGGTTTCGCCCGGTGCTATGATCTTGCTTATTTTCATAACATATCCTAAAAAACGTTTCTTAATTGGCAAAGTTACTGCTTATTTCCACATTATTTAGTAATTTCGCACCGAAATTTTACCAACAACGCAAAAACATGACTACAGACAACAACGTTAATAACAAGGATAAAAAAGAAGAAGAATATGTAAGGCAGACGGGTTCCCTGCGTGAGCGACTGGGACGGGTCAAGAAAACGCGATGGTGGCGATTTGGCATCGTGGCGTTTATCTATGTGCTGTGGACCATCTGGATGGGAAATCCCTTGCTCCTGTTGGGCCTGCTGTTGCTTGCCGACATCTACCTCACCCAGTTCATCCCCTGGGGAGCGTGGAAGGGCTGGAAGAAAGGCCCCTTGCGTACCATCATGAGCTGGATTGACGCCATCGTCTATGCCCTGGTGCTGGTTTACTTCCTGTTCCTGTTCGTCGGCCAGAATTACCAGATTCCGTCGTCCTCGCTCGAGAAGTCCCTCCTGACGGGCGACTTCCTGTGGGTCAACAAGGTGACCTATGGTCCGCGCGTGCCCCAAACGCCGCTCCACTTCCCCTTGACCCAGAACATACTGCCCTTCTTTAACTGCAAGTCCTATTTTGACCATCCGCAGCTGCCCTACCATCGCCTGAAGGGCCTGCGCAATGTCGAGCGCATGGATATCGTCGTGTTCAACTTCCCCGCGGGCGACACCGTGGCTCTCAAGTGCACCAACCCCGACTATTACACCCTGTGCTACGAGAGGGGACGCGACGTGGTTCACAACAATACCGAAGTCTTTGGCGACATCATCTACCGACCGGTGGACCGTCGCGACAACTATGTGAAACGCTGCCTGGGATTGCCTGGTGAGAACCTCCAGATCAAGGACGGCATCGTCTATATCAACGGGCAGGCCGTGCCCCAGCCCAAGAACGTCCAGTACATGTACTATGTCGAGACCGACGGCACTACCATCAGCGAAACCATGTTCGACGAACTCGGCATCAGCTATGACGACCGCAAAAACGCCGTGGACATGTACGGCAATCCGATGGCCAACCTCTACGTCCTCCCCCTCACCGCAGCGATGAAGAAGCAGCTCGAGGACAACAAGTGGGTGCTGAACATCCAGCGCATACAACCCGATCCCGGCGAGACCGTCATCACCTATCCCATCGGCACCGACTACGGCTGGACGCATGCCAACTATGGCCCCATCTGGATTCCCAAGAAGGGCGCCACGGTGAACCTGTCGCTCCAGAACCTGCCGCTCTATGAGCGTTGCATCCGCAACTACGAGGGCAACACCCTCGAGGTCAAGGACGGCCAAATCCTCATCAACGGCAAGGTCGCCACGAGCTACACCTTCAAGATGGACTACTACTGGATGCAGGGTGACAACCGTGACAACTCGCTCGACTCCCGCTATTGGGGCTTCGTGCCCGAGGACCACATCGTGGGTACCCCGTCCATCATCCTCATCTCGTTTGACAAGGACCACTCCTTGATGAACGGCGGCATCCGCTGGAACCGCATCTTCAAGATGCCTAATCCGGATAAGAAATAGCCGTTAGCTTTTAGCCTTTAGCTGGGGCGGGAAGGATGATTATTCTATGCTAGATACATCATCAGCAGTCATCATGGGTAGCATGTGTGCCGCCAGCGTGCGGTGCTATGCTGCTGCCCTCAAGGTGGGCACGCTGTTGGTCGACCTGGATGAGGCGCGCCTGCCCTTGCGGCACAGCCATCACCGCTACCGCATCGACGGTCCCAACGGCATCCAGACGCTCACCGTGCCCCTCGTGGGCTCTACCAACAACATGGCGACCCCGCTGCGCGACGTGCTCATCTCGGAGCACGGCGACTGGCGACGGCTGCACTGGGGCGCGCTCTATTCGGCCTATGGCCGTTCCCCCTACTTTGATTATGTCGCCGATGATTTGTCGCGCGTCATTCACGGCAGCCAGCGCTACCTGCATGAGTTCAACAGCCAGCTCCATGAACTGGTGGTCGACTTCATGGATCTGCCCCTCGAGACTCGACAGTCCGGGGGCGACAATCTGCCCGAGGGCGTGACCGACCTGCGTGGACGCATCGCCATGAAGCGTCCCGACACCTTGCCCATCGGCAACGTGCCCTATTATCAGATGTGGCAGGCCCAGGACGGCTTCAAGCCCGACCTGAGCATCCTTGACCTGATGATGAACTACGGCAGGGAGGGAATCCTCATCCTTGCGGCCATGACACGCCCCCCGCAGGGCGGTTACAGTTCTAGCCTTTGAGCCTCGCCCGACAAGAAAAAAGAAAGGTCCAAGCATCACTGCTGAGACCCTCAATAATTACTAATACTTGAAAACTATATTTACCCCATAAAAGCATTCAACTATGTGCATAATCCGTATACAGGATATGCCTTTTATTAACAATGCAAATTAACTATTTTTTTCTCTAATAGAAAAAGTTTTTAGTTTTAAAAAATGTGAAAATAGGCAATTTGCTGGCATTTTTCCTACCCTGCGCTTTTTATTTTACAAAAATGTTTCATTTTCGGCCTTTTAAAGCGCTTTTTGCTCGTTTTTCACGGGAAAAATCATCTCTATTTCATCAATTTTCCGAAAAAATCAGCACTATGGATTTTAAAATATTTTAGGAAAACCCCAATCACCCCCTTCGTCCGTTCATCCGCTTGTCCAGTGTGGACGCAAAAGAAACCTTAGCGCCCTAGCTTCCCCCCCTCACATTACGCGACCCCAAAGTATGCGGCATCCCCGTCCTATCCGTTTTCTCCGTAATATCCGTTCCACCTGTTCTACAGCCAGCCAAAATCCAAGGAAAAAGCCTAAAAATTCCCCTCTCCACATGATGGCGATTCACGTTTTTTTTGTATCTTTGCACTCGCTACTCGATGGTAACACATCTGTAGCTGGTCTTACGGTCCTATAGCTCAGTTGGTTAGAGCACCTGACTCATAATCAGGGAGTCCTTGGTTCAAGCCCAAGTGGGACCACAAACAAGCAAAGCACCCGGTGAAATTCAACCAGGTGCTTTGCTTGTCTTTTTATTGATAGCGGTTATCTCAGGATGGTGGCGTTGCCGTTGAAGGCGCAAATCTCGGCGGCAAGATGGTTCATGTTGTGGAAACGGCTGTAGTCGGTGTCGGCAGGCACGCCGTTGACGGTCGCCATGGCATCGAGGCCCCAGGGCGCGAGAATGAGCAGGCTGCCGTTAGCGCAGGCCTCAAACCGCATCCGCTCGGGTTTCCAAAGGGCCGTGATGGGTTCCTTCTGGATATGGATGAGGGGATAGCCGCTCTTGAGGCATTCGTTTTTCATCATCAGTTCGCCGCGTGAGATGCCGGGGGTGACAATGACGGTGGCCCCACCGATGATGGCATCCACCCATTGCTGGTGCTGGCGGGCATAGTCGGGCGTGGTCTCGTAGGGCTCCCTGGTGACGGGATGCCGGCGGTGGCATTGCACCTGCACCTTATTGGCCCACCGCAGCAGGAACAGGTTGCCGAAGATGCCATAGTCGCGCCCTGCGATTTGGACATGGAGGCTGCGTTGCATCAACTGGGGAAAGGCGCGGCGCATAATGGCGCGACGCGGGTTGTCGTGGACGTAGGCAACCATGGCCTGGCGGTGCCGCTGGTCGAGGCACACCGTGTCGTCGTAATTGTCGTCGAACAGCGGTCGCTGCTCCCTGCCCACCAGGGCGTAGTACTCCTGGCGCTGCCGGTTGGACATGGCGCGGATGAGTGAGCCCTCGCTGTCGTGGAGGCGGGCCTTCTCGCGCAGCCATGCCGGGGCATGAGGACTGTGGCAATCGACCGATATCGGTCGATTGCTGGAATGGCCGTGCCCGTGTTGCTGCTGCCAGTGGCTGGTGCATGCCGCCTTGAAGGCCTGGATGATGTCGCCCAGGCTCCATGGCATGGGCTTGAGCACCTCGAGCACGCCATGGAAATGGTCGGGCATGCAGACGCAGGCGTGTACTGCCACGTGATTGCCGTGAGCCGCCTGTTTCTCGGGGATGATTTCCCAGGCTTGCTTTACCGCTTCACCCAACGGTGACAGCACGACCTCGGGGTGCCTGACATCCTCGCCTAGCCGTCCAAGCAACGGCGACCGCTCGCTCACCACGAGCGTGATGAGGTAGGTCCCCGTGCCGTAATAGTCGTGGCCTGGATTGCGGGGACGATAGGATGTATTTGTCATGTCTCCTGTTATTGTCTCGAACGGGAGCCTTGTGGTTTAGTGGTCGGGCATGTAGATGTCGGCATCGACGGCTGACATGGGTGTACGCGCAATCGATACAACGCCCATCAATATTTGGGACTCATCGGGTTCAAGGGCAATGACGATTTCTTCGCCTGGAGTTGCCTTTTTAACCTCGTATTCGTAGTCCTCGTATCCCACATAGATGATGACGAGTTGGCTGTCCTTGGGTACTCGAATGGCAAAATTGCCGTCGAAGTCGGTCTCCATGCCGAGTTCGGTCCCCTTGAGCATCACGGACGCACCGATGATGGGCTCGTTGTCATCCTTGGCGATGATCTTGCCGCGCACCACGACTGCCGTGGTGTCCCCGGGAGCGGCATCGACAATGGGTTTGGATGGCTGATGCTGGGTGCTTGGGGGAGTAGTGTTTGCCACCTGCTGTGCATGCATGGGCATCAATGAGGCGGCCCCCAAGGCCAGCCCGGCGAGCGCCACTTTCTTGCCCGTGGCGGTGCGTCGGAGCAACTGGCGCTCGATGTAGCGCAGTTCGCTCTCACAAGCCGGACAGGTGCCGGCGCAGTTGCCCTCATGGGTGCAGACGGCGGGCGTGTAGTCAATGTCGTTGGCCCTGGCGATGCGGCAACGGATTTCACGCAGGGACTTGCATATCTTTTTCCCGTTCATCATATTGGCAAGCGGGTTTGAGTTGCGCTATAGGCGGCGGTTTTAGTCGGCGTAGAGCATGTTGAGGATTTCGTTGAACTGGCGTTCGTCCTTCAGGCCGTTGTTCTTGAAGAGCATGATCTTGTCCATCACGCGGTCCAGATAGTCGATGCTCTCGTTCTTTTCCTTCTTGTTGTAGATCTTCCAGTACTTGGTTCCCTTCAGCTCCTTCTCAAACTTCTTGTAGATGTCGCTGGTCGAAGCCTGGTAGGCCCATCTTGCCTTGGCCAGGACGGCCTTCTGTTTCTCCATGAACTCCTTGAGATTCTTGGTGTACTCGCCGTATTTTGAAACCAGTTCCTTTTTCTTCATCACGTCCTTGGTTTCCATGCCCTCGAAGCTCTTGAGCGCCTCTTCCACGTCGGACTTGTTGTAGGGGTTGTAAAGCACGTCGACGATTTCCTGGTCATAGACCAGCTCGTCGCGTGTCGTGAACTTGTCCTTGCGCAGTTTTGTCTCGTTTTTCACTTCTTTCTCGAGCGCCTTTTTCTGGTTCTCCAATTCCTTGAGTTGTGACTTCAACTCGTCGATTTTGGTTTCCAACTCCTTGATTGCCGCTTCTTTTTCCTGGATGTTCTTCTCGTGCTGCTCGATGTCTTTTTCGAGTTGTTGCACATCCTGTGCCATGGCACACGGCGTCATGGCGGCGATAATCATTACGGTCAGTGAGATGACCAGCACTTTGAATTTGTTCATAGCGTCCACACGTTTTTGGGTTTGTAACTGTTGCAAAGGTAATAAATAGTTTTCACTCGTCAACGTTCCCCCTCCAAATTTTTCACGGCAAAAAAAGTAAGGGTCAAGCCCGTTGACTCACCAGGAGGCGGAAGTTGACCCTTATAGAAAGCGAAAGTGCACTTTTTCACAAAAGCACACCATCTTCATAACCAAAATTCAAGTATATATGTTCTTGTTGTTTGTTGCCTAATGTATGGATAAATAATTCTTGATGAATTGTTGAAAACAATGTGTCAGTTATTTAACACTGCAAAGGTAATAAGAATATTTCTAATGAACCAAATTTTTCGGGTACTTTTTTTGAATATTCATACTTAATTTTCTCAGAAAATGGCCGCAAATCGCTATTTTTCAGCAACTTGCGGCCATTATGGTTTTTGGGCAGTTTATGAGATTTATCAATTGTGCTCTGCCCCAGGTCGGGAAATCCCCGTCTCAACGTGTTTATTTCTCGCGGAAGAACAGGTTGATGGGGGTGCCGTGAAGGTTCCAGTGCTCGCGAATCTTGTTCTCCAGGTAGCGCTTGTAGGGGTCCTTGATCCACTGCGGCAGGTTGCAGAAGAAGATGAACGTGGGCACATAGGCTCCCTTGAGCATCGTGATGTACTTGATTTTCACATATTTTCCCTTGACTGCAGGCGGCGGGAACGCCGTGATGTCGGCCTGTAGGATGTTGTTCAGTTGGTTGGTCGGGATGGTGATGCGGCGGTTGTTGTTCACCTCGATGGCCGTTTGCAGGACCTTGTGGATGCGCTGCTTGGTCAAGGCCGAGCCAAAGATGATGGGGAAGTCGGTGAACGGTGCGAAACGGTCCCTGATTGTCGCCTCGAAGTGGTCAAAGGCCTTCTGCGACTTGTCGGCGGCGACATCCCACTTGTTCACGAGCACGACGAGACCCTTGCGGTTCTTCTGGATAATCGAGAAGATGTTCACGTCCTGTGACTCGATGCCGCGTGTGGCGTCAATCAGCAGGATGCACACGTCGCTGTTCTCGATGGCACGTATCGAGCGCAGCACCGAGTAATACTCGATGTCCTCGTTGACCTTGTTCTTCTTGCGGATGCCGGCGGTGTCGACCAGGTAGAAGTCGAAGCCGAACTTGTTGTAGCGCGAGTAGATGCTGTCGCGCGTCGTGCCGGCAATGTCGGTGACGATGTTGCGCTCCTCGTCCATCAGCGAGTTGACCAACGAGGATTTCCCGGCGTTGGGACGTCCCACGATGGCAAAGCGGGGCAGCTCCTCGTCGAGCGTCTCCTCGCCCTTGGCGGGCATTTTTTTCACTACCTCGTCGAGCAGGTCGCCCGTGCCGTTGCCGTTGACCGCCGAGATGGAGAATGGCTGCCCCAGTCCCAGGGAGTAGAACTCGGCCTCGGCATACATTGCCTGGTTGTTGTCGTCCTTGTTGGCCACGACAATCACGGGCTTGGACGTGCGGCGCAGGATGTCTGCCACATGGTCGTCAAGGTCGGTGATGCCGTTCTTGATGTCCACGACAAACAGAATCACGTCGGCCTCCTCGATGGCCAGTTGCACCTGCTTGTTGATTTCTTCCTCAAAGATGTCCTCGCTGTTCACTACCCAGCCGCCGGTATCGACGACAGACATCTCCATGCCGTTCCATTCCATCTTGCCGTACTGGCGGTCGCGCGTGGTACCGCTCGTGTCGTTCACGATGGCGGCACGCGTTTGCGTCAGGCGGTTGAACAGCGTTGATTTGCCCACGTTGGGCCTTCCAACGATTGCTACTAGTCGTCCCATAATGTTTATTAAAGCTGTCAGCTATTAGCCATTAGCTATTAGCGGTTAGTAAAATATTCTTGTTGTTGTTTACTCGATATAGCCGAAGGCGCGGAGCTTGTTCTCCTGGTTGCGCCAGTCCTTCTCGACTTTGACATAGAGTTCCAGGAACACCCTTTTCTCAAAGAAAGTCTCGATGTCCTTGCGGGCCAACATGCCCACGCGCTTGAGCTTCTTGCCCTGATGGCCGATGATAATCCCCTTTTGGCTGTCACGCTCGACATAAATCACCGCCATGATGTGGATGGCATTGTCGCTCTCGTCAAATTTCTCCACAATCACCTGGGTGGCATAGGGAACCTCCTTGTCATAGGTCAACAGAATCTTCTCGCGCACGATCTCGGTCACAAAGAAGCGGCTGCTGCGGTCAGTCAGAGCGTCTTTGCCGAAGTAGGGCGGACTCTCGGGCAACAGCTCGACGATGCGCTTCATGATATTGTCCACGTTGAAGTTCTCCAGCGCACTGGTAGGGAACACCTCGGCATTGGGCAGCAACTCCTTCCACTGGTCGATGATGCGCAACAGGTCGTCATTGCCCTTGAGCAGGTCGATCTTGTTGATGATCAAGAGAATGGGGATTTTCTCCCTGGCAACGCGGTCAAGGAAGTCCTGATTCTTGGTAGGCGTCTCGATCACGTCGGTCACGTAGAGCAGCACGTCGGCATCGACGAGCGCTCCGGTGGAGTATTCAAGCATGCTCTGCTGCAGCCTGAATTTGGGCTTGAGCACACCAGGCGTGTCGCTGAACACGATCTGGTAATCCTCTCCGTTAACGATTCCCATGATGCGGTGACGCGTCGTCTGGGCCTTGCTCGTGATGATGGACAGGCGCTCGCCCACCAGGCGGTTGCTCAGTGTCGATTTTCCCACGTTGGGATTCCCCACGATGTTGACAAATCCTGCTCGATGCATATTACTTTGGTTTTAGCTTATAGCCATTAGCCGTTAGCCGTTAGCCTTTAGCCAGTTAACTATTAACTATTAACTCTTATCTCTTAACTCTTCTCTCTCTCTGCTCCCTTTAGTTGATTCTATCAAGAAGCATCGCTACCCCCTGTATGTGTTGTTACACTCGTGAGTAGTGATGCTTCAGGTAATGTGTCTGTTCGCTTTATAGCGACCAGATGATGTAGAGGGCGCCCCAGGTGAATCCTGCACCAAAAGCGGTGAGAACCAGTTTGTCTCCCTTCTTGATGCGGTCCTTGTTCTCATCGAGACACAGCGGAATGCTGGCGGCACTGGTGTTGCCGCGGTTCTCGATGTTGACCATCACCTTGCTCTCGTCGATGCCCAGTCGGGCGCCAACGGCCTCGATGATGCGCAGGTTGGCCTGGTGAGGAACGAACCAATCGATATTGTCGTTCGTCAAGCCGTTGCGCTTCATCACGTCCTTGCTCGAGGTGAGCATGTCGATTACCGCATGACGGTAAACGGCGCGACCTTCCTGATAAACACAGTGGAAGTTGGCGTCGACCGTCTCGTGGCTGGTGCGCAGGGCCGAGCCGCCGGCCTTATAGACCAGGTGCTCGAGGCCTGAGCCGTCGACATGGAAGATACCATCCATCACGCCGATGTTCTCCTCGGTGGGCTCGAGCAGCATGCAGGCTGCAGCGTCACCAAACAGGGGGCAAGTGGCGCGGTCGTTGTAATCGACCATGCTTGACATCTTTTCGGCCGAGACGACGATGACCTTCTTGTAGATGCCGGCGCGGATGTAGGCCGTAGCCTCGTAGAGTCCGACAAGGAAACCGGCGCAGGCGGCCTGGATGTCATAGGCGTAGCACTTCTTCTCGATGCCCACTCCATGAGCGATTACCGATGCCGTCGAGGGGAAGCGGTAGTCGGGGTTGGAAGTCGGGCAGATAAGCAGGTCGATGTCGTCGCGGTCGGTGCCGGTCTCCTCGAGGAGTTTGTTCACCGCCTGGATTCCCATCCATGACGAGCCCACGGGCTTCTTCAGGATGCGACGCTCTTTCACACCCACGCGGGTGGTGATCCACTCGTCGTTGGTGTCGACCATTTGGGACAGCATCTCATTGTCCAACACGTCATCGGGCAGATAAGACGCAATACCTGTAATCTTTGCGTTCAGCATAAGCTTGAAAGCGTTCCTTTCTTAATAATGAGGTGTTTTGTAAAGTCAATATCCCAAATGAGATTGAACAAAATCTGCGTTTCAGCCCATTCAGGATATCTCGTTGCGCATTAAAATCACTTTGTGAGCCCACAGCAATCGCTGGGGTCGTCACCGTAGCGGATTTAGGCTTCCTCCTTGTTCATCACGTTCCGGCCACGGTAGTAACCGCACTCGGGACATACGGTGTGATAAACATGCCATGCGCCACAGTTGCTGCACTGAGCGATGGTCGGAGCCACGGCCACATCATGGGTGCGGCGCTTTGCGGTACGGGTCTTTGACTGTCTTCTTTTAGGATGTGCCATTTTCTTGTTGTTATTTAAAAGTTATTGTTCATCTTTCAACTTCCTCAGCGCCTCCCAGCGAGGGTCGGTGGCTGCGGTATCTCTCTCGGTGTCATCAGCGTCGGGGACGGCCTCGACGAGATGGGTGTCGAGCATCTCGAGCATGGTGGCGTTGCATTGCGACTCGTCTTCATGACAGTGCGTCATCGGCAGGGCGAGTAACACGGTGTCGCGCACCAGAGGTGCGGTATCCAGCTCTCGCCAGTCCGATGGCACGATCAGGAGCTCGTCGTTGCTGTCGTCAAGCTCGGTGCCCAGCTGCTCAACGTTCAGGCAATAGGACACATCCACCGGCAAATCCAGATCTTCAAGACAGCGGTCGCAGCTTGTTGTTACCGTTCCGCGGCAAGAGATCTCCAGGTGGAACGTCGTCTCGCTCTTGCGGGTCACTTCGACAGTAACATCAACATCGGCTCGGCGGACGTCAGTTTGCTCTTCGGTATCAAAAAACGACCCGTCCACATGACACTCAATCGCATGAGTGCCAAATGGTAACGTCTTGATTTTCAACTTCAAAGCATCTACCATTACCTGAAATTTTCGTTAAAGCGCCACAAAGGTATATCAAATTCCGTTAATAATCAACGATTTCAGCAATTTTTTTTGATAAAGCAATCTCATTAACGCTACAAGCTGTTCTGCTGAAAGGTGGAATTGAGCGGGCTGAGTATCATGAATTTTTGCGGTAGCTCATGACCGCCCAGCAAGCCATCACACCCGAGATGCCGCACAGGGCCAGCACTTGGTGGAGTATGCTCTGCATGCCGCCGCCGCGGACAAAGACGGTGCGGATGCCGTCGATAAAGTAGTGCATCGGGTTGATATAGGTCGTGGCATAGGCCCAGTCGGGCATCGAGCGGGTGGGGGTGAACAGGCCGCTCAGCAGTAGCATCATCACGACAAAGAACCACATCACAAAGATGGCCTGCTGCATCGTGTCGCTGTAGTTGCTGATGATGAGCCCGAATGAGCTCCAGAACAGCGCCAGCGGCATCGCCAGCACGAACACGAGCCACAAGGGCCCCTGGCAGGTGATGCCATAGATGAGCCACGACAGGATCAGGCACACCACGATGACAAACAGGGCAATCAGCCAGTAGGGGATGAGTTTGGCGAGGATGAAGGCCCATTTGGGCACGGGGGTGACGTTGATCTGCTCGATGGTGCCCGCCTCCTTCTCGCCCACAATGTTGAGCGTGGGCAGGAAGCCGCACATCAGCATCATCACGATGGCCAGCAGGGCGGGAATCATGAACACCTTGTAGTTAAGGCGCTTGTTGTAGAGAAACAGGGTCGAGACGCGCGACTGGATGTCGGCGACGTCGGGGTTGACGGTTGCCGTGACGATTTGCGACAGGTAGGCGTTGCCCATGGCCCCCTTGGTGCCGTTCACCGCATTGGCGGCGATGAGCACTTGGGGATGGGCGCCGTTGGTGAGGTCGCGGCTATAGTCCTGGGGAATGACGAGCACCATGTCGGCCTTGCTGGTCTCGATGTCCTTGAGCGCAGCCTGATAGGTGGGCTGGAGGCCGTTGAAGATGAAATAGTTGCTTGCCTCGATGCTCTGGACAAGCCGCTGCGACAGTGTGGAGTGGTCATTGTCGACTACTTCCACGACGATGTTCTTGACCTCCATGTTCATCACCCACGGCATCACACACATCATCATGATGGGGAAAATGACGATAAGGCGCGGCAGGAACGCATTACGGCGAATCTGCAGGAATTCCTTCTGTATGAGATATTTTAGTGTCATGGCAATGCGCTTATTCCAGTCGGGTTTTGAATTTCAGCAGGGACACGGCCAGCAACAGGACCGTCATCGCAGTGAGGATGACCACCTCGCGCAGGACCTCGCCGATACCCACGCCCATAATCATCAGTTTGCGCATCGCCTGGATGTAATAGCGCGGCGGAACGATGGCCGATATCCATTGCAGCACCGGCGGCATGGACTCGACAGGGAACAGCATGCCGCTGAGCATCACGATGGGGACGAGCAACACCATCGCCGACAGCAGCAATGCCATCAGCTGGCTGGTCGCTATGTTGCTGATGAGCAACCCCAGCGACAGGGCGAGCAGGATGTAGATGGTGCTGACCACGTAGATCCAAACGATGGAGCCCTGCAGCGGCACCCCGAGCACATAGCGCCCCATGAGCAGGATGGTCGTGAGGATGGCAAAGGCGAGCACCAGATAGGGAATCGCCTTGGCGACGATAATCATCAACGGCTTGACGGGCGAGACGAGCAGCACCTCCATCGTGCCCTTCTCCTTCTCGCGCACAATCGAGATGGACGTCATCATCGCACACACGAGCATGAGCAGCATACCCATGATGGCGGGCACGAAGTTGTAGGCCGACCTCATCTGGGGATTGTAGAGCATCTTGCTGTTGACCAGCGACGCGTCGGCATTGGCGATGACGGCGGTGGCATAGTTGGTCCACTGCTGCGCCATGTTGGGGTCGGCACCGTCGACGATGAATTGCATGCCCTGGCGCTTGGAGGCGAAGTCGGGACTGAAGACGATGGCGAGGTCGGCCTTCTGTCCACGTATCAGCCGTTCGGCGTCTTGAGGTGTGGCGACAGAGGCGGTGATCGTGAAATACTCGGATGCGGCAAGCCTCTCGACCGCCCTCTGGGTGAGATGGTCCAACGACGAAGTGACCACCACGGTGCGCACGTTGCGCACGTCGGTCGTGATGGCGAACCCGAAGATGAGCATCAGCACGATGGGCATACCGAAGAGGATGAGCATCGTGCGCTTGTCGCGCACAATGTGCTTGGACTCCTTGATGATGAATGAGATGAACTGCTTCATAATGAGTTAATCGCTGCTACGGGTCGCTTGACGGGCCAGGTAAATGAACACATGTTCCATATCAGGTTGATGGAACCTCTCCTTCAACTGCGACGGTGTCCCTATCGCACTGATCTTGCCGTCGACCATGATCGAGATGCGGTCGCAATATTCCGCCTCGTCCATGTAATGAGTGGTCACAAACACGGTGATGCCCCTGCCGGCGGCGTCATAGATCAGTTCCCAGAACTGGCGCCGCGTGGCGGGGTCAACTCCGCCGGTGGGCTCGTCCAGGAACACGATGCTCGGCTCATGGAAAATGGAGACCGAGAAGGCCAACTTCTGTTTCCAGCCCAGCGGCAAAGAGCCCACCAGGTCGTTCTTGTGATCGGCAAACCTGAGTCGCTCGAGCACTTCGTCGGTCTTGCGTGCGATGTCGGCGTCGTTCATGCCGTAGATGCCGCCAAAGAGGCGGATGTTCTCGGCCACCGTCAGGTCCTCGTAGAGCGAGAAGCGCTGACTCATGTAGCCGATGTGCTTTTTGATCTGCTCGTGTTCGGTGCGGATGTCGTAGCCTGCCACTCGGCCCGTGCCGCTCGTGGGCTGGTTAAGGCCCGTGAGCATGTGCATCGCCGTGGTCTTGCCGGCACCGTTGGCGCCTAGGAAGCCGAAGATTTCGCCCCGCTTGACGGCGAAGCTGATGTCATCGACGGCGTGGAACGAGCCGAAGGCCTTGACTAGATGCTCCACCTCAATCACGTTCTCGTCCTTGACCTCGCTTCCCTGGTCGTGGTCGATGCCGGGAGGGTTGAAGATGTCGGCAAAGCGGGTCAGAATCTCGTCGGGAGTGCCGATGCCCCTTATCTTGCCCTGGTCGAGGAAGGCCACGCGCTCGCAGCGGCGCACCTCGTCAAGGTAGGGCGTTGATGCCATGATGGTGATGCCGCTCTCCTTCAGGGTGATGAGCATGTCCCAAAACTCCTTGCGCGACACGGGGTCGACGCCCGTCGTGGGTTCGTCGAGGAAGAGGACGCTGGGCTGGTGCACCAGGGCACAGCACAGGGCGAGTTTCTGCTTCATGCCACCCGACAGGGCCCCAGTCTTGCGGTCCCTGAAGCGCTCAATCTGGCTATAGATGGCCTTGATGGTGTCATAGCCAGCCTCGACAGTGGTGCCGAACAATGTGGCGAAGAATTCCAAGTTTTCCTGGACCGTCAGGTCTTGATAGAGAGAGAATTTCCCCGGCATATATCCCACCCTGCGGCGGATGTCGGTCATCTGCCGCACGACGTCAAAGCCATCGACCGTCGCATTGCCCTGCCCCGGCTTGAGCAGGGTGCACAGGATGCGGTACATCGACGTTTTGCCGGCGCCGTCGGGGCCGATGAGGCCGAAGACCTCACCTTTTCCCACGGTGAACGATACATCGTCCAGCGCCTTGACCTTGCCGTAGGACTTTGACACGTGGTTTACCTCTATCGCATTCATAGTGGGGTGACTGGAGTTACTGGAATCATTGGAGTTACTGGAATCACTGGAATCACTGGAATCACTGGATGGACTGGAGTTACTGGAACTTGACCTCGCCGTACATGCCTATCTTGACAAAACCGTCGTTCTGGAAGGCTATTTTGACGGCATATACCAGGTCGGCGCGCTCGTCGTCGGTCAAAATGGTCTTGGGGGTGAACTCCGAGCGGCTCGAAATCCAGGTGATGGTGCCGGCATACTCTTTCTTCTGGCCGTTGCCATAGTCGGCAAACACCTTGCACGGCTGCCCCACTTTGATTTGCTGCAACTGTGCCGAGGTGACATAGGCGCGGATGAACATTTGGTCCACGTTGGCCATCTTGAAGAGCGGTTTGCCTGTGGTCACGTACTCTCCCTGCTCGACATACTTCTCGAGCACGGTGCCGCTGATGGGTGCCACGATGTCGGCGTTGGCGATCTGGTCGTCAAGTTGCCGTTGCTGTGCGTCGATGCCGGCGACCTGCGAGTCGATGCCGTCCATCTGCGCTGCGATGCCCTTTCCCTGCTCGGCCAGTGCCGCATTGTTGCTGCGTATCTGGTCGCGGGTGGCCTCGAGCTGCCTGTTGAGCACCTTGATTTGGTTGTCGATGTCGTCCAGCTGCTTGCGCGGCACGGCGCCGTCCTTGACGAGTTCGGCATAGCGCTGGCGTTCGCGCTGTGCGTTGGCAATCTGCTGCTGGATTGACGAGAGCTGCTTGTTCAGGTCCAGCTGCTGGCTGTTGGTGGCCGAACGGTTGGACGCCATCTGCCGCTTGCTGGCGGCGAGCTGGCCGCGTTGGGTCTCGAGTTGCTGTTTCTTGAGCACCAGCTGGTAGGTGTCGATGTGGCCCACCAGCGATCCCGACTCCAGGGTGAGCCCCTCGGTGACGTCAAACGATTTGAGTTCGCCCGTCGCCTTGGCGCTGACGGTGACCTCGGTGGCCTCGAACGTGCCGGTGGCGTCAAACGCTTTCTCTTTTTTGCCGCAAGCGGTGATCATGAGCGCCACGCTTGCCATTATCAATATCTTTTTCATCGTCATATGGGTTGATGTTAGTTGTTGACGGTATATTTCAAGTCATACATCTGCTTGAGCATTTCGATCTCGTGGATGGAGCGCTGCACACGTGCCGCGTTCTCGCTGTTGATGTCGCGCAGCAGGTCGTTCACGTCGATGATGCCGTGCGACAGTTTTGACTCGGCGGCTTTGCGCACCTGCTGCCTCAAGGTGATGATTTCCTCGTCCTGGGTCATGAGGCTGCGGTAGCGGTTGATGGCTTCGTCTTGCTGCATCTGCTCGAGGCGGTTGTTGAACAGGAACACCTCGCGCTGGTTTTGGGCCGTCTCGCGTTGCAGTTGCAGTTTGGCCTTGTCGTTATGACGGGTATATAGGGCACCGATGTTCCATGTCAGGCGGGCGCCCACCATGGCGTTCCACGACCAGTCACGCCCGGTCATGTCCTTGAACATGTTATAACCCGGATAGCCGTAGTAGCCCTGGGCGAACACGCCCAACCGGGGTAGGAGCGCGGCGTTGAGGGCCTTCTCCTGGGCGTCGGCCAGGCGTAGTTGGCTGTCGATAAGCTTCAACTCGGGACGGTTGTTGCCGGTGCCGGGTTCGATGGCTTGCGGTTTGCTCACGTCGCTCACCTCGATGCCGCAGAAGGTGCCCAGCATCGACATGAGCACGCGGAGTTGCGACTCCAGCGTGGTCATCTGCTGGACGACGTTCAGGCGCTCGGCTTTGACGTTATCGAGGTCGCATTGTGCGGCGGTGCCGTTCTTGACCATCGAGGTGAGTTTCTTCTCACTCGAGGCAAGTTGGTCCTGCAGGTCCTTGTTGAGTGCGATTTGGTCTTGCAACAGCAACAGGGCAAAATACATCTCGTTGACGCGCTGGCGCACGCTGTACAAGCTGACGTCTAGTTGAGCCTGTTGCACGGCGCCCTGCTCGCGGGCAACGCGCTTCTGGGCGCTGATGGCTCCGCCGTCAAACACCGTCTGTTGCACATCCAGCCCCACGCGGTACTGGTCCTTGGCCAGCCCTTTCATGTCCAGCCCCATCTGTCCCATCAAGGCCCTCATCTCGTCGGGCCACGATGCCACGGCATTCTGATAGGAAGCCTGGGCGCTAGCGGTCACCTGTGGTAGCCACCCTTTCTGGATATTGGCAACGGTGAGGTCGGTGGTGCGGGCGATGAGGTCATGCTGGGCAATGAGCGGATAGTTGCGTTCGGCGGCGCGCTGGCACTCTTCCAGCGTCTGTCCGGCAGACAATAGCGGCAACAGGGTCAATGCTATGAACAATAGTTTTTTCATCATATCGCTATGCGTTTTTGTTTCACTCTGCAAAATTACAACATCATTCGGTACCTGCATTTATCTATTATGATGGAAAAACTTCCTTTTTGTACAATAATTATGAAATAATGATAGTGTATAGCGGTATTTTATTATCTTTGCATCCAAATTCAATCCCACAAAGATATGTCAAAACGCGAGCCGCAGCGTCTGCCCTTGTCAAGCCTTGACGAGATGAATGACGCCGATTTCAGGATTCAGGGAGTGAGACCCTACATCTCGCCCGACTTTGCTGTTGTGTTTGGTGCCAACACCTATCAGGCGATACAGGGCATCTTTGAGGTCTCGGTGCCTTATCGCATCGATGATTTCCGTTTCATTGTCTTCCGTAAGGGCGACGTTGATGTCACCGCCAACCTGCTGAAGTATCACATCAGCGACAATACGGTAGGTTTCATGGGTAATGGTGGCATCATTCAGATGGACAGGATTTCGCCCGACATCTCGATATCGGGTCTTGTTGTCAAGGAAGATTACCTGCGCCGCGCTATGGGCGGTCGATTGCCCACCGCGCTCAACGGGCGGCTCCACAACTTCTACCTGCAGGTGAGCCAGCATGAGTGTGAATTGGCTGGCCGTATGATCGCGATATTGCACAGCATGGTTGATGACCCTCACCATAACCGTGAAGCCTCGGCCTCGCTCATCGCAACCATTGTCAACTACATCATCGGCTTGTTTGAGCGCTACGACACAGGTGTCCCCACGCCCCAATCCCGCGAGCAGGACGTCTTCAACCGCTTTATCGCTCTGGTCAATGAACACTGTTTTGACCACCACATGCTGGACTTCTATGCCGACAAGCTGTGCATTACCCAGCGCTACCTGGGTACCCTCGTCAAGCAGGCAAGCGGTGCGACCGCTAAGGAATGGATTGATCGAGCGCTCATCAATCAGGCCAAGGTCGATCTCAAGCACAGCGATATCACCGTCGCCCAGCTTGCCGACCGGCTCAGTTTCCCCAATCCCGCCTTCTTCTCCAAGTTTTTCAAGCGCATGACGGGCATGACCCCTTCACAGTACAAGCACCAATAGCGCCTGCATTCATCCTAATAATACAACTGCTATAATTAAAACCGCCCTATGGGCGGGAAATTAAGCAAATTAATGATAAAATAATCTATAATTTTAATTTAAAAATTTGTTTAATTTCCCGTGCGATAGCACGGTTATATTACCGAATGGCAATTATGACACAGCCCGCTAGGGGGGTATTCTTTAATGTTTGTTATTAAAGATGTGGTCGTAGATTAGTTTGGTGCCGCCCAGGTGGGACTGGATGTAGCCGCCGGCGGCCTTGCCGCACTTCAAGCGCAACGGCTCGTTTTCCAGCAGCGGGTCCATCGCAGCCGAGAAGGTGTCGCTGTCGTGGATGCTCATCGCACCGTCGAGAGCGATAAGGTCGAATGCCTCCTGGAACTTCTGGTACTTGGGACCAAAGATGACGGGAATGTTATAAACGGCTGCCTCGTTGATATTGTGGATACCGGCACCGAACCCGCCGCCGATGTAGGCCGCCTGGCCGTATCGGTACAGCGATGACAACAGGCCGAAGCTGTCGATAATCAGGCAGTCGGCGCTCTCGATGTTCTGCTGCGTAGCCTCACTGTAGAATCGAGCCGGACGCGACAGTTTGGACATGAGCGTGTGCAAGCGGTGACGGTCAAACTCGTGCGGAGCGATGATGAGTTTCATCTCGCGGTGGGCATTGAAGTAGGGGATCACGATGTCCTCGTCGGGAGGCCATGAACTTCCCATCACCAGCGTGAAAGGCGCCTTCTCGACAAATTTGGCCACTAGCGGGAATTCCCTGGCGGCGGCTTTCACGTCGGCCACGCGGTCAAATCGTGTGTCGCCGGCAATGATGACGTTATCCTTGAAGCCGATGCCGGCGAGCAGTTCACGGGATTCCTCGTTCTGGACAAAGATGGTGTCAAAACACTTCAGCATCTTGCGGAAAATGCCACCCCAGGGCCTGAAGAATATCTGTTTCGGGCGGAAAATTGACGAGATGATGTAGGTGGGTACACCACGCCGTTTCAAGGCATTCAGGTAGTTACCCCAAAACTCATACTTGACAAAAATCGCCATCGACGGCTGCACCAGGTCCAAAAACTGCTTCACGTTGCCGGGCAGGTCAAACGGCAGATAAACCACGGTGTCAACCTTGCTGAAGTTCTTGCGCACCTCATAGCCCGAGGGCGAGAAAAACGTCAGCAGGATGCGGGCATCGGGCTGTTCGCGCTTGATCATCTCAATCAACGGGCGTCCCTGCTCAAACTCGCCCAATGACGAGGCGTGGATCCAGATGTAGCCGCCCGAGGGGTCGAGCTTGCGCTGCAACGTGCGGAAACAACGGCGTTGTCCGCGCAGCATCAGCTTGGCTTTAGGCTTGCGAAAGGCTGCTCCTAGCCTTACTATATTGCGATAGGTGGCGACACCCAGATTATAAATCGGATCCATGATTAAATAGTATTGAGTTTAGGTTTTTAGTATAGTTGGTGCAGACGGCCGCTGTGCAGATAGGACTTGTCGTTGCGGCGTTTCCACAGGCGGTTGTCGAGGTAGAACCGGCAAGACAGCTGCTGCCAGAATCCGGTCATGGCGTCGGTGGCATGGAATATGAGCGAGCCGTTCAGGTCGACAAATCGGTTGCTAACGATATGGAAGGTGACATCCGTGCGGCTGTACACCTTGCTGCGGTAGTAGGGGTCTCCCAGGTTCAGGCGACTGCCGTATTGGGTATACAGCGGCAGCAGGTCACCGCCGCTGTAGAAGGTTTCGTCGACTTGTATCCAGCGCCATCGGGCTGTTGCCGTGGCGATGAAGCCGCCGTGGTTGATTCCCTTTTTCTCGCCTCGGTTGTTGTCCATGGCGACAATCGCTCCGGCCGACAGCCGCAATGAGTCGAGAACTGTGCGATGCGACAGGTCAACCGACACCATCGGGTTGATGATCAGGTCGTGGTTAACGTGCTCGTCAGGGGCATGATTGCGCGACATCGCCAGGTGGCTGTATTGCACGTGTCCACCCAGCCTCAACGGGCCGGCTACACGCCAGTCGGCATTCATGAACACGGTGAACGCTTCGCGGTCAACGTCGGTTTGCATCTGTCGCCAGTCCACCGCGACCTCGGCATAACCTGCGGGCTTGATGACCTGCGCCAGGATACCTTTCAGGTTGGGCTGGCAATAGCCCAGCGAGTCGCTCCACAGGTAGCGCGGCATGCGTTCCACCAGCAGCGACCGTGGCATCAGGCCAGCGGTCACATGCCACCCGTCAGGGCGGTTGTAGCGGTAATAGAGCGTGGGCAACACCTTGTAGCCGCTCAGGTCGTCAATCATCGGTTGGTACCACACGACACCACCCTTGAGCTGGTGCTCTCCGTCGAGCAGGGAGACGCCCAACTCGGGTGCCAAACGGGTGAACAGGATGGTCTGGTCGGGTGTGATTTCGTCTTTGCCGCCCTCGCGGTTCTCGAACATCACCCTCGCGTCAACGCTCCACTCCAGCTCTTGGGCCGAAGTGGAGATGGCTGTCGGTAGCAGTATTAATAATATGGCACAGAGCCACTTATGCATCCTGCTCGGGAACGTGGATGTTTTCAATGCCTGCATTCAGGCGCGCGAGGGTTTCCTCACGGCCCAGCAGTTCGGTGATGTCAAACATGTGCGGGCCGCGGCACTCGCCGACCACCGTCAGGCGGAAGGCGTTCATCACGTTGCCCTTGTGCAAGCCGTTCTTCTCAATCCAGTCCATGATTGCGGCTTCACACACCTCGCTCTTCATGTCGGTGGTCTCGAGCATGGCGGCCAGTTGGCGCATCAGCTCGGGCGTCTCGGGTTTCCAGCGCTTGCGGATGTCCTTCTCGCTGTAGGTCGTGGGACGGACAAAGAAGAATCCGGCCTGGTCCCAGAGGTCGCACACAAAGTTGATGCGGCTCTTGACCATAGCCACGGCGCGGGTGATGAACTCGTCACTGAAGTCGGCAACGTTCACGCCGTTCTGCTCCAGTACGGGCTTGAACAGCTGAGCCAACTCACGGTCGTCCATATTCATCAGGTACTCGTGGTTGAACCACTTGCCCTTCTCGAAGTCAAATTTGGCGCCCTTGCGGGAGCAGTGGTCAATGGAGAACTCCTTGATGAGCTCGTCCATCGAGAAAATCTCGCGGTCGTCGCCGGGATTCCAGCCCAGCAGGGCCAGGAAGTTAACCACGGCTTGAGGCAGGTAACCCGCCTCGCGGTAACCGCTGGAACGTTCGCCGCTCTTGGGGTCGTTCCAATCCAGGGGGAACACGGGGAAGCCCAGGCGGTCGCCGTCACGCTTGCTCAGCTTGCCCTTGCCGTCGGGCTTGAGCAGCAGCGGCAGGTGGATAAAAGCAGGCATCGTGTCCTCCCAACCGAAGGCCTGGTACAGCAGCACGTGAAGCGGCGCACTGGGCAGCCACTCCTCGCCGCGGATGACGTGGGACACCTCCATCAGGTGGTCGTCCACGATGTTGGCCAGGTGATAGGTGGGCAGGTCGTCGGCACTCTTGTAGAGCACCTTGTCGTCGAGAATCGACGAGTTGATGGTCACGTCGCCGCGCAGCAGGTCGTGAACGACCACGTCCTGGTCGGGCTCGATGCGGAAGCGCACCACCCATTTCTCGCCCTTGTCCATGAGGGCCTTGACCTCGTCGGCCGGCAGCGAGAGCGAGTTGCGCATCATACCGCGCGTGCGAGCGTCATATTGGAAATTCTTGATTTCCTGACGCTTGGCCTCGAGTTCCTCGGGTGTGTCAAAGGCGTAGTAAGCTTTGCCTGCATCAATCAGTTGCTGGGTGTACTTGCGGTACAGGTCACGGCGCTCGCTCTGCTTGTAAGGGCCGTAGTTGCCACCCTCGCGCACACCCTCGTCAATGCCGATGCCCAGCCACTGCAGGGCCTCGTTGATGTATTCCTCGGCGCCCGGCACAAAGCGGGTGCTGTCGGTGTCCTCGATACGCAGGATCATGTCGCCGCCATGCTGGCGGGCATACAGGTAGTTATACAGTGCTGTGCGTACGCCGCCGATGTGAAGCGGACCCGTGGGTGAAGGCGCGAAACGCACTCTTACTCGTCTTTCCATTGTTTTTTCTCTTTTATATATATTATTATAATGTGTTGTCAAGCAGTAAATCGGCGATTTGGGACATCGACGCATGGTCGGTCTGGTCCACATGGGTGGGTGTCACGGTGACATAGCCGCGTTCCAGCCAATAATAGTCGGTCAGTCCCTCGCCCTTGTCGGCCATCTCAAACTCGCCCGTCAGCCAGTAGTAGTCGCGGCCCGTGGGGTCCACGCGGTGTTCCCACTCGTTGACCCATCGTCCCATGTCGCCAACGGTCACCTTCATGCCGTTGAAGGCGCCGCCCTCGACCTTGGGGATGTTCACATTCAGGCACACGTCCTTGGGCAGTCCGCCCTTGAGCACGCGCTCGGTGACGTGTTTCACGATGGGCTCGCACACGCTGGTGTCAACGTCGCTGCCATATTGGCCATAGGAGAACGCCACGCTGGGCACGCCATGCAGGATTCCCTCAAACACGCAGGCCATCGTGCCGCTGTACAGCGTGTTCAGGCCGTTGTTGTAACCGTGATTGATACCGGCTAGCACGATGTCGGGCATGTTGTCGGCCATCAACTGGCTAAGCGCAAGTTTCACGCAGTCGGCAGGCGTGCCGGTAGCCAGGTACACCGTCAATCCCGGCTCCTGTTTCACGAGGAAGGTACGCACCGGGTTCACAAAGGTGATCGCGCTCGATTTCCCGCTCTGGTGCACGGCAGGAGCCACGACAAACACGTCACCAATGGTGCGTGCCACCTTGATGAGGGTCTGGATGCCGTTGTAGTCGTATCCATCATCGTTGCTGATGAGAATCAGGGGTCGTTTCTTGTCCATTTTGGCCATGGGATTGAATTTGGCCGCAAAGTTACTATTTTTTTATTGAGATTACGCAGAAAAAGAGTAACTTTGCCTTGTCAAAAATAAATATAATCAAATTCAAAAAGTATGAGACTGATCATCCAACCTGATTACGAGAATGTATCAAAGTGGGCGGCCCGCTTCGTCGCCAAGCGTATTAATGATGCCAATCCTACTCCCGACAAACCGTTTAAATTAGGATGTCCTACTGGAAGCTCTCCGCTGGGCATGTACCGCGAACTTATCGAGATGAACAAGGCCGGTAAAGTGTCTTTCCAGAATGTCATAACCTTTAATATGGACGAGTACTGCAACCTGCCCGAGGAGCATCCCGAGAGTTACCACTCGTTCATGTGGAACAATTTCTTCTCCCACATCGACATCAAGCCCGAGAATGTCAACATCCTCAACGGCAATGCCCCCGACCTGGTGAAGGAGTGTGCCGACTATGAGGCCCGTATCAAGGCTGCAGGCGGTATCGATCTGTTCATGGGCGGCGTGGGTCCCGACGGACACATCGCTTTTAACGAGCCGGGCTCGTCCCTGACGTCACGCACGCGTCAGAAGACCCTCACCCAGGATACCATCATCGCCAACAGCCGCTTCTTTGATGGCGACCTCAACAAGGTGCCCAAGACCGCCCTCACCGTGGGTGTCGGCACGGTCATGGATGCCCGCGAGGTGATGATTATCGTCAATGGCCACGGCAAGGCACGCGCCCTGCAGCAGGCCGTGGAGGGCGGTGTGTCGCACATGTGCACCCTGAGTGCCCTGCAGATGCATCCCCATGCCGTCATCATCGCCGACGAACTGGCTGTCGATGAACTCAAGGTGAGCACCTACCGTTACTTCAAGGACATCGAGGCCAAAAACCTTGATCCCGATACCCTCCTGTAACCTTGCATTGATATCAACAATAAAAGCCGCCCTGAAGGCGGCTTTTTTATTGATTTTATAGTTCCTATAGTGACTATAAACACTATAGTATCTATAAAAAACAAAGCTGCTCGAGCCTAACGGCGGGAACAGCTTCAAACTTTCTCTTGTTGTAAAGTCCTTGCTTACTTAGCGGGCTCTTCAGCGGGAGCAGCAGCCTCCTCAGCGGGAGCAGCAGCCTCCTCAGCGGGAGCAGCAGCCTCTTCGGTAGCAACGGTGGGAGTGTCAACGGGAGCTGCGGTCTCCTCAACAACAGCCTCGGTGTTCTCAGTTGCCTGCTCGGCCTCAGTGTTGGTGTTGGTGCACGAAATCATGCTAACGCTAGCGATAACAGCAAGAGCTAAAACTAACTTCTTCATTTTCTTCTGTAATTTTAAATAATAAAACAATAATATTCGGTTGTTAAAATCGGCTGCAAAATTACATCAATTTTTTCACCTGCAAATCTTTTTCGACTTTTTTTTATTTCATTTTTTTGCGAGCTATGGAAAAATGGTCAAATTTTCACCCCATTAACATCTGATTATCAACTAGATATAAAAACGGATGCTCCATTTTGAACATCCGTTAAATTTTGTTAACCGCAGGTCGCAGTCTGGTAAAACCCCTTGTTTTTGGCTCCGAAATCAGTTGCTGTAGAGGTAGCGTTTGATGCTCCGCTTGGGCGTTTTGTCAAATTCGGTGGCCATAAGCTGGATCTTGGCGATGCGCTCATAGGGGGCGACGAGCTTGTTCAGCTCGGTACGGATTTCCTCCATGAGGTCAGGCAGCTTGTCGCGTGTCACGCCCAGCTGGTCCATGGCGTCATAGTCGGGATAGACGAGCGCCACGAGCTTGCCCTCGCGCATGACCACGAGACTCTCGCTCACGTAGAGCATATTGTTCAGCTTGGCCTCGATCTCCTCGGGATAGATGTTCTGTCCGCTTGAGCTCAAGAGCATGGTCTTCAATCGACCCCTGATGAACAAGGTGCCGTCGGCATTCAGGGTTCCCATGTCGCCAGTGTGCAGCCATCCGTCCTCGTGAAGCACCTTCTCGGTCGCATCGGTGTTGTGGAAGTAGCCCTGCATGACGTTCTCGCCCTTCACGCAGATTTCGCCCGGGATGTTCTCGGGGTCGTCGCTCAGGATTTTGCACTCCATGATGCCCGGCAGGATGCGGCCCGCGCTATGGGGCACAAATTCGCGCCAGGGCGTGTGGCTCACCAGCGGGGCGCACTCGGTCATGCCGTAGCCCACCGTGAACGGGAACTTGATCTTGTACAGGAAATCCTCGACCTCGGCATTGAATGGAGCACCACCCACAATCACCTCCTCGAAGGCGCCGCCGAAGGCCTCAATCAGCTTATTGCGGATTTGAGCATAAATGCGCTTGTCAAGGTAGGGCACAGCCAGTGCCCAGCGCAAGGCGCCCCTACTGATCATCGGCACAATCATCTTGCTGTAGATTTTCTCCAGCACCAGCGGCACGGTGAACACCACATTGGGCTTGACCTCGGCCATCGCCTTGACCAGAATCTTGGGCGACGGGATGCGACCCAGCAGGGTGATGTGACCACCGACGGCCAGCGGCGTCAGCATGTCGAACGCGCAACCGAATGCGTGAGCCAGCGGCAGGAAGGCCAGGTCACGCGACCCCTTGAAGTGCAGACCCGAGTTGATGCCATACACGATGTTACCGGCCAGGTTGTTGGCGGTAATCATCACGCCCTTGCTGAAACCCGTCGTGCCCGAGGTGTAGTTGATCTCGACCAGGGCATCGTTAGGAACATCGGCATAGTGGATATCGTTGCGGTAGAAACCCTGGCTGTGCTCAGCGGCAAATTTTTCCTCGAGGCTGTCCTTGGCGTCCTTAGCCCTGGATTCGCCCTCATTCTCGGCTATCAGGCTCATGTCCTCGAGCTGGAACACGGCACTCACGCGCGGCATCTTGTCAAACTCCAGGTTCTCCCAGATGCTCTTGCTGATGAACAGCATCGTCGCCTCGCTGTGGTTGATGATGTGCTGGGCATCGGCGGGATTGAATTCCTGCAGGATGGGAACAATGACGGCGCCATAGGTGATGGTGCCCATAAAGACGGTCACCCAGTTGGGGATGTTTTTGCCGATCAGGGCGATGCGGTCGCCCTGTTTCACGCCACATTCATTGAACAGCATGTGCAGCTTGGCAATGTTGCGGGCAAAGTCGCCATAGGTGAGTCGCTCGCCAGTATTATAGTCGGTTAATGCCGGCAGTTCCCAGTTGTCGATGAAACTGCGCTCATAAATCTTGATCAGGTTTTCCTTCATCATAACTCAAAAAGGTATTTGAGTGCAAAGGTAATCAATTATCTTGATTTTTGCACATTAAATAAATAATATTTGGCGATGGGCGGTGCAACGAAGCAAGACACAGGCCGGACCATGAGACGGCCCGGCCTGTGTTATAGAACGTGGGATGTAAACTTATTTCTTGCGGATGCAGCGAACGCTGTGGCCGAAGGTGTAAGCGTGGCCCGAGGTGGTGTAGCGAACCATGTTCTTGCTCGTCTGGTTGAAGCGGATCATCTGGAAGGCGGGCGAAGAGCTCAGGGGATCCTCAAACGGGGTGGTGGTCCAGTACCATGCATCGGCGCCGTCGTCGACATCACCAGTGGCCGATGAGTACAAACCAGCTGCCCAAACGTTGAAGCCGGTCACGTTGTTACCCTCCTTGCCCAGGTTCCAAGAGTAGTCGGTGTCGCTCTTGAAGTTGTTGGCAACGGGGCCACCATAGGAGCGCAGTGCGGTCCACTGCTCCATGCTGGCAACCTCCCAGCCCTCGGGAGCGAGCATCTCGGCATTGGCGATGCAGTAGCCGTTGTAGAGCACGCCGTAGATGTCGATATACTCGTTGTCGTCGGCATAGACATGGTAAGCGCCGGTGGTGTTGGCATTCCACTCGTCGGCCTGGGTAGATTTGAACATGGGGATGGGGGTGCCGTCAATCCACTTGGTGGCGCGCAGGTTCTCGGCAAGCCAGTACTGGGTGCCGATCTTGACGATCTGGTAGGTCGTCGCATCGTTGCCGCGCCTGTCATACAGCAGGTCGGCCTCGACAAGAGCGTCCTCGGCGGCCTCAGGTGCGCTGATGACGATCTCGCCGTTCACGAGATAAACCATAGTCAGCGGAGTGCTGTTGCCGGCGGTGTAGGCAACGGTGTTGCTGGCCTCGTCCCATACCACGGTGCCGCCATCGGTGGCCGAAACACCCTTGGTCAGGATGGCATAGCCTTCCTCGTCACAGGGATAAACCACGATGCGCGTGTCGTCAAACTCCTTGATATACTCCTTGCAGACCTCGGCAACCTTGATGTCACCGTACATCACGCGCTGTACCCAGCAGTCGTTGAAGCTGGTGGGGATGGCGATGGCCAGTGCGGGCATGTCGAGCGAGTGCTCGGGTACTACAAACGTGGTCGTCATGACGTCGCCTGCGATACCGTATTTGTCATAGGCTACAGTGACGATAACGTACTCGGCTCCGGCAACGGGAGCGTCGATGGTCATGTTGATTTCACCCTGTGCGGTGCTCGTGGGCTGTGCGGCAAGAGCGGCCTCGGCATCAGCGGCTTGGTCGGCGGGAAGAATAACCATGCGATAGGAAGCGGCAGCGTCGCTCATGGCGATGTTCATGTTTACATTACCGTTGTCACCGTCCCACTCAAATCCGTTGAAAGTGGCGGTAGCGGTGATGTCGCCATCTACCAGGTCAAACGACAGGCTGTCGACATCGGCGATCTTATACACGGTCACGTCACCGTTCTTCATGGTGACGATCAGTCGGTTGGGTGCGGATTGCGCAAAGCTCGACAGGCTCAGGGCAACCATTGCTATGAGGAAGAATAATCTTTTCATCATTTCTTGAATTTAAAGGTTGAATTGTTGATAGTGATAATGTAGATGCCGCGCTCCAGATGTGAGATATCGATCTCTTCACCGTGCCAGCCGCGGTTGTCGTACAGTTGCTGGCCGCTTACCGACCAGATGGCTACCGTGCCACGGCTTGCGCCAATCACACGCACTGCACTCTCGCTGGTGGCGATGCGCAGCTGTGACGCATCGTCAAGGATTTGTTTAACCGAGGTAGGATCCTGTTCATCGTCGGTGAACTTGATCGACATCACCTCGGCCAGAGGGCTTGAATAGGTGCCTGTCGCATGAGTCACGACAATGTCACCTCCCTCAAAGGTCACTTTGCCCACGTCTTGCAGGCTCCAAACGGCCATAGCGTGACCGTTTGGCTCGTAGAATGTCATCTGCGTCTGTGCTGTTGCCACACTGCAGCCTAACATCGCAAGCATCAGGACCAGGATTGTTTTGATAGATCTTGTCATGCTGATTCAATGTGAATAAATGGTTAATAAATGAATTAGTTGCGACCAGGCCTTGTCGTGGCCGGTCATCGTTGCAAAATTACATAAAAAGCGAAAAAGCTACCAAACTTGGTAGCTTTTTGTGTTGATAAGTGATAAAAATATTACACCGTGATTGCTGGGCCTAATAGTCGGGGAACTTGAGCGCGGCAATCTGCATCATCCTTGAGATGTCAAAGTAGAAGCCCTCGGCACTCTTGCCGGCAACGGGCTGCACCTTGATGTAGTCGATGCCGCCCTCGAGCGTCTCGTGCTCGGTGGCGACGAAGCCCAGGAAGTTGATGATGTTATACTCGTGCTCGGGAGCGATGACAACCCAGGGTTCCTCCTTGGTGCCGCGGCCGCTGGACATGATGGCCGCGATGAGGCGGTCCAGGCGGTACTGCCATACGGCAGCGCGGGCATGTTTCTTCTTCTCCTTGAGGACGTAGATGTAATAGTTCATCTGGTTCAAGTCGAACATGTTGTCGTTGAGCGACTTCTCGGCATATGACTCGATGGTGTCACACTCGGCGCGGGTGGTGGGCCGCCTGTAGTAGAGGTCCTCCACCACGTTGGCATAGATGCTCTCGCGGAAGGGGTTATAGTCCTCCTGGAAGGTGTAGCCGTAGTAGAAATTTCTCCACGCCTCGATCGACAGGGTCGTGTCGTTGCTGTTGAAGGCCTTCATCAGCTTGGGGTAGTAATAGGCGTTGTTGGGGTTGGAGATGACGTCACGAACGTGGTCAAAATCCACCTTCTTGATGGTGAACTTGTTGGGCTGGCTGCGCTCGGGGTAATCCTGCTGCGCGCCCCAACAGGACAACGTCGTGATGAACACGGCGACTAGCGTGAGGATGATATGATTGGTTTGTCTCATTCCAGAATGATGGTTTGTCTCGTTTTTATTCAATGACTACGCCCATGATTGCGATACACACGATCGAGATGGCGACGATGGCGGGAAGGCACTTCGCCGCAAAATATCGCCAGAACTGGCTCGACGGGGTCAGCATCCACTTGCCGGCGGGCGTGCGGCTGTAGGCCAGCTGACCCATCGCGGCACCCAGTATGACCCCAAGCACCATGATGCGTGGCGCCACCAGGATGCCCAGCATACCGCCTGCCATGGCGGTGAATCCCACATACAGGTTGCTCGAACGGTTACCGTCGGGTTCCCCGCTGGGTTGCAGGTAGAAAAGCCCCACGGTGATTGCCGTGGCAATCCCCCAGAAGATAAACGTCATGGTCTTGACATCTATGTAATAGCTCAAGTGCATCAGCACCAGCCCGACAAACGCGGGAACGGCAGCGACCCATCGCGGCACCAGTACCAGTACCACGGCGGCAATCAGGCAGGCCACGCCGGCTATTAACAGGAGGGTATGCAGTATCATGAACTTGTCAAGTATTCATTTATATATATAATAAACACGATTTCGCGTCAGATATTGCCCTTGGCGCTTCCTTATTTTGATTCTTGGGCGTCACTCTTGGTCACATCGCTGGGATAGGACACGCGGGCGTGATAGGCCGTGCGCAGGCGGTCGATGAACAGCTGCTTGATGGCCTCAACCTCGCGGAAGCTGATGGGAGCCTCGCGCAGCAGGCCGTCGGCAACCTGTGAATCGATGATTTTGTTGACCATCGTTGAGATGGCTTCCTCGCTGTGGTCGCTCATGCTCTTGGTGGCCGCCTCACAGGCGTCGGCCATCATCAGGATGGCAGCTTCCTTGGTCTGCGGGTTGGGGCCGGGATAGGTGAACGGCGTGGCGTCAACCTCAACGTCGGGATTTGCCTCACGGGCTTTGTAATAGAAGTAGCGGGTCACACCCTTGCCGTGGTGCTGGGCGATGAGGTCCTTGATGACTTTGGGCAGGTCGGCGTCCTCGGCAATCTTCAGGCCGTTGGAAACATGGTCAATGACGATTTTGGCGCTGTCCTCGGGGCGCACCAGGTGGTCGTGGGGGTTCTCGCCAATCTGATTCTCGGTGAAAAATGCCGGATTCTTGGTCTTGCCGATGTCATGGTACAGCGCTCCGGCGCGCACGAGCTGCATGTTCGCTCCGATGAGCAATGCCGCCTCACCACCCAGGTTGGCCACCTGCAGCGAGTGCTGGAAGGTGCCGGGACAGTTGGTGGAGAGCAGGCGCAGCAGCGGGTTGTTGATGTCGGCCAGCTCCAGCAGCGTCATCGACGAGGTGAAACCGAAGATGCGCTCTACAATGGGAATGACCAGGAAAGCGAAGGACAGGATCACACAGTTGATGGCAAAGAAAGCAAAGAAGTACTTGTCCAACTTGCTGAAGTCGCCATCGTTGATGAGCGTTATCGCGATATAGGTGATGCAGTAGGCCAGGAAGATGAACGCGGCACACCGCACGAGCTGGGTGCGCTTGGTCAGTTCCTTCACCGACACGATGGCGATGATGCCCGCCAGGAACTGCATGATGATGAATTCGGCCTGGTGAGCGTTTTGGGCGACCAGCGAGCAGATGAGAACCGTGACGATGTGCACAAAGAAAGAGGTGTGGTCGTCAAAGAACGACGACACGATAATCGGCACCAACCCGAAGGGTATCACATACAGCAGGCTGTACTTGAATTTCACGCACAGGAACACGCCGATGACAAAAAGGGTAATCAGCGAGATCAGGAAAACCATGCGGCGCGTGCTCTTGAAGACCCGGTTGCGCAACAATTTCATGAAGAAGAAGAACGCCAGCATCAGCGTCGCAACAATCAGGACCTGACCCAGCATGTTCAGCGTCTCGTCCACGTTGCGCTCCTTGTTGCGGCGTGTCAACTCGTTGTGGTAACTCTCGATGGCGGCGGCCTTCTTGGGCGTGACGATATCGCCGCGGTTGATAATGGCCTCGCCGGCCTGTACCGTGCCGGGAGAGCGCAGAGCGTCGCGCAGGTCCTCACCGAGCCATTTCTCGTTTTCCTCGACATCCACCATCATGTTGGGCACCAGATAGTTGGTGATGTTCACGCCCTTCAAGGCCTCCTGTATCGCCAGGTTGCCCTTTAACGAGTCGGTCAGCCAGGTGTAAGCCTGACGAACGGTCCTCATGTAGTGCGTGTCAACCATTTGCAACTGGTTGTTGCCCACGAGGAAACGCAACTGTTTACCCTCGCGTACGTCATTGGCGGCGTCGTTGTCCACGATGCCGTCGTCGTACAGCTTGATAACGGCCTGAATCAGCGCTTGGCTGCCGGGCTTGGCTGCCAGTGCTTGGGACAGCAATGCCACTTGTTGTTCACCCTTCTTGCGGTCGAGCGTGTAGATCTTGGCAAAGTTCTGGTTCACGCTGTCGGTAATGTGCTTGCGCATGGCCTCGTCCAGCTCGATGTCAAACTGGAACGATGCTTCCAGGCGGGGATGCAGCCATGGTTTACCGACTTCGAAGCTGTAGGCCCGCACTCCCTCGCGGCAGAAGAACAGCGTCGTCGCGATCAGGCCGATGGACAGCACCAGCAGCAGGATGATGATGGTCTTATTGTTCTTGGTTCTCATAATCGATACGGTGAAATCTCATTAATCGCTGGGGATTAGCTTATACGGACGGCGTTGTTAACGCCTTTCACTTTCTTGATTTCGCGGCACAGGTTGGTGACCACGATAGCGTCGCTCACGAGCACGTCCAGGTCGCAGTTGAACACGCCGTCATCGGCGGTGACGTTCATCTGCTTCATGTTGATGGACATGTTGGTGGAGATGATGTTGACGATGGTCTGCAGGATACCCTTCTGGTCGATGCCCTCGATGTGGATGCTGGCCCTGAAACGGTCGCTGTGGTCCTCCCACTGCGTCTGCAGCAGTTGGGAGCCGTAGCTCACTTTCAGGCGGGCGAGGGTGGGGCAGTCAATCTTGTGGACAATCACTTCGCCGGCCTTGTTCAGGTAGCCCACCACGTCGTCTCCGGGAATGGGGTGGCAGCAGCCGGCAATCTTATAGTTACTGTTGCCGTCGCGGGTCGTCAGGCTGTAGATGGCCTTGGTGTCGATGGCCTTCTGGGCGTCGCGTGTCGTGTCCTTATGCTCCTCCTTGCTCTTGAACAGGTTGCGGCGCCACCAGTTCAGTCGTGAGCTGGACTCTTTCTTGACCATATCCTCGTTCATCGTGATCTCGTTGTTGCCGATCATGTAGAACAGTTCCTCCTTGCCCGCGACGCGCTGGCGGCTGATGGCCAGCGACAGCACCTCGTTGCTGTAGGGGATGTCGTGATCCTCCAGAAATTCCTTGAAGAGTTTCTCTCCCTCCTCGATAATGAGTCGGCGCTGATGACGCAGCGCGCTGCGCAGGCGCGTGCGGCCCTTGGCCGTGACGACAAATTTCTCCCATTCGGGCTTAGGGGTGCCCGAGTTGCTTGTGATGATCTCCACCTGGTCACCGCTGACGAGTTTGTAGGACAGGGGGCGCAGCTTGTGGTTCACGTTTCCGGCGATGCAGTGGGTGCCCAGGTCGGTGTGCAGCGTGAAGGCCAAGTCGAGCACCGACGCGCCCTTGGGCAGGGTGATGGTCTCGCCCTTAGGGGTGAACACGACGATTTCGCTCGAGAACAGGTTGAGCTTGATCGTGTCCATGAAGTCGATTGCGTTGGGCTGGGGGTCTTTCAGAATGTCGTTGAGGGTGCTCAGCCAGGTGGTCAGTTCCTCTTCCTCCTCTCCCTCGCCAATCTTGTATTTCCAGTGGGCTGCGAAGCCACGCTCGGCGATGTCGTCCATCTTGCGGCTGCGTATCTGCACCTCTACCCAGTTGCCGTCGGGGCCCATCACGGTGACGTGCAGGGCGCGGTACTTGTTCACCTTGGGCGTCGTCAGCCAGTCGCGCACACGGTCGGGGTGCTTGGCATACACCTCGGTGATTTCGTTATAGATGTTCCAGCAGATGCGCTTCTCGGCACTCTCGTCGTCACACTCAAAGATGATGCGCGCGGCGTACAGGTCATATACCTCCTGGAAGGGGATGTGCTTGACTTGCATCTTGTTCCAAATCGAGAAGCACGACTTGACGCGCGAGGTGAATTCATACTTCAGGCCCATGTTATCCAAGCGCTCGCGAATCGGCGCTGAGAAGCGGGCAAACAGTTCGTTGCGGCTCTCCTCGCTGTCGCTGATCTGGTTCTTGATGCGCTCATATTCGCTCGGATGGTTGTATTTGAAACTCAAGTCCTCAAGCTCGGTCTTGATGGCATACAGACCCAGGCGGTGGGCTAGGGGAGCGTAGACATACAGCGTCTCGCCGGCGATCTTGTACTGCTTGTTGGCCGGCATCGACGACAGCGTGCGCATGTTGTGAAGACGGTCGGCCATCTTGATGAGAACGACGCGGATGTCCTCGCCCATCGTCAGCAGCAGCTTGCGGAAGTTCTCGGCCTGCAACGAGGCCTGGTCGCCGAAGATGCCGCCCGAGATTTTCGTCAGTCCGTCAACGATGCGTGCGATTTTCTTGCCAAACAAGGACTCGATGTCCTCGACGGTGTAATCGGTATCCTCAACCACGTCGTGCAGCAGCGCGGCGCTGATACTTGTCGAACCTAACCCGATTTCTTGGATGACGATGGTCGCCACTGCCAGCGGATGCATGATATAGGGCTCGCCCGAGCGGCGGCGGATACCCTGATGTGCGTCGCGGGCAAACTTGAATGCTTTTTCAATAACCTCTACCTTCTTGCGGTGATTGCTTGACAGGTAGATGTTTAGCAGGTTTTGATAGGCCTGCTCGATCATCTGTTCTTCAGTTATGGGCGTTATGTCGTTATTCTGCATCATGACTCTTGGGCATTTTGATTCAAACTACAAAGGTACTAATAAGTTTTTATTTATAGTTTTCGGTTTTCAGTTTTTTAACCTTGTCCCTGGCTCTCGGGCCTTGTTCCCAGCTCGGGAGCGGTGACGTTCAAGTGTCGTCGCCAGTCGCCCTCGGCGCTATGGATCCACACTTCTCCAGCCCTGATAGTGATCTCGTGGACGCGTCCGCAACCCGGCGGCATGCGCAGGATTGCGCGCACTCTCCCGTTTTGGTCACATATCTGCAGCCCCATGCTGGTGGCGACCCACAGGTTGCCGCGGCCGTCGAGGGCGAGGCTTTGGAGGTCCAGCGCATGGCTGGCGTCGTCGTTGTGAAGCCAGTAGAAGGGCTCGCCGTGGACGGGCTGTCCGTCCTTGAGGATATATTGCCACACGGTGTTGCCGGGCGCGTCGGGAATCATGGCGATATTGGTCAGGTCTGGGTAGATGATGCTGGTAACGGGTTTGTGCTCGATGCCGTTGCCCATGCGTTCCCAGCCCTTGTCCTCGGGGCCCAGCAGTTCTTGCAGGAAGTCGTTCTGCGTCTTGCCTGTGCTCGTTGCGGCGGGCCAGTCGCGCCACATCCATTCCATCACTTGCGGGAAAATCTGGCTCGCACGCGTCACGTTGTGCCCACCGTCGCTCCAGTCACATTCCACATCACAGCCCGCAAACCGCACGGCGCTCGCCAGCAGTTGGTTGCCCTCGTACCAGTGGCCGAACAGCGGGTTCCACACGTCGTTGGTGCCATCCTGGATGAACACCCGCAGCGGCAGCGGCTCGGTCTTGCGCACCAGCGCCTGCAACTCGTTGCCGCCGCGCATCGCCACAAACGTGCCCACGCCCGTGAACACCTTGCCGAACAAGTCCGGCCGGTGCCATGCGGCGTTAAACGCGGCGATGCCGCCGCTGCTCAGCCCGAAGATCATCCGGTCCTCGGGACGCCGCGACAGCCTGATGGCCTTGCCGCGTTGTGTGGTCATTCGCTCCACGGCGGGCAGCAACTCGGTGTCTAGAAAACGGGCGAACTCGCCTGTCGTGCTGTCAAACTCGTAACTGCGGTTATAGCGCAGCACCGTGCCGTCGCCCGACTTGATGATGCCTGGCTGCAGGAACACGCCGATGACGCACGGCATCTTGCGCGAGGCGATGAGCGAGTCCATCACCTGGGGGGCATTGCACAACACCCCGTCCAGGCCCACATACAGCCCGGCGGGGCGCTTCCCGTCATATTGGTCGGGCACGTACACTTGGAAGGTGTGTACCGTCCCCGGATAGATATCCGACTGGTCAAGAGTCCCGTCAATCAAGACGTGCCCGGCGGTGAGCCGCAAGGCCGCCAACAGGAACAATATGGTGAAGATAATTTGCTTGGATGTCATCTCAATTCTGGTTTTATTGCCGCAAACTTACTAAAAACGCCCCAATCCAGCAAATGTTGACAATGGCAAGAATTGTTCAAAGTGTAAAATTATTAGACAATTTTTGGGAAATAATTGTCAATTGTGCATTTTCTTCCAAAATTTGTTTGGAAAGCTGAAGATGTATTCAGTAAATTCGCCATTGGTAAAAATTATGTTTAATCTGAAAAATACTGAATCATGATGAAAAAGATCTTTTTAACTCTTGCATTGATGGCTTTATGTTCCACGGCCTCTTTTGCTGACATAACGCCAGCTCCTGAAATATCCTTTGAATGGGCTGGCTCCAATAACGAATTAAATGGTAGTTTTGATAATTGCTATTTTTACGATGAAGTATGCGTTTTTTACTATCTGATTACAGCCACAGGAGAAGGTGATGTACATCTCTACTTGAATGGCGAAGAAGTCGCTAATCCCTATTATTATGCCCCTGAAGCTGCTACGGGCTATATGCAATTCATGCCAAAGACGTTGTTGTTTACAGCTACTGCCCAGAGCGAGGGGTGTGAGATGAGCGAAACCACCAAGGAGTTAGTTCGTCCAGGTATTCCTCGTTTTACTATATATCATGACGAGGAATCTGATTCCTTCTGGATGGTACTGGAAAGTGATGATGAAAGTAGTATCAGGTATAAAACGAGATTTGTTGACCCATATGACTGGACTAACTGGATTGATAGCGATTGGGAAGACTATAGCGGCCCGTTCAAAGTGTGGTATGCTCCACAACCTCGTCATCAACACTGTGTTATTGAAGTGATGACTACTAATTCTTCAGGAATCAGTGATATGGGTATGATCATGGAATTAAAAGAGGAAATTGAT
Source organism: uncultured Bacteroidales bacterium (assembly GCA_902776955.1). Classification (GTDB taxonomy): domain Bacteria; phylum Bacteroidota; class Bacteroidia; order Bacteroidales; family Muribaculaceae; genus Sodaliphilus. The sequence goes on along the minus strand of CACYSG010000007.1, from coordinate 35,164 downwards.
GAGTTCGGGATTTATGGATATGACTTCTATTATGATGGGTTTTATTACAAAGAGTCTACGAATTGGGACCTCTCAAATGTCGATAATAGACAGGGCATCTGCAACAAATATATAGACCCTGAATCTCATGCTCCGTGTTATTCTGGCGACTTGATCATCCCTAACCATAATGTTATTCATAAAAAAACCTTCGTAAATTGTCCTGGCTTGACAAGCATAGTATTGCCTGATTCAGTCACAGCTATCGGCCGAGGAGCTTTTGCTGGTTGTACGGGTTTGGAATCAATAACCTGTAAATCCGTTAACCCGCCTAGCACGTCTAACAGCTTTGCTGATGAAAGCATTTTTAGCCAAGCTACTTTATTTGTTCCTTACGAGTCGATGGAGGCTTACAAGGCTCATGAGGAGTGGGGCAAGTTCTCGCGCATTGTACCGTTTAGGGGTGCTGGACCTGGCGATGTGAACGGTGACGGGACGTTGAGCATTGGCGACGTGACAGACATTATCAATCAGATGCTCAATGGTGATGAAATTCCTCCCTACTGCGATGTGAACGGCGACGGCAATGTCACCATCAGCGACGTGACCATACTTACTGGTTTGCTGCTGAACGGCAATTGACGGTTTTAGAAACCGAATGCTTATCGGCTTCGTTAGGCTGTCGTTAAGCTAGATACACTATAGACACATTTGAGCTCACCCGATAAAAGGTGGGGCCGATGTGGTCGAAGACCACGACAAGGCCATCGGCCTTGAATTGAGGAAACCCCAGGGCGCACAGGCCGTAGGCCTCGTGTGGCCTGGGGAACCAGCACGTAATGGATTGGGCCTCGAAGAGGGCCAATCACTGCCTGCATTTGTGGCCCCCTACGGGGCCCGAGTAGCATAGCGTCTCTTTCACCAAGCCACGAGGACCTACGGCCCTCGCGCCATGGTGTTAGTTCAAGTCAAGGCCTACTGGCCTTGTGCAGACCTTCGGCCTGCATTTTTCGCATTTTACCGGACACTGGTGGGTTATATAGCAAGCGTGCGCTCCAGTGGATGGGGCGCACGCTGTGGTTTGCTTATTGAATTGTGGTTTGTTATTGTTACAGTACCCTGCAGGCGCCGACGTAACGGCGGCTGTAGTAGGACTCGGTATTCTTGCTCTCGGTAACACCGCTGCTGCATGCCGAGTGGATGAAGTGGAACGTGTTGTCCTCGTTGACCTTGGTGACGATGCCCACGTGGCCCACGCCACCGCGTCCCGAACGGCCCTGGAAGAACACCAGGTCACCGGGCTGGAGCTCGTTCTTCTTCACGCGCACGCCGTCAAAGATCTGACCACGCGACGAGCGATCGAGCTCGATGCCGAAACGCTTGAACACATAGCTGGTGAAACCTGAACAGTCAAAGCCACGGGGCGACATTGCTCCGTAACGATAAGGCGTACCGCGGAAACGGTAGGCGTAATTGATAACCTGATCTACGATGCTGTTGCGGCTATTCTGCTCGAGCTGTTCGAGTACGGTGCCCGGCTTACGCGACTCCAGTCGCTGAGCGTTGGACGACAATCCGGTAAAGGTGATTGCTAATAATACGAATAATGCTGATAAACTTATTTTACTTTTGATAAAACTCATAATAATTATTTTAGTGGACTGGAAAATCCGCTCATCGGCGGCCTTTTCGTCAAGGGCATCAAGAACGATTTCGATGCCGTACGCCCTGGTTTGCGTGGCAAAGGTACCCCAAACCGCCAACGTGGCCAAACTTCTTAAACACTTGTAAACATTTGGCGTTTTTCGCGTTTTTGGCGAATTGTTCCACGCAATTCCCCTGCCTATGGGGCCTAACGGAGGGTCGGATTGTTTAAATTTTGGAAATTAAAAATGAAAAAGTTTACACTTTTTAACAATAAATGGCATCCTATAAGACTTATTTTTTGAATTTTTGCTACAAAAAATGTGCTCCGAGTGAACTGAAATGCCTCTGAAAATTGCAAAATGCAACCCGAAGGCCGCATTTTACTAAATTTGTGGATTTGCCCCTCCAAATAGCCGTCAAGAAAGGGTCCCTCGCGCGTGGAACATTTCAAAAAAATCAGGTCGGTTGTGTGGAACCTCAGTTGGTGATGACAAAGCCGCCTGAACTGGGCAGCACACGGTACTGGCGCATGCCTACCTTGTTCTTGATGGCGACGCCGCTCACGGGGCCTCCGGCTCCGGTCAGCGGGTTGAAGCGCGAGCCGCATCGCGAGCACACGGCCTCGAGGTTGCCGGCGTCGATCGAGAGGATTACGCTCTGGCTGGCCTCCACCGGGCACGACAGGTCATAGGCCATCGGGTAGTCAAGTCCCATCATCAGCAGGACCCCTCCATAGCCAGTGTAGGTGTTCACATTATACGGGAAATTGGACGGCAGGTGTTTCTCGCGGTCAAAGATGCGGAAATCGCCCATGCCGTTGACGCCGTAGGTGCTCCACAGGGCATAGTTGCCCAGGTCGATGCGCACCCCGAAGTTGGGTACCGACTTGTTATCGATGTGATCACAGCCGCCTAGTGTCACCAGCGCGGCCGCGGCTGCCAGCGCGGCAAGTGTCTTGTAAAACCTCATTTTATTATCTCCTTTTATGCATATTAACGTAAAAAATGTGCGATTGATTGTAAATTTCATCAAAAAACTGTAATTTTGCGTCCTACAAAACCACTTTTTGCTAGGCATGGATCCGTTATTTTCTATCATCACCGTCACCTGGAATGCCGCCAGTGTCATCGCTCCCACCCTCGAGAGCGTTCAGCGCCAGTCGAGTAGTGACTACGAGATGCTCATCATCGATGGCGCATCCAGCGACGATACGCTCGCTATCGTCAGGCAGGCTTCTATTGCAGGCTTGAGGGTGTTCAGCGAGCCCGACAAGGGGTTGTATGATGCCATGAACAAGGGCATATCGCGTGCGCGCGGACGTTACCTGATTTTCCTTAATGCGGGTGACGCCTTTGCCGACGCTGCCGTCCTTGCCCGCCTCGCCGTCCTTGCCGCCGCCAACCCCGGTGTCATCTACGGTCAAACCCAGCTCGTTGATGCCCGGCGCGATGTCGTGGGACGGAGACACCTCACCGCACCCAAGCGATTGACGGTTAACAGCTTCCTTGACGGCATGGTGGTTTGTCATCAGGCGTTTGTCGTCAGGCGTGACCTGGCGCAGCCCTACGACCTGCGATACCGATACAGCGCCGACTATGACTGGTGCATCCGTGTCCTGAAGAAATCGACCGACAATGCCTATGCAGGGCGTCAGCCCATCATCAGTTACCTTGCCGAGGGAGTGACAACGCGGCATCATCGCGCATCGCTGTGGGAGCGATATCGCATCATGTGCCGTCACTACGGCACCTTGAAGGCGACCATGGCCCACCTGAGCTTCATCCCACGCTACCTCAAGCGGCGGATTGCAGGCAGTGCCAACAGGCAATGAGTCTCCTTCCCCTAGTTACACGACTTTAAAAACACTACAGACACATGAGCGAGAAACAATCAGGCAATATCATCACGCGCAACTGGCGTCGTTTCAAGTTATGGTACAAGGGGCTATACCGCGGACGTCCCTGGTGGGTCCGCATCCTGGTTGGCCTGGCAACGTTCATCGTCCTGTTCCTGTTATACCTCGTTGCGGTCGATGTCAACCTGCTGTGGCTCTTCGGCAAGTCGCCCAGCACCTACAGCATCATGCACCCCCGCAACCCCGAGGCCAGTTACCTCTACAGCGCCGACGGCAAGACTATCGGCAAATACTATGACGAGAACCGCACCCCCGTCCCCTATGACTCGATCAACCCTGAATTCTTCAAGGTCCTCATCGATACCGAGGACGAGCGCTTCTACAGCCACCATGGCATCGACTTCAGCGGCCTGGGCGCCGCCGTCAAGGATATGATTTTCCACGGCCGTCCCCGCGGTGCCAGCACCATCACCCAGCAGCTGGTGAAGAACATGTTCCGCACCCGCAGCGACTATTCCACGGGCCTGCTCGGCTACATCCCCGGTGTGAAGATGCTCATCATGAAGAGCAAGGAGTGGATTATCGCCACCAAGCTCGAGATGTTCTACTCCAAGCAGGAAATCCTCGAGATGTACGCCAACACGGTGGACTTCGGCAGCAATGCCTACGGCATCAAGACTGCGGCCAACACCTATTTCAAGACCACGCCACGCAAGCTCAAACTCGAGGAGAGTGCCGTGCTCGTCGGCCTGCTCAAGGCCACCAGCACCTATAATCCGCGCATCAACCCCAAGAACAGCCTGCGGCGCCGCAACCAGGTGCTGCGCAATATGCTCAACCTCAAGGACCTCACCCAGCAGCAGTATGACTCGGTGTCGTCGTTGCCCATCGACCTGAAATACACCATCGAGGCCAACTATGACGGTGTTGCTCCCTACTTCCGTGAGGCTGTCGCCCGCGAGATAGAGGAAATCGCCAAGCAACAGGGCCTCAAACTCGACCTCGAGCGCGACGGACTCAAGATTTACACCACGCTCGACAGCAAGATGCAGGAGTATGCCGAGCAGGCCGTCAGCGAGAAGATGAAGATTGTCCAGCAGAACTTCAGGAGCCACTGGGGCGATCGGGACTGCTGGCTCGACGATAACAACCAGCCTATTGCCAACTTTGTCGAGGACAAGGCCCGCAACACGCCCATCTACCACGAATTGCTCGCCCGCTATCCCAATGACCTCGACTCGGTCAACTACTACATGAACCAGCCCCACATGGTGCACTTGTTCGACTACGAGAACGACTCGCTCTATATGGAGATGAGTTCGCTCGACTCGGTGCGCTATATGCTGCACTTCATGCACTGCGGCTTCATTGCCATGGAGCCCGAGAACGGCCATGTCAAGGCCTGGGTGGGCGACGTGGACTTCGACACGTGGAAGTATGACAAGGTGCGCGCTAAGCACCAGCCCGGCTCGACCTTCAAGCTCTTTGTCTATGCCATGGCGATGGAGCGTGGCCTCGTGCCCTGTGACCGCCGCCTCGACGAGTATATCGACACGCTGGTCTATAACGAGGACAAGCAAGAAATGGAACATTGGCGGCCAACGAACGCCAACGGCACCTTCAGCGGGTCGGAGATGACCCTGCGCGGCGCGTTTGCTCAGAGTATCAACAGCGTTACCGTGCGCGTCGCCCGTGAGGTGGGTTTCAGCGAAATCGCCCGGCTTGCCCGCGACATGGGCATCAACTCTCCCATGGATCCCAAGCCGGCGCTCTCGTTGGGTGCCAGCGACGTGGACCTGATGGAACTCGTCAATTCCTATTGCACCGTGGTCAACGACGGTATGATGCATGAGCCGGTCATCGTTTCCCGCATCGTGGACCGCGACGGTAACGAGATTTACCGTGCTCCCGACCACCACCGCCAGGCCATGTCCTACCGCTCGGCATGGCTCATGCAGCAGATGCTCATGGCGTGCCGTACCGATGCCGGAGGCACGGCGATGGCGCTGAACGGATACATCACGCGGCCGCTGTATGACGTGGACCTGGGCGGTAAGACCGGAACGAGCAACCGCCATGCCGACGCTTGGTTTGTCGCCGTCTCGCCCGGACTGGTGTGCGGCTCATGGGTCGGTGGCGAGTACAGGCAGATACACTTCCGCTGGGGCGCCCTCGGACAGGGCAGCCGTACGGCCTTGCCCATCTGCGGCCGCTTCCTGCAGCTTGTCTTGAGCGACCCGCAGTTCCAGAAGTACCACCGTCGTTTCGCGCCCGCCAAGGAGCCTATCGATGCCGCCCTCTACTCGGGCTGCTCGGCTCTTGTCCCGATCGAGGAGTTTGACTCCACGATGATGGAGTTTGACGAGGATTCCCTCTTCATCCCGCTCACCGACGACATTGACCCCAAGGAGAAGCTTGATGAGCCCTTGGCCGTCCCCGACTCGTTGTAACACAAAATTTTCTTTTTTAGCCCGAAATTGTCAATTTTTGGGGCTATTTTAGTAGAAGAGTAGGCTTTTGGCGTCTTGCCCTTGAAATAAGGTATTGTGTCTTTGTGCGAATTGAAATAGACCGGCAGGTCTGTCTTGTACAACATATATTATTCACGACCCTAATATTTCCAATTATGAAACAGAGATTACTTTTCACTTTGTTGCTGGTTATGCTGGCAAGTGTTGACGTTATTGCGCAGAACAGTCAGGCGCAGACATCGCCTCCCATCATTCGTCAACGTTATATTTGTGTACCAGAAGATGGGTTTGATCTCAGGTACTATGATTGGTGTTCCATCGAGTTTGAGAATACCGATGAAGCCGACGTGGTCCTTCACTACAGGTATGAGTATACTGATGACTGGGATGGCACTGTTTATAAACAGGACTGGAAAGACTTTATGCCCGAGTGGAATGCGATTGTGCTTCAGGAGTCGGCATGGGGCTGGGTAGAAGTTTATGCTGTGGCCGAGAACAAATTACCGAGTGATACGGTCAAGGAAAGTTTCTATTTCAACCGTTTCCCAATGGGGCATTATCAGCGCTACTATGACTTTAATGTTAATGACATCTATTATCGTATTCTTGATGAATCGTCGGTTGCTGTTTCAAAGCTCACGATAGACCCCTGCAGCGTGTTTGACCCATTTTGGGGAAACATCACCTCCGACGACCCTGAATGGAACTGGATGGATCATGTGTCTACTGCCAATCCATGCTATTATGGTGATTTAGTCATTCCTGCCACCGTTGAATATAAAGGCAAGACCTATACCGTTGCGGCAATCAATGACTATGCTTTTCAGGAATGCGATTTGACCAACATCCAGTTGCCCAACACGTTGGACACGATAGGGAAATGTGCCTTTTACTTGACGAACATATCCAGTATCACAATCCCCGACAATGTTACTTTCATTGGAGAAGGTGCTTTCGCTCTGTGTGATGAGTTGAACGAAATAAAGATTCCCGACAATGTCTCTTGCATCGGTGCCGGTGCATTCGTTCAGTGTCACAGTTTGACCGAAGTGACGATGCCCTCGTCTTGTGACACCATCGGCGACGCTGCCTTCGCCAGATGTGATAACCTGGCGAGTGTTACACTTAACGAGGGCCTTGAATGGATTGGCGCCGAAGCTTTCGCCGATTGCATGGCGCTCACCGAGGTTGATATTCCCGCATCGGTGACCTGGGTGGGCAGATCCGCTTTCAGTGGTTGCGTCGGCTTGACAAAGGTGATTTGCCGAGGAATTGTTCCGCCGGAGGCTGATATGCCTTTCAACAATAACGAAGAAGGCGCTTCGGGATATATTTACGAGAACGCAACGCTGTTTGTGCCTAACGAGTCGCTGGAAGCCTATCGCAATCACCCCGAATGGAGTTGGTTTTACCGCATCGTGCCGTTTATCGGTGCCGGTCCTGGCGACATCAACGGCGACGGCTCCATCAGCGTCAGCGACTTGACCAGCGTCGTCAATATGATGCTCAGCGCCGATGAGGGTATTCCCGCCTACTGCGATGTCAACGGCGACGGCAATATCAACGTCACCGACGTGACCGCCCTAGTCAACCAGATGCTGAATGCCCAATAACCAGCCGCCGACAACGCCCCCGTAACCTTGCCTCGCCTTGGCGTGGCCGTTCGTCTCATCAAAAACTACGAATTACGTCCAATTGAACTAATTGGTTTCCGCGTACTTGAACTGCACCCCAAAAGTTAGACACAAAACTTTTGGGGTGCAGTTCACTTGAGGGCTTTAACAGGCGGATGCCTCGCTAAACCCTAAACTGCGGGTAGTAGCACGCATACTTAGTTGTTCATCACAATAGCGATCAGGGCGGTAACGTCCGAGACGTTGATGGCTTCGTTCTCGTCCATGTCGGAATTGGCTATGTTGATGGTGCTGAAGTCGTCGTTGAGGACGGCGTTGATCAGCAGGGTCACATCGCTGATGTTGACGATGCCGTCGCCGTTCGCGTCACCACGGATGATTTCGATAGGCTCAACATAATCCTCGTAATCAAGGATATTGAACATCAATTCGTCGCCAATCTTGACAATAACACCATAGACATTGTAATTGCCTGTGGTAGCATCAGCATTACCGGCCCACAAGCTTTCGGTCTTAGCAATTTTCGAGCCGTCAGGCAGCGTAAATTTGCGGGCAGGGAAGAAACTGGGTGCCTGATTCTGGATGCAAACATAAGCATTGAGCAAGCTTTCATCGATGCTGTAGGGAACGATGGCCGCAGCCAGGGCGGTGTTGGTCTCGCCGCTGGCACTCAGGCCGCTTGCTTGGGCGAACCAAGCCCAACCGTTGTTGCTGGTCTTGGTGGCAGACCAACCCGAGTTCAGCACCTGGCCGTTCTCAAAAGTACCTTGAACGCCCGAAATCATGCCAAAGCCGCTCTCGTCGCGCAAGAACACGTAGTTATTCCTGCAGACGGTAACAACGGCGTTGCCGTTAAAGGTAAAGTTCTCGTCATCTTGCAGAGCGTTGGCCTGGCTCAGGTCGGTAACAGCCCCTGCCGAAATCGTCAGCAGGGAAAGTGCGAATAGTGATAAAAATTTCTTCATAATAATGTAACCTCTTTTAGTTAATACACATATACTAATAAACTCTAATTATCATCCTAACATATTTGTCAAGAGTATATAATAATCCGCTGCAAATATAGTAATTCTTAATGGGATGTACAAATATTTAGACAACCCATTTATCAATTACCACACAGGACCCCACGCCAAGGCTCCAAAATTTTTTAGGCATCCAGAAGAGCCGCCCCCCCGATGCATCAATGCTCCACACTGTTTTCATACAACAAAATGAGACATTAGTTTTGCAATAGCCTCATCATGCCAATTTCCGTTCGACAAGTAATTGTTCAGGCACATGGCCTGCCGGCTAAGTGCAAGCGATTGCGCAAATTTTAGAAAAAGTTGTTAATTTAGATATCAAAAATAAAGAATTATTACTTATTTTGTACGGCTTTTAGAGTTTCAGGTTTGAGTAATAAACCTTATTGTTTAACTTATTATTTAATCATCAAACTAACAATGAAAAAAGTAACGCTGTTTTTATCGATGATGATGGCCTTGATTGGCATCAATGCTAATGCAGAAATGTACATTGTGGGTACTGCCCCCTTTGGCGACTGGCAACCCGACGCCGGTGTGCAAATGACCTACGACAATGGCGTCTACACCTACAAGACCGTCCTTACGGGCGATGTATGGTTTGTATTTGCCACCCAACTGGATGCTGATTGGGACGTCTTCAACGACAATTACCGTATTGGTCCCACGAACGGTAACGTGACCGTTGTGGAAGGTGTCGAGCACAGCACCCAATTTGCTCATACCAGCGATGCCTACGTATTCCATGGTTATGGTCTGGAGTATACCTTCACCTTTGACGAGGCGAACATGAAATTCAAGATTGAAGGCGATGCGCCTCGTGGTGACGTGAATTACGACACCCATGTCAACGTCTCGGATGTGACTGCTCTTATCAACATCATGATGACCGACCAGAGCGCTACTGCTACTGCCGACTGCAACTTGGATGGCACTGTGAACATCAGCGACGTGACCAGCCTGATCAACTTCCTGCTGAACGGCACGTGGCCCGTTTCCGAGATGGTTTACACCGTTGCTGGTACCGAGAGCGTCTTTGGCAGCGACTGGGATCCCGCCGATAATAACAACAACATGGTTATGAGTGATTATGGCGTTTACACCTTGACCAAGACGGGCGTCAACCTGACCGGGAACTTCGAGTTCAAGATTGTGGGCAACCACGACTGGGGCGTGTATGAGTATCCCGCCGGCATGGGCAACAACCATGTTGTTGAAGTAGCCGAGGAAGGCGTCTATACCATCGTCATCACTTTCAAGCCCGAGGTTGAGGAAGGTGAAGAACACATTACCTGCACGCTGACCAAGGCCGGTGTCATCGAGCACGTTTACACCGTTGCCGGTACCCCCAACCTGTTTGAAGCCGACTGGGACCCCTACTACGAGGGCAACGAAATGGTTAAGGGTGATGACGGTATCTACCGTTTGAACAAGGCCGGTTGGTTCCAAGAGGGTGACGACATCAGTTTCAAGGTTGTTCAAGATCACAATTGGGACCATTCATGGCCCGCTGGCGTTTACAAGACTGGTGCCTTCAACTTTGAGATCGTCTTCAATCCCTACAATAACGACGAAGACAAGGTTCACGTCGTTATTACCGAGATTTTCTAAGTGAGCAATCTATCGAACTGATTCTTTTATAGAGTCCTTATAAAAAGAGGATGTGCCACATTTTGATGGCACATCCTCTTTGCATATCCTAGCTGGCTGATAGCAGTGCTATTATAACGTGAGCTGGGTAAAATCTATTCTGTATTTCACAGAGTTAGCCAGTAGAGACGCAAAATTTTGCGTCTCCAATCGGTAGAAATTACCATTATGCTACCCCTGAGACGCAAAATTTTGCGTCTCTACATAGCGGACAAATTTAGCATAAGTGGTTTATCTTCATCGAACTCACGCTATTTAAAGCCGGGGGCGGTGCATCATTGGGACGGGTCTTGTTGATGGGGTTGCTCCGCACAAGATGGGCTGCGCCTTAGCCATTAATGCAAGCATTATGGCATTCGGCTTGCACCATCTTTCGCTTCGCTTTGGCCCATCACAAGAACCGTCCCAACTGATGGCACCCGTGCTCTCAAGGTTTTACCCACCGTCCCAGGAACGCGGATGCTCTCCTCTAAACTTTAAACTCTAAACTGCGAGCTTTAGCGAAGATGAGTAAGTGCCGCCCATCAGATAGGTAATCAAGGCTGTCACGTCGCTGATGTTTGTCGTGCCATTCTCGTTAAAGTCGGCGGTTGCGGGCAACTCGCCACCGTTGAGCAGCAGGTTGATCAGCATGGTCACGTCGCTGATGTTCACCTGGCCGTCGCCATTCACGTCGCCGCGAATGAAGGCAGACTTCTCGGTGAAGTAGCCCGGGTTGCTGGGTCCGCCGTCGATGTGGGCATAAGTCTTGTCCTTCGGGTTGGATGCGTCCCAGGCTGTGCCCTGGCCACCCACCAGGAGAAAGTTGTTTGCGAACATATGCTCTGATTCAGTGACGCAATCGGTGTTCCAGTTGGACAGGTCAAGGGCCTTAGTTTCTCGCAATCCCCGAACATTGCGTACATCGAGGTCACCTTATCGGTGTTGAAGTGGCTCACGTCGATGTGCTCCAAATTAGTGCTGTGCCCGAACATCCAGTTCATAATGGTCACCTCGCTGGTGTTCAAGTACTCCAGGCCGATGATGGTGTCAATTTTATTCATCCCATAAAACCAAGCATAGGTTGTCGTTGGGCGGGCATCGGCGAACGAGGGGTCAATGACCGTATTGGTCACCTCGCTACAGGTATGGTCCAGTTCCCAACCGACTCTGTTGAGTCCCACGTTCAGGTCATAGGTCCTGCCCGGGCGGGAATCGCGCTGGCTGTCGTAGTAGAACGTCAGCGTCGTGTTCTCGGGCGTGTAGCAGACATAGGACTTGGTGCCTGCACTCAGGTAGCCCGGGTTGCCCGTGCCGCCATCGATGTGGGCATAGTCGGCATCCACATGGGCAGCGTCGTAGGCCGTGCCCTTGCCTCCCACCAGACGGGTGCAGTCCTTGAACACATTATGAGAGCTGGATTGAGCCATCTCGCTCAGTCTCCAGCCATCGCCCACGTAGATGGTCTGCAGAGCACTGCAGCTCCTGAACAACTCACTCATGTCGGTCACTTTCGTGATGTTGAATTTTTCCAGGTTCAGGCTCGTCAACTTATAGCAACGGTTGAACATGTTATCCATGCGCGTCACCTCGCTGGTGTTCAGGTACTCCAAGCCAGTGATGGTTACAAGGTTTCTCATCCCAGAGAACCAATAGAAGGTGCTCGTCGGGCGGGCTCCGGCAAACGAGGGGTCAAAGACCACCTGCTTCACACTGAGATTGGTGAAATCGGTCACCCAACCGGGATCGGCGGGGCCTACGTTCAGGTCATAGGTTGTGCCCGTGCGGGTGCTGCGGTCGTAGTCGTAGTAGAACGACAGCGCCGCGTTGTCCGACGTGTACACAGCATAGGCCTCTTGGGCACTGGCGCCCAGAGCGCACATCACGGCCGCCACCAGGACGACCATACGAAAAAGTAATGATTCTTTTTTCATATTACAAGCAATTTAACACGTGAATAATGAAATTTGCTGGAATTTAACAAAAAAATTAATTTTTACTCTCACAGAACGCCTAAATTCATAGTCCACAACATCGGCTTGTCGTATTGTAAATTAGGCAACCGCAAGGAAAGGGAGCGGCCCTTCTAGATGAAAAATGCGTGCATTTTTCGAACTGAAGAATCGTTCCCCCTGCCTCTACAAAACCCCATGCACAACTGAATATGAACTCACCAGAAATCAAACAAAAATCTTTAGGGGTTCATATCAGCAAGGGGGCGCTTCTTTTTTTTGTTCTTTCGGCTAGAGGATTGATCGGGTTAGGCTACGCCGCCGTAGCGTTGCTGGACGTACTCGAAGACGGCGTCCTTGTAGGTGTCGATGCTCTCGTCGCTGTAGCTCTCGGGCAGCATCTCCCACAGGGTGTCGCGGATGGTGATGATGATGGCGGCCTTGGTCTCGCGCTTCTCGAACGGGTGGTCCATCGTGGCCAACTGGGTCTTGATTTTCTCGAGCAGCTCGACGGCGACTTCCTTGATTTTCTTGATATCGGCCTTGGTGAGGTCGTCCTTCATCAGCAGGTCATACATCGACAGCTGCTCGTCGTTCTCAAAGCCCTCGCGCACGTAGCGGCGCTCCTCCTCACTCAACTTCTTGGACAGGTCCATCAGCTCCTCAAAGAGCTTTTCAATGGACGCGCGGTCCTGCTCCTGGTTGTAGGACTCGATGATTTCCTGGTAGCGCTCGTAGAAGTTGATGCGCGACGGATTCTGTGCCAGCATCTCGGCCAACCTCTCCTGCAGCAGTTCCTGAATATCCTTGAGCAGCAGGTTCTTCTGCTTGGCCTTGGCGAACTCACGCTGCAGCAGGTCAAAGTCGATGCGGCTGATGTCAAAGCGTCGTCCGCTCTCAGCTACAACCGAGGAGTCAATCTCCAGGTGCTCATCAATGATGTTGTTGATGGCGACGCTCAAGTCGGTGATGTCGGCATGTTTGCGTTTCTTCTGCAATTCCTTGTAGATGGCCTCGATGGCGTCCTTGGCTTGCTTGCGCTCGGGCGTGATGTCATCGCGGTCGAGGTATTTCCAGCGGTTGAGCAGCGTGGTGGCCAGCGTGCAGTAGGATTTCCTAATTTCCACTGTGGCGCACATGGCATCGGCAGCCGTCTTGAGTTTGGACAGTTTCATGAAGCTCTCAGCCTCAATCAGTTCCTGCAGATCGATGCCGTGCTCTTTCAGGAACTCACGGGTAGCAGCGATGGTCTCGTCCACGCTCTTAATGAGTTTCTCCTTGTCGATGGTCGGGTCGTTGCCCTCCAGCCCTTTGGCATTGGCGGTGTAGTCGGCCAACGCCTGTTTCAAGGCTTTCACGATACCGATATAGTCCACCACCAGGCCGTTGGTCTTGCCCTCGGCGACACGGTTGGCACGGGCGATGGTCTGCATCAGGGTGTGGGCCTTCATGGGCTTGTCGATATACAGGCACGATAGCGTCTTCACGTCAAAGCCCGTGAGCCACATGGCGCACACGAACACCACCCTCAGCCGCGAGTCGGGGTCCTTGAATTCCTTGTCCAACTCGCGTTTTATCATCTTCTCGCGATGCGGCACGATGTCGAGGCCCCACTTGTTGAAGGTCTGCATCTCGTTCTGCTCCTGCGAGACGACCACGGCCATCTCGGTTTCCCGCATCCACTCTAACTTGCGCTTCAGCTCCTGATACTCCTGCTGAGACGTGCACTTGTTGAGCTGTTTCTCTACTGCCTTGATTTCCTGCTGCCAGTATTCCTGCACGTAGTCGTACATGCGCACGCAGGTCACCTTATTGTAGCACACCATCATCGCCTTGCCGCTGGTCCACAGGTCGCTGTAATGCTTCACGAAGTCCTGGGCAACGACGCGCAGGCGCTTTTTGGCAGTGAGCAGGTGCACTTCCTTGGCAAACTCCTGCTCCAACTTGGCCAGCTGTGACGAGTCCATATCGCCTGCCTCCTCGAGCGCGGCAGCGATTTCCTCGTTGATTTCGGGGTTCTTGAGTTCCTGCAGGCGTTCGCCACGGTTCTCGTAGTAAAGGGGCACGGTGGCCTTGTCCTCGACGGCACGCTTGAAGTCATAGATGCTCACATAGCCGCCGAAGGTCCTTGCCGTGATGTTGTCGTTCTTGAGCAGCGGGGTGCCCGTGAAGCCGATGCGGCTCGCCGTGGGCAGCAAATGCATCAGGTTCTCGGCAAAGATGCCGTTCTGGGTCCTGTGGGCCTCGTCACTCATCACGATGATGTCGTGGTCGGGGTAGATGGGCTCGGCCTTGGCGGCGGTGTCATTGAATTTCTGGATCAACGAGAAGACGAACGAGGGGTTGCCCTTCAGCTTGTTGATGAGGTCCTCGGCACTCTGCGCCATGAATTCCTTGGATTTGGACTTGCCCAGCAGACCGCAGTTCTCAAAGGTCTCGCTGATCTGCTTGTTCAGCTCGTCACGGTCGGTGAGTACGACGATGGTGGGCGAGCCTTCAAATTTGCGCCTGATCTTCTGCGCCAGAAACAGCATCGAGTAGCTCTTGCCGCTACCCTGCGTGTGCCAGAACACACCCAGCTTGCCCTGGGTGATTTCGCGGTTGCGGTATTTCTCCACGGCCTGGTTCACGCCCAGGTACTGGTGGTTGCGGGCCAGGATTTTGACTGTTGAGCCGCCACTATGGTCATAGAGGATGAAATTCTCGAGCAGGTCGAGGAAATTCTCTTTCTTGCAGATGCCCCGCAGCATGGTGGGCAGCTCAATGTTGCCCGCATCCTCCTCGGTGAGGCGTTTCCACTCGTGGAAGAATTCCCACTTGGAGTCGATGGTGCCCACGCGGGCCTCCAGGCCGTTGCTGAACATCACCATAGCGTTGTGGTAAAATAGTTGCGGGACGGTGTCGAGGTAGTCACGGTAGTTCTTGTTGAAGGCGTCCTCAACCGCCACGTCGTGGTTCTTCAACTCCACGAACAGCAGCGGCAGACCGTTGACAAAACCCACGATGTCGGCACGGCGCTTATACAACGCACCCTGCACCCACAGTTCCCGCACGCACAGGAAGTCGTTCTTTTCGGGCGAGGCAAAGTCGATGACCTTGGCACGCACTTCTTCGGTCTCTCCGCCGGGCTTGACGCGCGTCACGGGCACGCCGTCACGGATGTACTGGTACTTCTGCTCGTTGATCTGCATCAGCGTCTGGCTGCTCATGTACTCCGTCATGCGGTCGATGGCCTCGGTGACCTGCTGGCCGGTCATCCAGGGATTCAGCGACTTCAGGGCTTGGGCAAAGCGCCCCGGCAACAGCACCTGCTTGTAACTCGTGCGCCCCAGGGTGCCGTCCAGCCCCAGCACCTCATCAAAGGCATACACCGCCGTCCACCCCAACTCCTTTTCCAGTAGTTCGGCGGCACTGGCCTGTATCAACTTATCTTCACTGAATTCCTTCGACATATTTATAATTAATTTAAAATGGTCTTCCCTTTTTGGCTGCTATCGGGTCTACAACATGATTTATTATTGTGTAAGTGCTGTATTCCTTATGTTTAGCAGCGTAATGCTCATTGATCAATCTGTCAACTTCTTGAGATGTCAACTCGCCCTTAACGTTCTTGATGGCAAGTTCTATCAAATAATCTGAAACAGTCAGGCCGTCAACAGCTTGCAGGCCAATGGCGGTCTGCCAGGCGATAGCCTTCTCACGACGCTCGGGCTCCCCTTGGCGAATGTACTCGTCCAAGTCCTGAATGCTATATTTGTTCTCGTTATCCATGCTCATTTATTGATAAATCAGTTCGGTGGCACTGGCCTGTATCAACTTATCTTCACTGAATTCCTTTGACATAATTCGATAATTAAATCAAGATAGTTTGTAATTCTTAGTATTCATGAGAGCAAATGCAGTAAAACCATTAACCAAAATAAAACATATCATAAATATAGTTTTATAAATAGTATCAGCAAATATGGTTTTCTCCCACCAAAAAAGGATAAACATAAGTAGAAGAATCATAGCCACCCCTAAATAAGAGATTTTTTCATAAAACTTAATATGCTTCACATCCGCTTCCTGAATGCTTGTGTCAGGAATCCTATTGGAAAAACGCAATTTGCCAAATGGATTATTATCATTCTCAGAACTGTCTAATAGAACAGAATATTTAAACTCCTCACCTGTCCTTAATAAATTCTTGATAAAGAAGTGAACTTTATTCTTTCTTTCTTTATCTATTTCGTGACGAATTGATAACTCCTCAGTTGATGCAGTTACATCAATTGCTTTTATAGAATAGTGATCAGGAAAGATAAGTGAAAACTCTAATTCGTCATTGCCATGTATATCTTTATTGCCCGTGTTTTTAAAACGGCCTTCACAAAATCTCGTGTACTTCCCTAAAGCCAAGCCATTATACATCATCAGAAACTCAGGAAAAACCTCTTTGACTCCTCTATCGAGATTGTAGGTTTCGATGGCAAAATGAGAGATTTGATTCTTTGCCATCTGTTTTTTGGTATAATAATGAGTAACAATTATGGTGGCAATTATACTTAAAACAGTAAATATGATGGTTATTATCATTTCCATAAAATGCCTATTTTATTTAGTTAAACTTCTATTTCCCCGCTCATCAGTTTGGGCAGGAAACGGTCTTTGGCTTCGCTGAGGTTGCGGATTTGGGCCAATAGGTTTTCTTTCTTGCTCTGAATCTGTTCAACTAGTTTATTGAACTTCTTCAAAACCATTGTTGATGGTTGATATAAATCAAGTGATTCAATCATACCCTTTGTTAGGAATTTAATAGTTGAGCCACTTGCGCCTGTTGCTAATTTGACCATATTCTCAGATACGCAGAAAAAGAGCAGATAGAGCATTTCTGAGTCATAAGGTACTAAAACATACGTTCTTTGATATGCTTCAAATTTACCTCGATATATCTTCACATTAAAGTCCCCATTTCCAGCAAGTATTACAGCATTATCGTCAAAAGAGTAAGAAGGCGCTTTAATAGGTGCTTGTGCACATGTAAAGAATGGATATGCACCATCATCAGATGCAAAATTAGCATCTTTCTTGCCCGTTTTAATTGGAGCGATTTCGGCGAGTTTTTTCTTTTGCCAGGATTGGGGGAGGTTGTTGATGATGGGGGTGGATTGGTGTCCGGGGAAGCGTAGGTCAACGAACCATTCTTTGTAGAGTCGTTGTGCGGCTTCTTCGAGCAACTTGATTTGGCGCTGGTAGTTTTCTATCAGGGCGTCGTAGCGGGAGAGCACCTCCGCTATGCGGAGCTGAACAGGCAAAGTCGGTAGAGTAATGAACAAATCATTAAAAAAGGCATTGTTGACTCGCTGCCTTCCACTGGCACCAACCATTGTTTTTGCCATGGCTTCTCTTATGGTTTGTTGTCCCATAAAGTAATAAAGGAAATCATATGACATCACTTCCTCGTTAACGGGACGAAAAACCAAAAACTCTGTTGAGCCAAAGCCCTTATCATACTTTGAAAGAAACCCTTTCCCATTCTGCAAGCATGGCTCAATTCTAGCAATGACTGTGTCTCTTTTCTCAAACTTGCTACCACCTCCTGAGAAGGTCTGAAACACGTCATTTTCTGGATATCTTGACCCTATCGGAGCATTACTCATTTCCACAAAAGGATAAAGTTCTCCTTTTGTTAAAGAGACACGAGGATTCAACTGAACGACCTCAAGAAATTTTACTTTTCGCCACTCGGTCATGCGTTGTCCTCCTTTCTGTTGGGCTCTGGGGCGTCTTCTTGCTCGTAGTAGTAGGAGTAGTCGATGCCCTTCATAAAGGTCTTGCGGTCGTTGATTTTATCGGTGAGGGCGCTCTGCAGCAGACGGTGGAGCATGGCGGGATCGGTGGCGCTCAGCACCATGGCGGCGAGGTAGTCGCGTTTGGGGATTTGGCTCCAATCTACACAGCGGCCGATGCGGTGTTTGAGCAGCAGGTCGAGCCACAAGCGGGTGCTGCGCCCGTTGCCCTCCATAAATGGGTGAGCCACATTCATCTCGACATATTTGGCTACAATCTCGTCGAAGGTGTCGTCGGGCATTCGGTCAATCTCGCGAAGTGACTGAGGCAGGTACTGCGCACGGCAAAAGGTGAAACCACCTTTAGAGATGGTCACATTGCGGATTTGCCCGGCGAAGTCATACAGGCCGCCGAACAGGTAGCCGTGAATCTGTTGCAGGCCCCGTGTGGTGCCTACCTCAATGCTGTCCATGAGTCCACTCTCCCACAGGGAGTAGGCCTTGTCGCGGCTCTTGCCGTCGATGGAATCGCTATCGCTGGCAAACCAGTGCACAAAGTGGGCGGCATTGGTGTTGGGGATGTTCTTGGCCAGCAGGAGCACGCCGTCGTAGTCGAGCACATCGGTCAATCGATGTTTGCCGTCAGGAGCAAGGAGTTTCAACTGGTTAGTGACACTAACCACTTCACTACCCTGCTTGCGCAACTTGGTCTTGAGGTACTTCCAGTAGTTGCGCGTGCGCGTGTAGTCGTCCTGCCCGTTGATAGCCCCAACAACGTCAAGCACCGAGAACCACCACCTGCTCTGTTGGTCGTCCCACACTGCCCGCACCTCGCGGTCGTTATAGAAGCGTATCGAGATTTTCCTCATTTCAGTTCCTCCCATGCTTTTAGGATGTCGGTCATGCGTTGTCCTCCTTTCCTGTGATCTGCCAGTGGCCATTTTTGTTGCTGCCCACGCGGACGATAAGGCCTGCTTTTTTCAGTTCGCCCAAGCGGCGCTTGACGGTAGCCTCTGAAACGCCGATGCGTTGACCATATTCGGCGTAATTCAAGCTGTTGTCCTGCAGGATTGCCCGATAGAGCTTCTCTTTTATCGGGTCAGAGAACGATTTTATCGGGTCAGAGGCGGACTTTATCGGGTCAACCTCCTGTGAGCGCTTGAACTGCTCAATCTCGTGACTGATGTTGCGGATATGCTCGTCGAGCATAAACTGGCGGAACGGGATCAGGCTGTCCTGCTCTCGTGCATCCACCAGAGCCTGGATGTATTCGGCCTTGTCTTCCTTGACAATTTTGACAGGCACCAGCCCAAACTCATATTGCAGATGGTTCATTACCAGTCGGGACATGCGGCCATTGCCATCCACCCACGGATGAATCGTCACCAGCTGATAGTGTGCATCAAAACTCAAGAGATATTGGCTGATGATATCGGATGAAGCCATCAGCTGCTGTCGGCGTTCGTTCAGCTGTGAGCAAAACTCTGCCAAACGGGACGGAACCTTCTGGAAATTCATGTAGGAGCGGCCACCGATACCTGCCGTCACACCCACCAGCCTTAAATCGCCCTGGGAAGCATCAAAGCTGCCCTGTGCGGTATTGTATTGCCCACCCGTATTCTTCATCACCAGTGCCGAGAGCCCCTTGAGCATCTCGACAGAGAAATCGGCATGGTCGCGGGCCAACCTCATCGACTGCTCATAAGCCGCCTTCAGGTCAAGATTCATCATCTGCTCTTGGATAGTGCGTCCTTTGGCCGAAATGCCCTCGTCAAACAACAACTGATTCTCGATTTCGGTCACAGTGCTGCCCTCGATGGCAGTGGAATGGGTGATGATGGAATAGAGATAGAACTTCTGATAGTCTATCTGGTCGGCAATGCCCAATCTCTTGTGCTCGTCGAGCAGGCGTAGCAGTTTTTCTTCTTGAGTCATGATTGAGCCTCCTTTCTTGTTAAATTCTCCCATGATTTAAGGATGTCGGACATCAGGGCGTTGGCCTCGGTGTTGAGGCGGGCGAGCTGGTCGTGGATCTCAGTCATGCGCTCGTGGAAGTCCACGCCGTCGTCTTCCTGCTCGGCGACGCCGACGTAAGCGCCAGGTGTGAGCGAGTAGTTTTTCTCCTCGATTTCCTGGATGGTAGCGACCTTGCAGAGGCCCAGCACGTCCTGGTACTCGCCCTCGCCGAATTTCTCGACGAGCCACTCATGCTGGCGGGCGGTCTCGAGGGTGTCCTCGAGGGCGGCTAACTGGGCATTCATCTCGGCCTCGACGCGCTTTTTGTCCTTGCGGGGTGCATCGGCGATGAGTTGCTTAGCCTCGGCCTTATGGCGATCGATGGCCTCTTGGGCGGTGGCGACGGTCGTGTCGCCCAACACAGCCTTGTAGTCCTGCAGCAGTTGGCGGTATTTTTCGGTCTCGCCACGGTAGAGGTGGACGATGGCCTGGAGGTTGCGCAGCTGCCACTCGCTCCACTCGTTGAGGGTGCGGTCCACGACGGTGTAGTAGTTACGGGCGTCGATAAAGAGCACCTTGTCACGGTTCTCGGGACGCTTGGCGCGATCAAAGAACCACAGTGAACACGGCAGCGAGAGCGTGTAGAAGAAATTGTTGCCCACACTCATCATCACGTCCACATCGCCCGTGCGCACGAGCTGCTCGCGGATGTCACGGTCCTTGTTGGCGCTGTCGGTCGCCGAACTGGCCATCACAAAGCCGGCACGGCCGTGGTCGTTGAGGTAGGCATAGAAATAGCTTATCCACAGGTAATTGGCGTTGCTCACCTCTTTCTTTTTGGCATTGACGCCCGGCAGGCCGAAGGGCAGACGCCCGGCAGCAAAGGTGGATTCGGCCTTCACCTTATCGACATTGAAGGGCGGATTGGCCATCACATAGTCGCACTTGCCCGCCAGGTTGTGGGCATCGTGGTAGAAGGTGTTGGCTTCGTCGCCCGAGATGATGCGGCCGTTCAGGCCATGCACCGCCATGTTCATGAGGCACAGCTGGGCATTGTACTCCACTTTCTCCTGGCCGTAGAAGGTCATCTGGCTGTTGGCATTCATGCCGGCAGCGTTGACGAAGTCGCCCGTCTGGACAAACATGCCACCGCTACCGCAGGCGGGATCGAGCATAACGCCCTGCTTGGGCTCCAGCACGTTGACAAGCATTTTTACCAATGACTTGGGCGTGAAGAAGACGCCGTCGTCGCTGGCGACCGCCTTGGCAAACTTGGAGAGGAAGTACTCGTAGATGCGCCCGATGATGTCACCGCCCACTTCATCGATGGTCTTGTTGTTGAAGATGCGCAGCAACTCCCGCAACAGGTCGTCGGCAAACATGGTGTAGGTCTTGGGCAGCACACCCGTCAACTGTTCGCTCTGGTCCTCGACGAGCTGCATGGCGTTGTTGACCGCCTCGCCCAGCGAGTTGATGTCGTGACCGTCCTTGCCCTTGAGGTGGGCATCCAGGATGTTATCGGGCAGGTTAACCAGATAGTCGAACTGGGCCTCACGGGGCAGGTAGAGCGCGCTCTTGGCGGCAAAGTCACTCGGCTCGACAGGCATCACACGCCCGCCGCGCATGGGACGGCCCTGGAGGATTTCGGCTTCGACCATCTTATAGCGGCTATAGGCATAGCGCAGGAACAGCAGCGCCAACACAGGCATGCAATACTGGCTGCTGGTCAGCTTACTGCCCTGACGCAGCAGATCGGCCGATTCCCACAATTCCGCTTCAAGTTTCCTGATATTTATCATAGTTTCTGTTGCTTACAAGTCTTGAATGTTGCCTTGTGTGTAGGCTGATTCAATTAATGGCATGGCTACAAAGATACATTAAAAATCGCCAATAGCTGTGGTGGTTTGACAAAAAGTTGCGCTTAAGGACAGAATCATTGATTATTTGTTGTCTGAAACGTGAAAAAGCGCGCCATTCCCTTCCCGACCCTTATTCATGAGATTGGCCACTGAAGGGAAACTGGCCAAAGTTCATCTATCATCCATCGGTACACTATATACGAAGGCTGGCAAGGAGAATCACAACAGCCATCAGATATACAATGAAATCGATGGTAAGTATGACAGAACAACATCAGTGAAAGATAATGCTAAGGCCCTCAATATTCCCGTCCGAAGCCTTTATCAGTATTGTAGAAAAGGGGGATTGAGAAAATAATCCAAGTAGTGTGAAGACAATGATTAGAAAAACGACAATATCAATGCTGATTTTATTTTTGGCATGATGGGCTTGTTACTAAGTTCAGTTTAAAAGATTTGATAACAATCTCTTGTATACATCAAAAATTTTGACGAAATTTGCGTTCAAGTTTAGCACATAATAATTTGAATTCAATATTTTATCATCAATAAAATACTATAATTCAGCAACATGTGCAACCCTATGAATGTCTTATTATTAATTTTTTATCCACCTATGGATATGAAATTATTATTGAAGGTATTGATGGTTCTTTATTGCAAATAAAATAACAATAACAAGTCAACTTAAACTGTAGCATTTATATACTAGAAAAGCTAAGTAAAATGGCAAACGATATATTCATTAGTTACTCAAGAACAGACTCAAAAGTGGTTGAGTCTTTTGTCGAACGATTGGAATCGGCAGGATATAAAGTTTGGATTGATAGAACTAACGTCCATCCTGGAAAATCGTATAAATCAATTATTGTCCAGGCGATTGAAGATTCAACAGTTATTTTGTTTTTTTCTTCTAAAAATTCTAATGCTTCGCGTTGGACTTCTAAAGAAATTGCGATTGCCGTTGACAGACAAAAGCACATAATTCCTATCAAACTTGACAGTTCTCGATATAATCAAGATGTTGAGTTTGATCTCATAAATCTTGATTACGTAGATTATTATTCCAAATCAAATCGAGAGCATGAGATTGAAAAACTTATTCGTACACTAAAAAGCAATTTAGGGACACATGTAGTTAATCCGGCCCAAAGCATGATTCAGAAGGAGGAATTCAGTAGATTCAGAAAATTTATTAACCTTATTATGAAGAATCGTTTGAAGTTTTCAATGGCTATTCTTTCTCTGATACTATTGGGCGTTCTTCTATTTTTCTATATCCTAAACGGAAAGTCAGATGGCCCTCAAATAGTTGACCTGGGACTACCAAGTGGAACAATTTGGTGTGATCGCAATTTAGGGGCAAATAATCCATATGAAAAAGGAGAACTTTACCCATGGGGATTTGTCGACCAGGCTACTCGAGAAATGGGTGATGAATGGTCAATGCCCACAAAATCACAACTTGAAGAAATAATTACCTATTGCAATTGGAAATGGATAAGATTAAAAGGGACCTTTGGTATGCTGGGGACCAGCAAAAAGAATGGAAAAACCATATTTCTCCCTGCTGCTGGTCGTACAACAATACGAAAAACAATCGAGCACAACACTTATGGGTTTTATTGGTCATGTGAAGAAAACCAGAATAATAAAGATACTGCTTATAATTTAAAGTTTTTCTCAGATAGCATCTATGTTGACGATGGGTACGTTTATTTGTGTCGAAGCATCCGCCCAGTAGCTTCATCCCCAATGTCAGCAATTGCAAAATAGTTATTTTTTGAAAGCGAATGATTATTAATAGATTTCGATTATTACATATGAAAAAAATCAACAAATACTTAGTAATATTTATTATGTTTGCTATCTGTTCCCTTGAAATAAATTATGATGCTGAACTAAGCCAACAAACTCAAGCTTGTGGTCCAAACGCTAAGGCTGTTAGAGAAGCAGCAAAGGCTGGGAGGAAGCTACTCAAAGGATGTAAGTCATGCGCTAATGGCGCAGCCGAAGTTAAGCCCCCGATTAAGCCTATCATTAAACCAATTAAGCCAATAATCCCTCCTCCTTCTCCTATGGTTGAAAGTCTTATTAAAGGGTTGGAAGAGATGAAGTCGGCTGATGATGTAATGCCTAAAATAGAAGAGTATTTGTTACAAACAACAAAGAACGAGGGAGGAGTAAAGACAATAGTCTGCTTTAAACAGGACGCAAATACTGTTAGAATCAATTTTATTGATGGCAATACAACAAGATTGAGTAAAGTCGTAAGTGCTACGACAAAAGCTATTGATTTGGCAATGTATGACATTAATGCAATGCAAGAAACTTTTTATAAAGGTTCCGATGGTGTAGAATATGTAGCATTCAGAATACCAAGGCGACCACAATCTCTACTTCAAAACAAATATCAGGACCGTATATATGAATGTATGGTTTTCAACCTGCCAAAAGATATTGATGGAAATTGGATGAAGTTCAAGGAGTTTCTGATAGCTTTTTGGAACGATATATTAAATCGTCCCAATAAACTATGGGACGAATTTAGGTTTAGACAAGAACTTTCTAAACTTAACATCAATTCACGTGATCTTCAAGAAATCCGGGAGTACAAATTTGCAAAACTTTTTATACATAACAATAATGAGAACAACATTCTTCAACTCCAAGTTGCCTGACAAAAGTGTTGTTTTGGCAATTGGTGTTCCTTATAAAAAAGAATTATTTAATTTGTCTTGCAGTCGTCAAGATAAATCTGATTTCATTGAATCTCTTGAATTCTCATATGGTACGAATGATCCAGAAATACTTTGGCAGGAATATCAACCAATAGCAGACAACATTTGCCAAACAATAAAATACTTAAAATCTAAGCGAGTTGACGTTGTTGAATTAATGTGTGCTGATGATATACCGTCTCTTTTTGAGTATGATACGGTTATATTAACTGTTCATAGGCATCGTTATTTAAATCAACTTGATTTAATAAGTGAATCAATTGATATTAATACGTTTGTCAGCATTATACCTTATGGTTATAACGGGACAGTAGACATATCATCATGCTATTCCATCACTTTCAATTCAAGTTGTAAACTACAAGCACCATCCGCTAAATTTATAGCAGCAAAGGCAGAATCATCTATTGATTTGCGGATGTTTATTTATAAACACACTATTAAACACATGGCAAATCATCAGAAACAGACATATGTTGACTCTATAAGAGTTGTATTAGCTAAAATAATCAAAACGTCTGAATATTATGACGGGAAACGTAATGATATTTTTTTAGGAGGAAATTTAGAAAATCGGGATCAAATAAATCATAGTGCAAGTGTGTTTGCTCCAAGAGAGGTTTCAAAAGGAGACATGTTTCTTGTTCAGGTTTATATTTATAAAGATAGCGCTCATTTAAATGTAATAAATCAAGCGGCAAAAGTAGACGAAGAAGCGACAGAGCGAAGTCAAACCCCACTTAGTTTTGATTTGAAAAAGAATCAAAAAATACAGATAACATTGCGTATCAATGATTTTTATAAAGAATCCAAAACATTGATATGGTCAGGACGTGCCATAAAAAGTTGCTTTATTATAACAGTTCCAATTGATTTTGATAAAAAAAGGATTTTTTCTGAAGTCAATATTCTAATCGATGATATACCTATAGGTGAAATGTATTTTGTCACAAATATCATAGGACAAAGTAAACAATTTTTACCCGCACCAATAACATCTCATCAATTTAAAAAAGTATTTATCTCATACTCACATTTAGATGAAGATAAAGTGAGGTATATTGCAGAGGCTTATAAAGCTCTAAAAATTGATTACTTCTTTGATAGACATTATCTGTCAACTGGAGATATTTATCCTTTGGAAATCAAACAATATATTGAGAACGCAGACTTGTTCTTTCTTTGTTGGTCAAAGAACGCTGCCAACAGCGAATATGTAGCAAAAGAAATAGATGATGCTTTAAAAAGAGCATACCCACAAAAGAGTCTAGATGAAGAAAGATTGTTTATATACCCTATAAGTATTGAGCCTAAAGATAATAGTCTGCCTCAAATTGTGAAAGATAATTATATTTTTGGCGAATTATAGTCACCTTATATTAGCCATACATTTTTTATAATGTAATATCGGAAAACAACGTGGATGTGCTATAAAACGCCCTCATAATATGCTGAGGGTTGCGACAGATGTTGTTTCTTTTTCAAATAATGTTGTAAGAAAGAATCTACATTATGCTCTTACTATACGAGAGGGGATTGTTTGCCCCGAGTTATCAGCATTATAATATCTTTTACATTTTGAGACCTATGACTTTATTCACATTTATCACCGTTTGTATCTATCTTGGGATTAGAAACCTTTGGAACAATAACAAGAAGTAACTTGTTTTAGTAAGATATTTTTGTAATCGTGCTCTTATTAGTGAAGGCAAAGGTTGCCGGGGTTAATTCACTTTTATTAATTACAAATCATAAGATTATGACTTTTATAACCGCTGCCATCGCTTATGCGTGTATTCGTGGCTCTCAAGAGATCAACAGGAAGTATAACGAATGGAAGAGCAATAAAAAGAACAAATAATGCTCTTTGAGTTACTTACATGTGAGAAACCTTTCGTATTTGACATTAAACAAACGTGTTGACTTAATGAATAACACGTTTGTTTTTTCTATAATGAAAATAGTGTACCCTGAACAGTTTTCCATGTGCTTCTGTAGATAATTTGTAAGATATCCCAATAAGATGGCTCTTATAAGTGAAGGCACTTGTTGCCGGGGTTATTAACATTACATTAATTTCTAAAACTAACAGATTATGGGACTTATTGGTATTGGAAAGGGAGCTTACAACTTTTATAAAGGTTGGAAGGAAGGCGATGACCGCATTGACAAAGGGGTTCGCCAGATCAAGTGGGGTATTATGACTACAATCATTGATCCCCTGGGCCTGAGTGATGGTGTAGCAGACGCTGCCGGGTTGTTTGATGATGACTAAGGCCCCTGTTATCAGTCTTGCTTACAAGAGTTTCAGCTTCGTTTAATCTTTAACTTTGTATCGATAATTATGGGTATTCTAACAATTTTCAGGGTTGCCAATTTTGGCTATAAGCTGGCGACGGGGCATTCAATTCTACAAGATGTGATTGGCATTTATGCTGACACAGATTGGGCTGAGATTGCAGAACAGTATCCATGGTAAATCACTTCACTTGATGAAGATATTTGTTTATCAATCTAAAAATGTTTTACTATGGGATTAATTGATTTGATTCAAGCGCTTATTGATGTATTTCTAGGCGATTGATGATTAAAAATTCGGTTCGAGTCTTGCATGGGATTTATTTTAGTAGTATTTTTGTGAATTACTAAATTAATAACTTATGTGATGACTCGAATCGAACTAATTATACGCATGATCGATGGAGACCTGGAAGCTGCTCATCGCGTGATTTATGAAGATCGTAAGTGTTCAGCGTTTTTTTTTGATCTTGCACGTTTTGACTTTCCAGAAGTTGATATAAAAATTTGGGAAACAATACGGGATCATGCATTTGAGTGTTTAATTGCAAATGAGTGTGAGAAACTCAAGCAAATTAGGAACCCCCAATCTTTTGACTCCTGGTTACAGAGAACCGTAACTCGTAATGCAAAAAGAAATCATGAAGAAATTTTAGAAAAGTTTGGTGTTACAAGCCGCCCTAATCCAGATGTGGTTATAATAACGGTCAAATCATTGCCGCCAGAAGAAGATTCAGTATCAGATATCGGTTCAGCTATTCTGGCTGAGATTTATGATGCACGCAACGACACTGAACTTGTTAAAAAATTGATCGAAGATTACAGTTCGGCTTCTTTTTTCGGCAGTAAAGCTCAGCCAACTTATGCAAAGATATTGGAGCTTAAAATTGTACAAAAGATGTCAGATAAAGACATTGCAAGAGAAATTGGAGTTTCACATAAAAATATGTCAAACCTAACAACAAGGGCAATGACAAGTTTAACAGCATTTGTAATCAAAAAAATAAAAGGATATGAACAAAAAAATCAATAAAGTCACAGATGAGCTAATTGATCGCTATCTGGATGGCAATGTCAATGAGGCAGAGATGGCACTAGTGCTTGACGCAATTGCTCATGACGAAGAACTACAAGAATATATCATCACCATTGAGCGACTTCAAGAATCACTGGGAGATGATGAATTAGAGGATTATGATGTACATCCAATGACCAGGTTAGCAGCATCAACTCAGAATAATTTATGTGACGTGTTTTGCGAACAGTTCATATTACAAAAACACGGAATCAATATTGAGGAGAATGAGTTGACAGAAGAAGCCTTGTCAAATAGTTGGCTAAAAGAAAAGGGAACTCCTTTGTATAATATGGGACGCCTTTTGGAACGGCATGGATTACAGGTTAAACGCTCATATGAAACAAATATACAGCAGCTACAAGAAGCCATTCTTAATGGTGAAGATGTCATTGTAGTTGTCAATATCGATAAATTGAGAGTTTCTACTGAAAACAAAGATCCCAATCATGCTATTGTAGTGCTTGATTACCTTTCAGCCGAACATAAAGTTCGTTGCTATGATCCATCTTTACAAAGCCCGACAGACGTTATAGATGAAGACATTTTCATAAAAGCATGGTCTGACTCAAACTACTATACAATCACAACCAAGAAGCCGGATGGCGTTTATTGCCCTAGTCCAATTCGGGTCGATGACGTCCAATTAGATAATGAGTTACTTGAACTGCGTGAAGCTATTGCAGAAAATGCCCATGAAGTTTGGGCCTCAATGCGAAAGGCTGAAGGTATTGAATATGGTCCAGTTCGTGATGATACCCATAATCCTTGTATGGTTCCTTATGCTCAATTACCAGAGAGCGAAAAAGAATATGACCGGAATATGGCATTCAATACTATCAAATTGCTGCGGAAATTAGGGTATGACATTGTCAAGAATGATAATACTCCCCTATACAACCAGCTGATGAGACGAATTAAAGCCAAAGACGACGCTTATAAATGCTCAAAATGTGGTAGGCCGATTTTCAAGAGTCAGTCATTCTGCGAAAACTGTGGACAACCCATCTCCTGGAAAGACTTCATTTGATTAATGTGATATGTCAAAATAAGAATTCACCCACTCATCGTGACAATTATTCTTAATTTGAAGTTATATTATTTGTCAGAGAATTATCTATTATTCAGATTAAATCCGTTTCTTTTAGTGCGGATTGATAAAAGCATAATTACTTGAGATATAGAAATATTTACGCTTTTTTGAATGAATACAATCTAGATCAAATGTAAAGGGTATAGGATTCAGTCGTAATTACTATGCTTTAATAAGCTATCAACATAAGGATAACAAGTGGGCGGAATGGCTTCAACATAAATTGGATCATTACCGTCATTAGAGGATGTTATGCTTTGAGATTTAATAGCTGATACGAAATACTCTTTTAATCTTTTAAACTAGTATTACGAAGTATCATTTGACCCAAGTGGCAAATATGTCGTCACGTCTTTTTCTGATGATTGTATTAGAATATGGGATGTGAATACAAAACGCCAAACTGCAGTATGGAAAGGTCATGAAGATAATTGGACGCGTTCGGTTTCAATTACTCCAAATGGGAAAAGATCATCTCAATAGTGGTAATGGGTCGTTTCCTAATAAAGTCGAAATTAAAAATTTGGGACGCCAGAACAGGACAATTACTAAAAGAATTAAAAGATTCCACTTCCAATGATATAACATCTGCTGCAATTAGTCCTGACGGACGCAAAATTGTTGCATCATCATGGGATGGAAATATTAGAGTATGGGATTTTGAAAATGGTAAATTATTGAAGATAATAGGTGGCCATACAAACATAGTGACATTTGTTTCTTATCGCCCAGATGGAAATTATTTGGTATCCTCATCTTTTGACAAAACCATAAAGACCTAGGAGTCCAAGACCTTTAATCTTATCCTCACATTATATGGACATAATGACTATGTGAGAACTGTTACTTTCAATAATGAAAGCAATTTGATTCTATCAGCATCGAAAGATGGTACAATAAAATTATGGTCGTTCACTCCTTATCAGTTGCTTTTGGATAGCACACGTGAAAGATTTAAGAATCGTTCTTTAACTATAGAAGAAAGAAGTAAGTATTATTTAAAATAAGATTTAGTCTTAACACATTAGCTTAAGCTCGTATTCATTCTGGTCATCCCGATATTTTGGCCAGGATGTTGTGTATACTTCGCAATTAAATAAACATTTTAAGTTGGTTTTTCGGTTTTGTGCATTTGTTTCATTTTTAAATGTAAGATTCCTCGAAAAAAGCGCTCTTATAGATAAACAAGTTAATTACTCACCAACTAAACTACAGTTATTATGGCACTATTCCATTCATCTAAACTGATTGCTGCTACCGAAAGCGCAATTCCTGTGATGGAACAAAACATCGTAAATTATTTCACAGGGGAAGGATATGAATATTCTTCCGCTCCATTGTTCGGAGGGGGGCGGCAAGTCACAATAACCAAGGGTGGCATTTTCAAGGCAATTCTTGGTCTGCGGACGGCTCTCGACATCAGACTTCGGCCACAAAATGATGGCGTATTGGTTGATGCTGGCGTTGGCATATTTGGCCAGCAAGTCATTCCAACGATGATTACGTTATTTGTGACTTGGCCTGTACTACTGACCCAAATTTGGGGCCTCATCAAACAATCCAAGCTTGATGATACAGCAATTAACCTTGCAGAACAAGCGGCAACATTGAAACAGATATGCCCTCACTGTGGCGCATCTATGATTTCAGGAACCAGTTTCTGTACTATCTGTGGGTCAAGACTTACCGCATAACTATTAATACTCAAACTTATAGGAATTATGAATCCATCAGACTTTATTCATCCCGAGGACGCAGCAGCTCTCAGGCAACTCCAAAACGTTCCAGGATTGACCGCATTAACGAAGAAGTTTTTGGCTGTTGGCTATGAGCAAATCATGCATGGGGTTAATATGGCTTCATGTGTACAATTATCACCATCACAGTTGCCACAGCTTTACAATCGACTTCCGCCAATTTGTGAGAAATTAGGTATTGAGGTTCCTGACTTCTATCTCACAATGAACCCTATGCCAAACGCCTGGACATTTGGCGACACAAGGATTTATATCCAGATTACTTCTGGATTGGTAGAGATGCTCTCCTCTGAAGAACTTGATAGTGTTATCGCTCATGAATGCGGACATATTCTTTGCCGGCATGTTCTTTACTCAAACCTCGCCTCGTTTGTGTTGGGAGGCATAAACTCTATTGACCCAACGGGATTAATTGCCGCTCCATTAAAACTGGCTTTATTCTATTGGAATCGCAAGAGCGAACTTTCAGCAGACCGAGCCGCAGCAATAATCACAAGCCCTGAGGTGGTAGCACGTTCTCAAGCTCGTTTAGCCGGAGGCCCCAAAACACTTACGGATCAGTTGGACTTAAATCTTTGGGCTCAACAAGCTGAGCAATATGAGGTAATAAGAAATGATGGTTTCTGGAACAAATCTTTGCAGATGTACGCCATCGCGACTAGTGATCATCCTTTCGCTGCCGTTCGTGTAAGAGAAATACTCAAGTGGAGTGAGAGCGAAGATTTCTGTCGAATCAAAACTCAAATTGAGAATGGCACCTATTCAGATAACATCTGCCCAGGATGCCATCAACCTATAGAGAGCCACTGGCAGTTTTGCCAGAATTGCGGTGCAAATCTTAAAAAGTGACACTTTTTGTAAGAATTCTTTTGTTTCCGGCTCTTTATAATAGAAACATTTTTTATTAACAATTAAATATTAATTAATATGGAAAACTTAACTAAAATCGGTGTGGGAATCTATCGTATTTTCCAACAGCACAAAGACGAGATTATTGAAAAGGTAGTTGACGCTGCCGAATCAGTTGTAGAAACAGTTGAAGACTGGTTTGATTGATTACAAATCTTGACTCATCTGAAACTTCTGTATGAATGAAGCAATACATTTGATGCATTGCTTCTTCATTTAACACCTGATTCAATTATCTGTTAACTACCTGTTATGCGAATTATTACTTGTTTGTTGAATTATCAGCATGAATTGTTGATTATAATGACATCAGTAAAATGAAAAAGGTTTCAGCTAAGATGTTTTTCACTGTATTGTGGAAAGGTGTGTGTCAGGCCGTGAGTTGGTTTTTCGGGCTGTTCGGCTACAAGAGGGGTGGTACGTATGCTAAGGTGATCTGGGGCATTTTCGCCACGAGTGCGGCCATTTTTATGGCAATGTTGGCAATCGTTGCTGTCATTGCAATAATTGATGAGGTTAAACCCCGGCACAGTGAATGTGATGATCCGGATTGTTACGAAAACACTTTCGTCAGTCGAGATATTTATTACCATAATCATGTTGATGGCAGGGGTTACGTTTTCAATTCTCGTACTGGCGAACGTACGATTAAGCACATCGCATGGATCGCAAAGCCCTTGGGCGATGATTCTCTCGTCTGCTACAGCGATGGCAAAAAGCGTGGCTACTTCAACAAGTTCACGGGCAAAGTTGTCATCCCTGCCAAGTATGACCACGCCTGGGTGTTTTCGGACGGGCTTGCCAGCGTTGATGAGGGTGGTATCATCAAGTTCATTGACGCAACCGGCAAGGTAGTGATTGAGCCTGATTTGCGTTATCGTCCATGGATGGATGGTTACGTGTACCATTGGGGCTACTGTGTAATCGATAGTAAGGATGGCAACTATCAAGGTCTGATGGACACAACGGGTAAGATGGTGCTGCCTGCTGAATACAACAACATCCTTATTTGCCAAGATTCACTGATTTGCGTTGAAAAGGACAAGAAGATGGGCGTACTTGACAGGAACCTGAACCCCATCCTGCCGCTCATGGAATGTATCATCACCAACTGCGATGAGACCATTGATGTGGTCATGCCAAACAACACGATTCGGAAGTACGATTTAGCAGGTAATCTAATCAATGACTTCTGTATCAAATCTGTCCGTATGTTGGAATACGAGACCGATGCCATCGCTTATCTAAAGCCAAAGCAGCAAGATCAGGAGGTCGCATGCATCTCGGCAGACGAAGAGGAGGACTGGTGCAATGAAGTAGATGATGAAACACCCACGTTCTATCATCCCAAAGCCACCGCTCGATTGAGGGCCTATACAGCAGGTAACTGCTACGAAGGTTTGATGACTGCAGATGGTCACATTGTTACCATGCCGTCATATTACAATATCGAAGCTATAGGTCCCGATTTATATCTCTGCTCCGATGAAAACTCAAAAAGTGTCATCGTCAACGGCAAAGGTCAAGTGGTCAAGTAGGCAATTAATGTTTTAGACTCATGCCAGCAGTTCGTATAATATGGTACTGAGGCGGATTGCTGGCATTTTTACTATTATTGTGGATTCAAAAACGACTATATACGACCATCATGAGCAAGCGACACATCATAATGACAATTATTATTGCTGGACTTCTCTCAGCAGCCCTATATGCCCTCGATTTCAACAAAAAAGAGATTGAGGTAGATGAATGGGCTTTTTTGAATGAAGTGGATGAGCCGGTTTATGAGTATTCAGAGTACGATGACAGCCAAGAGGAAAGCACAGAAACTAATGTGGTTGTGCCGGCTGAATTGAATGCACTCTTGCCTGGAGCATCATGGTCAATCGACACTATCTGTACTGTATGTGGTGTGACCTATCTATACGCATCTGATGACGATTTGAAGACTTATGCTATCTTTACAGAGAGTACTCTTCTGGCAGAGGATCCTTCCTTGACCTACTTTGAGACAGACAGCATTACGCCCACTGTAATCAAAGTCATGGCTGGAGAGAAAACCCTGATAGTTGACTTCAAGAGCCCATCCGACATTGAAAAACTAAGGACACTTAGTTCACCAGTAATGCCCGGTTGGAAACGCTACCGCTGGGATCGCAAGGCAGATTTCTGTGACCGAGTGATGAATAATCTTGAGATCGATTACCCGAAGCCATCGATTACCAACAGCGAGCATATCAGCAAATGGATTGCAACCGTGGCACTGGCACAGATAACAGGTCCCGTTAGGCTTCCATCGTTGGTATCCACCTATTTGAATTTCGAATGGAAAGACCGCAGCGGTTATCAAGGTCAATTGAACGACCGTTATAGTGTTGCCAATTATATTGCAGACACTTACTTCGCTGATGTAGAAGAGGAGTTTGGTCGAGAAGATGAAGATCTCCCACCGGCTTTATATTCGATAATCAGTCTTAGAGCCCGTTTTTTCAATGACAGATACGTGACCTATCAGTTGTTCACCGATGACTACAATGGGGGAGTACATGGCTATTATACTGACCAGTTGGTGTCATACGACTGCGTCCATCACGAGAGTATGGAATGCTGACATTTGGGATTTCATTCGCCGTGTTGACGATGACGGCAACCCGACAGGAGAGATATTGCTACCCATGCCCTCCTTGACTCCAGATGGTGTGCTTTTCTCGTTCCAACCCTACGAGATATCCTGTTTTGCAGCTGGATGTTTCCACTTCAAAATACCCTACAGCCGTTTTATGACTTATCTCACCGACCGAGCCAAATGGTGCATCGGCTTGAAGTAATATAGTTACACAAAACGTTAATTCTTTTAGTTATGAGCATCTACACAAAAATCAGTAAGATGTCGGGAAATGAGAGTTATGATGAAAAGCTCTATAAACTTCTTAACACCCCAAAATACAACACCCACATCTATGAAACTTGTCAAGCAGGTGAAGGCATGGCAGTCATACATGAGTGTATATGGGGATGGTGGAAGCCCCGTTTCATACTGAACCATAATACAAAATGCGCTTACGAGTTCATGGATGGTGATGAATACCTCGTGACAGTGACTGAAAATGATATTGACTGGGATTCGCTAAAGAAGTTACCAGAAGACGCTCAAGAGCGAGCAAGGACGCTTTCTTTTCACTTTCCTTCGTTCATTCGAGGTTTTGTTAATGGCGTATCTATGGTGAGTTGGCAACTCAATCCTGATGGCCGTTATTATATGGATGATGACGGTTTCGGCATGACCAGTGATAGGGAGATAGAAATCTACGGGTTTATTGACCAAAAAGCTGAAGTCGTTGTCAAGTTCAGACACATCAATGACGATAGCGAATTGAAAGAGATGCGAAAGGTTGCTGAAGAAATAGTTAGAAACCATTGCTGTCCACTAAAAATTGTGGACGGTTAATAAATAAAATTTTCAAATAAACTCGGTTCACTTGAACCATTGAGTTCTTTGACATTGTTGAAATT